>JAUXSD010000246.1 GCA_030681525.1 Solirubrobacteraceae bacterium
GGCCTGCGGCGAGCCCGCGCTCGCCCCGTGGCGCACCGTGCCCGGCTCGGACCCGGCGCTCCCCGGTGACTACGCGCTGGTCCGCTGCTCGGCCTGCGGCAGCGCCGTGACCCTCGACCCGGCGCCGCCGGCGGCGCACGAGGCGGGCGCCTACGGCGGCGGCGCCCCGCGCGGGTCGGGCCTCGCCGGGCCGCTGCTGCGCAGCTTCGACCGCCGCCGGCTGACGCTCCTCGCGCGCGCCGGCGCACGCCCGCCGGGCCGCCTGCTCGATGTCGGCGCGGGACGCGGGCGCTTCGTCGCCCAGGCGCGCGCGGCCGGCTGGGAGGCCGACGGGATCGAGCCGTCGCTGCGCGGCATCGCCGGCGCCCGCGCCCAGGGGATCGAGCTGCAGCAGGCGGGCATCGAGCAGGCGACCGTGGCGGCGGGCTCGCTCGACGCGGCCACGCTGTGGCACGTGCTCGAGCACCTCGACGACCCCGGCGCGGCGCTCGAGCGGATCGCCGGCTGGCTGGCGCCGGGCGGCCGGCTGCTCGTCGGCGTGCCGAACCTCGCCAGCGTCCAGGCCCGGGCGGGCGGGGCGCGCTGGTATCACCTCGACGTCCCGCGCCACCGCACCCACTTCACGGTCGCCGGGCTGCACGCGCTGCTGCGCCGCCACGGCCTCGAGCCGGTCGCCACCCACCACGTCCTCGCGGAGCACAACCCGTTCGGGCTGTGGGTGTCGGTCGTCAACCGCGCCACCCGCACGCCGTCGTGGCTCTACCACGCGCTGAAGCGCAACGCGCCCCTGCGCAGCCGCGACGCGCTCATCACCATCGCCGCGCTGCCGCTCGTCCCGGTGGCGGTCGCTGCCGAGCTGGCCTGCGCGCTCGCGCGGCGCGGCGGAACCGTGGCGGTCGTGGCGCGCCGCGACGGCTAGCCGGCTACGCCGAGATCGGCGGCCAGACGGTCACGTTCTCGAGACCCGCCGGGCGCTCGCCGGCGGTGGCGACGGCGCCTGCGGTCGGCTGACCGCCACCGGTGACCCGCGCGGCGCGCCTCTCCTGGCGGTCGGTGACCGCCCGCACGACGAGGATCCCGGCGACGGCGCCGGCGATCAGCAGGCCGTCGGACACCAGCGCCCAGGTGCTTGCCGACTGCCGCGCGGCGGGCGTCGCGGCGTCCGCGATCATCCGCCCGGCGACGTTGCCCAGCGCGTTGCCGCCGAGAAACAGCGCCCACCAGGCGTGCAGCAGTCCGGGAACGGGCCGCATGCGCCAGTCGCTCTCGACCTTCGCGGGCTGCGCCGGGTCGCTGGCGCGCCAGATGTCGTCCATGAGCTGCTTGGGACGGATGAGGTTGAGGATCGGCACGAACCAGGCGCCGATCGACCAGCCGCGCGAGGCGCGCAGGTCGCGGGCGCCAAGCAGCTCGATGTTCGTGTAGGCCCGGTGAAACCACGCGATGAACGCCGACGCGGTGGCGATGAGCGCGACGATCGAGAGGATGCCGACGAGCTCGGTGCGGTCGTCGGCGGTCGTCAGCTCGGTGTAGCTGACCGGCTGGCCGGTGGTGAGGCGCTCCAGAAGGCCACGCACGTCGAGCTCGTAGAGGATCGACAGCAGGCAGACGAGGGCCGAGACGACGAGCAGCGCGACGGCGACCTGGGAGCGGCCGCGCAGCGTGAGAAATGTCGGTGACGCGTTCATCGCCGGCCTCTTCGGCCCGGTCACCGCAGAACTTGAGCCGAACCTACAGTGCGCGGACGGCTGCTCCGACGCCGCCGTCGCGCACGCGTCGCGCGTCCGGGACGAGCGCGGCGACCGCGTCCGCGGCCGCGACCACGTGCGCGGCGCTCGCGGGGCCGCTCACCACGGCCACGGGCACGCCGATCGCCCGCAGCTCGCCGCGGGACGGCGACCAGCTCGACCGGCCGGCGTAGTCGGCGAAGAAGCCCTGCGCCGCCGCCACCGCGCGCTCGATCCGCACCTCGTCGGCGCCGGGCGCCTCGTGCGCCAGCCATGCGCGGATCGCCGCCGCCGTCCCGCCGTCGCGCAGTCCCTGCTCGAGCAGCGTGCGCTCGTCGGCCAGCGCGTGCGCCGCCGTCGGCACGAACGCGTACAGCGGCGGCTCGGCGAGGACGGCGGCGCGCGCGAGCTCCGGGCGGCGCACGAGCAGCTCGAGCACGACGAGCGCGCCGAAGCCGTCGCCGACGAGCAGCGCCGGGATCGCGTCGACGCCAGCCAGCAGCGCCGCGACGTCCTCGGCCTGCTCCTGCACCGTGGTGGCCGCGTAGGGCTCGGGCGCGCCGCTGTCGCCGTAGCCGCGGCGGTCGACCGCGATCACGCGGCGGCCGTCCGCCGCGAGCTGCTCGGCCAGCGGGTGCCAGGCCTGCGAGTCGGAGGCCATCCCGTGGACGAGGAGCACTGGCGGCCCCTCCCCCCGCGAGCGGTAGTGCAGCGCGACCCCGGCTCCCTCGGCGTACGGCATGGGCGCAGGCTAGCCCGCCCGCACCACGACGCAGCTACGCTTAGCGACATGGAAGGTGGATTCGGAGGACTCTTCGGCGACCCCGAGGACCTGGCCCGCAAGATGGCGGAGTTCGCGGAGTCGATGCAGGCTCAGCAGGGCCTCGTCTGGGCCGACAACGCGATCAAGCTCGCGGTCGAGATGACCGTCGCGGCGATCAACCGCGTCAACATCCAGGGCACGATCGATCAGCAGGCCGAGCAGATCCGTGCGGTCATGGCGACCGTCTTTCCCGACGCCGTCGCGCTCGTTCGCGAGGCCCGTCAGGGCCTGCAGTAGCCGCCAGCTCCGGCGCGTCGCCCACGTCACCGGACCCGAACCCATCGGCGAACGCCGCGGCGTCGTCGCGCGCGGCCGCCTTCTCGGCCTCGCGCTCCTCCTTGCCCATCCGCATCGCCTCCTTGAACGAGCGGATCCGGAAGATCCCGACGAGCGCGGCGAAGCCCGTTCCCAGCGTCGCGACGGCGATCACGATCTGCTGGCCGACCGAGTAGGCCGCGACCGTCGCGCCCGACGCCGCCCCTGCGAAGACCTTGACGAGCAGCGCCTGCTGGATCCCGGCGCCGCCCGGCGTGAACGGGAAGACCGCCGCGATCGCGTTGACGCCGAGCACGAGCAACACGTTGCGCACCGAGCCGCCGACGTTGAACGCCTCGAGCAGAAACCAGAACGCGGTGAAGCGAAAGCACCAGCCGGCCAGCTGCCAGGCGAACACCTCGCGCAGGTAGCGGCGGCGGTCGAAGAGGATCGTCAGGCCCTGGCGGACGCGCGCCCAGAAGGCCTTGACGCGCTGCGAGAGCACCGCGAAGCCGACGAGCACCGCGACCACCGACGCCGTGATGAGAAACAGCGTGAACTTCGGGTGGCTCGCCAGAAACGACAGGTCGAACGCCTCGAGCTTCGCGAAGTCCGGCGGCTTGGGGAACACGCCCTGGCTGAAGGCGAACGCGAGGATGAAGATCGCCATGAAGGCGTCGAAGACCGCCTCGACGCAGATCGCGGCGCCGACCGCCGGATACGTCGCGTGCGGGATCGAGCGCTTGACGAGAAAGAGCTTGATGACGTCACCGCCGCGCGCGGGGATGACGTTGTTAAAGCCGTAGGCGGCGATGTACGCGCCCCAGATCCGGCGAAACGCGATCGGCTCGTCGGGATACGCGGCGCGCAGCGTGTGAAAGAACGCGCGCGAGCGCAGCGACAGGTAGATGACGAACGCCGTCGCGCCGAGCAGCAGCGACAGCCAGCCGACCCGCGACAGTGAGTCGAAGAACGAACCCACTGCATCGAAGAACGAAGTGATGTTCGAGCCGATGGATCCGTGGACCGGCATGCGGAACAGAGAGTACGCGGGCTCAAATCATCGTCCGCTTCTGCCGATACGGGCATCACCATGCCGTCCGCCGCCACCGTCGCGCCGCGCACGCCGCGCATCATCCCCTTCGCGCGCATGGGCGACGAGGCGCTCGCCAGCCGCGCCGCCGCCGGGAACTCCGCCGCCTTCGCCGCGCTCTGCGAGCGCTACCACGAGCCGCTGCTGGGCTACTGCCGCTCGATCCTGCTCAACGTCGAGGACGCCCACGACGCCACGCAGAGCGCGCTGGAGAACGCGCTGCGCGCGCTGCCGCGCCGCGAGCCCGGCCGGCCGCTGAAGCCGTGGCTGTACCGGATCGCCCACAACGAGGCGATCAACATCGTGCGCCGCCGGCAGCCCGTGGCCAGCGGCGTCGACACCGACGACCTGCTCACCGTGCCGGGTCCCGAAGCCGACGCCGAGCAGCGCACCCGCCTGGCCCAGCTCGTCGACGACCTGCGCATGCTGCCCGAGCGCCAGCGCGGCGCGCTGGTCATGCGCGAGCTCAGCGGCCTGAGCTACGACGAGATCGGCCTCGCCCTCGGCGTCTCCAACGAGGCGGCCCGCCGCGCCGTCTTCGACGCCCGCACCGCCCTGCACGACGCGGTCGACGGGCGCGCCACCGAGTGCACGAGCGTGCGCCGCTGCCTGTCGGACGGCGACCGCCGCCACCTGCGCGCCCGCGGCGTCCGCGCCCACCTGCGCGCCTGTGACGACTGCGCCACCTTCGAACGCGCGATGGGCATGCGCCAGGCCGACCTGCACATGCTCGGCCCGTGGCTCGCCGGCGGCGCCGGCGCGCTCGGGCTGCTCGGCTACGGGGCCGGCACCGCGAGCGCCGGCGTCCTCGTCGCGTCCGGGGCCGGCACCGGCGCTGCCGCCGCGGGCGCCGGCGGCGTCGGCTGGGCGGGCCTGCCGGTCGCCATCAAGGGTCTGGCCGTGGCCGCCGTCGTCGCCACGACCGGCACCGCGGCCGTCGAGCTGCCCAAGGTGACCCAGGACCGCGCCGGCCAGTCCAGCGCCCGTGTCTCCGGCCCGGCGGCGCCGGCGATCTCCCCCCTGCACGACCAGGTGCGCGAGCAGGCGCTCGCCGACGCCGCGGCGGCCCGCCGCGCACGCCGCGCCCGTGCCGCCCGCGAGGCCGCCGCCGGCGCGCGCATCCGCACGGGCCAGGACGCCGACGAGTCCGCCAACCTCGCCGAGTCGCGCGGCGAGTCGCCGGTCGCGCCGATCACGCCCGTCCCCGCCACGCACACGACCCCGGCGCAGCCGCCGACCACCGTTCCCGCACCGCGCGAGCCCGCCGCCGTGGCGAAGACGCCCGAGCAGCTCGCCGCGGAGGATCTGCAGCGCGTCCGCGATCGGATCCTCAACGCGTTCCGCGACGCCCAGGCGATCGCCGCACCCGGCACGCAGTCGGCGCTCGCGGCGGCCGACTCGCTCATCCAGAGCACCCTCGGCTCGATCGGGCCGCTGGTGAACGACATCCTTGCCACCGTCGGGCTGAAGCTGCCGTCGAGCGCCACGAGCTCGCAGCCGCCGGCCACCTCGGTCTCCAACGTCCTGTCGCCGGTGAAGTCGCTGCTCGACGGGGTCGACGGAATCCTGCAGAACCTGTTCGGCCGCCGCTGAGGCAGTAGCGCCAACGCGCCAACAACGGGACGGACCCGAAGTACCGCATCACAACCAGGGGCCCCCGCCGTGGTAGGGGCAGTCGCACAAACGAAAAGGCAAACCCGTCGCGAGGCGGGCGCGCAAAACCAGGGGCCTCTCGTAGGCCGCCCAGTTGCCGAAGGGGGCACAACACCTCATGTCGCAGTCTCGTCGTCTCGTCGCTGTCATGGCGACACTCGCCACGCTCGTGGCCGTTCCCGCCACAGCGTCGGCCGCACCCAGCAGCACCGCTCCGACGAAGGCCGCCGTCCAGGCCAACGTCGACAAGGCCACCAAGGCCGTCAAGCGCATCAAGCGCTACGCGCGCCTCGGTGACTCCAAGCAGGTCGCCAAGCAGCTGAAGATCGCTCGCTCGACGACCGCCGCGGCGTCGAAGTCCGCTCGCCGGATGGCCAACCGCGCCGACACGCAGTCGCAGAACCTCAGGGCCGCTCAGGCGCTGACCATGGCCGGCACGTCCTACGACGACCTCGTCGAGGCGATCACCGCGATCGTCGACCAGATCTCGGGGCAGGTCCAGGCGCAGGTCGCCAACTCGATCGCTCCGAGCCTGGCCGGCAAGCAGAAGATCATCGACGTCCTCAACCAGATCCTCCCGCAGGTTCCGGCGCAGGCACAGCCGATCATCGCGACGGTCATCGCCGCGCTGAGCGCCGGCGACGCCGACGAGGTCGTCAACCTCAACAACGCGCTGGAGACCGGTGGTCTGCCGCTCAACGTGTCGGCGATCGTCAGCCAGGCGCTCACGATGGCGACCTCGCTGATCGATGAGGCGTTCGGCATGATCCAGGGCCTCGTCCCGATGCTGCCGACCGCCATCCAGGGCCCGCTCGCTCAGGTGCTCAACATGGTCAACTCGGTCGTCGGCACGATCGTCCCGACCGTGCTCACCACGGTCACGGGCCTGATCGACACGATCCTCGGCTCGCTGCCGTTCGTCGGCGGCACGTCGGCCGGCGCCGGTGGCGCGTTCGGCCTCGGCGGCCTGCTCGACGGCATCCTGGGCGGCGGCTCCGCCGACCTGGGCGGCATCGGCGGCCTGCTCGACGGCCTGCTCGGCGGCCTCTTCGGCGGCGGCTCGGGCGGCTCCGCCCCGGCAGCCGGCGTCGGCGGCATCCTCAGCACGGTCACCGGCCTGGTCAACAACCTCCTCGGCGGCCTGCTCGGCGGCGGTGGTCTGGTTCCCTCCACATGAGCCACAGCGGCGGCCCCGCCTCGGGTAGCTCGATGCACTCCCTCACGGCGAACCCGTGGCGGGTGTAGAAGGGGAGATTGCTCTCCTTGGAGGACTCGAGGTAGGCCGCCGCGCCGGTCTCGTCACACCTCAGCAGCACCGGATCGAGCAGGGCGGAGCCAACCCCTCCGCCCTGCTTGTCTGGGTCGATGCCCACGACCGACAGGTAGTAGTGCGGCAACGGCGGATGGCGGCGCTCGATCTCGCGCACGGCTCGCGTCGTGCGCACGATGTGCGGTAGCAGCGCCGGGACCATCGGCAGCATCCGCAGCGACTGGCGGAAGTCCTCGCGCCAGTGCCCGGGCGGCGCCCACAGCGCGGCCCCGGAGCGCGCATCGTCGGTGAAGATCAGCCCGTGGCCGGCGAGCTGGCGCAGGCGGATCGCGAAGAACCGCCGGCCGTGACGCAGGCGCCGCGTGGCGTCGGGATAGAACCAGGCGGTGACGGGGTCGTCGTAGAAGGCGCGCGCGAGGACCTCCGCCAGCGGCCCGAAGTCCTCCGGGCGCGCAGTGCGCACGCCCACCGGCGCGCGCGTTCCCGTCCCGGGCTCGTGCGCTATTCGAGCAGCTCCAGCACGCGCTCGACCGGTCGCCCCAGCACCGCGCGGTCGCCCCGCACGGCGATCGGGCGCTGCATGAGCCTCGGATGCTCGGCCATCGCCGCGATCAGCTCGTCGTCGGTCGCGCCCTCGCCGTCGAGCAGGCCGAGCTGCCCCACGAGCGGCTCGCGGACGCGCAGGATGTCGCGGGGACGCAGGCCCGACTTCGCCAGCAGGTCACGGATCGTCGCCTCGTCAAGGCCGGTCTCGTGGTACTCGACGCCCTCGTACTCGATCCCGCGCGCGTCGAGCAGCGCGGCGAGGTTGCGGCACGTCGAGCAGCGCGACACCTCGTAGATCGTCAGGTCGGTCATGGTGCTCGATTCAATCGCGCGACACCGCTTCGCAGTTGGACTTGACGCTGTCGTTCGTGTCGGCGGTGACGCGATCCTTCCGTCCGCTGCCGCAGTCGACCGAGTCGCGCGTGTTGTCGCGGGCCGAGACGCGGTCGTTGCCCGCCCCCGCGCTGATCCGGTCGCGCCCGGCGCCGCCGCTGATCCGGTCGTTGCCGGCGCTGCCCGTGATCGTGTCGTTGCCCGAGCCGCCGCCGATGTTGTCGTTGCCCGCGCCGCCCGACAGCGTGTCCGCGCCCGAGCCACCGCTGAGCGTGTCGTTGCCCGCCCCGCCCGACAGCCGGTCGGCGCCCGAGCTGCCCGACAGCAGGTCGCCGCCGTCGCCGCCGTTGACCCGGTCGGCGCCGGTGCCGCCGCTGCCGCGGTCGTTGCCCGCCGCGCCCGAGAGCAGGTCGTCGCCGTCGCCGCCGTTGAGCCGGTCGTTGCCGACCTCGCCGTACAGGCAGTCGTCGCCGCCGAGGGCATCGAGCGTGTCGTTGCCGCCGCCGCCCTGCAGGACGTCGCTGAGCGGGGTGCCCGCGAGCGTGTTCGCCGCGGCCGTGCCGGTGATGAGAAAGCCCGCCTGCGGACAGCCGGGAGGCTTGGCGGTCGGCGGCGGGTACTCCTGCGCCCCGGCGCCCGACGCAGCGCCGATCGCGAGGACGGTGCAAGCGACACCGGCGATGAGGACCTTCGTGCGGTTCATGGTGCCCGGCACGGCTTATACATCACGCGGCGCCCGCGACCTACCGCACGCGCACGGTGCGCCGCACCGTCGCGCCGCGCGCCGCGCGGACGCTGACGACGTGACGGCCCCGCGTCGCGCTCGCGCTGCGCAGTCGCGCGGTGACGCGACGACCGGCGCGCCCGCCGAGACGCACACGGGCGCGCACGGACGCGCCCCGGCGCAGCTCGACGACGACCGCGCCGGCGGCACGCGGCGTGATCGCGACCTTCAGCCCCGACGGGCCGCGCAGCCCGCCGCGGGAGATCGCCGGCGCCGCCTTGACGGCGGGGCGCAGGCGTTCGCTGGGCGCGCGGCGCATCGCGGCGAAGACCGGCTTGCGCTGCAGGTCGTAGGTCATGAGGCCCCAGTTGGCGCTGTCCGACGCCTCGGGCTCGTCGAGCAGACCCACCCAGCCGAGGCCGGCGACCGCCGGTCCGAGACCGTCGACGAGACGGAAGCCGGCCGTCAGATAGCGCGCCTGCACGGCACGGGAGACGTACGACGCGAAGACCGTCGAGCCGTGGTCGGACTGGATCGTGTACTCCGACAGCCACAGCGGGATCGCCCGGCCGTACACGCGCCGCACGTCGCGGCTGATCGTGTCGACGTCGCTGATGTCGCGGTAGCCGCCCGCCAGCGGCCGGTCGGCGAGGTTCGGGAAGCGAAACGGAAACGGGTTGTGCCCGAGCCAGTCCAGCCGCGGCGGCCGGCCGTTGGGCAGCCGCATCCGGCGCAGGAAGGTCGGCGGCCGGACGGTGCCGCTCGTCCAGGTGTTCGCGCCGATGACGATGTTGCGGCGATTGGCGCGCTTGAGCGCCGCGTAGGCGTTGTCGAGCAGGATCGCGTAGGCGCGGGGGCCGACGGCGCTGTTGCGGGCGTTGGGCCGGAAGCGGTCGGCGCGGTTGGGCTCGCCCCAGATCATCCAGCGCCGCACGGCCGGGTAGCGGCGCGCCGCCGCGGTGAGGAAGTCGCCCATGTTCTGCGCGCGATCGGGCCGCCAGATGGGGGCGCGGCCGCCGTTGGCCCAGCCCGGGGAGCCGGTCACGAGCAGGCTGAGGCGGATCCCGTGGCGTGCGGCCTCCGTCGCCGCCACGGACAGCTCGGCCGGCCAGCGGTACGCGGGGTCGGCGGGATCGGCGGGTGCGGCGGGCCGGGTGGGCGCGGCGTGCGCCCAGCTCAGGGTGAACTGCAGCGTGTCGACCCCCAGCTCCTCGTAGAGGCGAAACGGCGACGACCCGTCGGGCAGCGTCGCGGGGCCCCACAGCGCCTTCTCGGCGGCGGGCGCGGCAGCGGGCGCCACCGCGAGGAGCGCGACGAAGGTGACGAGGGCGGTCGTGACGACCGTCCCCGCGCGCGAGCGGAGCAGCATGCGGGGAGCGAGTGTAAGACGCATGTGCGTGAGACGTGCCCGGTTCAGGCGTGCTTTGCTTGTCGCCTGCCGGCCTGGTCGACACAGCGCACGTCGTGCCGATGAGCAACGCGCGAGCCTGGGCCGCAGCCGTGCGGGCACGCGCCGGCGCCTCGCCGGCGGTCGTGATCCTCGCCGCGCTCGGTGCCGCGTGCGGCCTGAGTCCGTTCGCCGACGGGCTGTATCCCTCCGCGCTCTGGGTGCCCGCCGGGCTCGGGCTGCTCGTCGTGCTGACGGCCGCCGTGATCGCCACGCCCACCCCGCCCCCGCGTGCGGCCACGACGGCGGTCCTCCTCGTCGCG
Organism: Solirubrobacteraceae bacterium; assembly: GCA_030681525.1. GTDB lineage: Bacteria > Actinomycetota > Thermoleophilia > Solirubrobacterales > Solirubrobacteraceae > CADCVQ01. Next base: position 10,135 of record JAUXSD010000246.1, read on the forward strand.
GCGCTCGGGCTGCTGTCGATCGTCTCGGCGTCGTGGACCGACTCGATCCAGCGAGCCGTGCTCGAGGGCAACCGCCTGCTGATCTACGCCGCCTGCCTCGCGCTGGCCGTCGTGCTGCTGCGCAGCGACCGCGCCGCCGGGACCGCGTTCGCCGCGTTCGCGCTCGCCGCGCTCGCCGTCGCCGGCTGGGTCCTGGTCGGCATGCTGCGCGGAGACGCGGCGATGTTCCTCGACGGGCGGCTGCACGAGCCGCTGGGCTACATCAACGGGCAGGCGAGCTTCTTCCTGCTGGCCGTCTGGCCCTGCCTCGCGCTGGCCGAGCGACGCCGTGCGGCGGACGAGGACGGGCGGCCCGGCGCTCCGGCGGCGGTGGCGGGGCTGGGCCTGGCCGCCGCGACCCTGTTCGCCGGGCTCGCGGTGCTGGGCCAGTCGCGCGGCGTGGTGATCGCGGCGGCAGCGGCGCTGCTGGTGGTCCTCGCGCTGGCGCCGGGGCGGCTGCGGCGGATCGTCGCGCTGCTGGTCCTCGCCCTGTGCCTGGCCCCCGCGATGCCGGCCTTGCTCGCCGTCTACAGCGACGGCGCGAGCGCACCGGCGACGCGCGACGGGGCCCTGGCGCTGCTGGGGGCGAGCGTCGCCGCCGGCGTGATCTGGGCGCTGCTCGTCGCGCTCGAGCGACGCGGCCGCCGCGCCGGGCTGCGCCCGCGGCGGGCCGTGGCGATCGGCGTCACCGTGGTCGGCGTGCTCGCCGCCGCCGCCGCCGTCGCGTCCGCCGACCGCATCGCGAGCTTCGCCGATCGCCAGTACAGCGCGTTCGTGAAGCTCGACACGGAGTCCGGCGGCGCGCCCGCGTCGCGCCTGCAGAGCGGGGCGGGCAACCGCTACGACTACTGGCGGGTCGCCGTCGAGGTGTGGCGCGAGCATCCGGCCGGCGGGGTCGGCGCGGGCGGCTACGACAAGGCGTACTTCGCGCGGCGCGCCACGATCGAGGACATCCGCCAGCCGCACAGCCTGCCGCTGCAGGTGCTCGCGGAGCTCGGGGTCGCCGGCGGGCTGCCGTTCGCCGCGGCCGTGCTCGTCATCGCGGGCGGGGCATGGCGGCGCCTGCGCGACGGCGGTCGCGATCCGCTGACGGTGGCGGCGCTCGGACTCGCCACGGCGTGGTTCGTCCACGCCGGCGTGGACTGGATTCATCTGCTGCCGGGCCTCACCGGGATCGCGCTCATCGCCGCGGCGCTGCTGCTGCGCCCGGCGCGAGCCGACGACGCGGCGCAGCTCGACGCGCAGCGCGCCGCGCGCGCCGCCGGCTTCGGCCCCACCCGCTCGCGGGCCGCCCGCGCCGCACCCGCGGTGGCGATCGGCCTCGCGATCGCGTTCGCGGCGCTGAGCCTCGGTCGCCAGGGGCTGTCCGAGCGCTACGTGCAACGCGCCCAGGCCGCGCTCGCGCGCGAGCCGGACCGCGCGCTCGTCGAGGCCAACCGCGCGCTGCGCCTCGATCGTGAGGCGGTGGCGGCGTACTACGCGAAGGCCGCGGCGCTCGCCCGCTTCAACCAGGCCGCCGCCGCCCGCTCGGTCCTGCTCGACGCCGCTCGGCGCGAGCCGCGAAACTTCGTGACGTGGGTGCTGCTCGGCGACCTGTCGGTGCGAAGGGGCGATCTGCGCGCGGCGCGCAGCGCCTACGGGCGGGCGCTGCAACTCAACCCTCGGGGGCCGGGCCTCGCGCGACTCGCAGCCGATCCCGGCACGACGAGCCGTGGCTCGGGAGGCGGCGGATGACCGGGCGTGCCCGCCGCCCGGCGCTTGCGTGCCTGCTGGCCGCCACGCTCGTCCCGGCGCCCAGCGCGATGGCGCAGGGCCTCTCGCCGCAGGTTGATCGCGATTCCCCCGCCGGCATCGAGTATCAGCTTCCCCTCGAGACGGCGCGCGAGCAGGCGTCGGGCGGTGCCGCCGGTGCTTCCGGCGCAACGGACCGACCGCCGCTGTTCGGCGCCGGGGTGACCGCGGCGCCGCAGACGCCGCGAACGGGCGCCCGCGGGGGGACGGAGGCCGCCCGGTCACCGCGGCGGCCGCCGCGGGAGCCCGCCGTCTCGCCCGCCGCTCCGCCGATCGTCCGCGCGCAGGCGCCGGCGCCCGCCGGCGCGCTCCGCGACCTCACCCCGGTCGGGGCGGCCGGCGCCGCCGTGCTGCTCGTCGGCGTGGCGGCGGGGCTGGGCTGGCGGCGACGGGCTCAGCGCGCCTGAGGCTGCGCCCCCGTCGGGTCACCCGCGGCGCGCGGTGGCGGCCGCGCCGCGGGCGCACGAAACACCGCCTCGATCCCCACCCCGAGCGATGTCGCCGCCAGCACGCGGTTCAGCGCCCGCTCAGCCGACAGGACGCGATGCTGCGTATCCCATCCGCCCGGGCTCGGGGCGGATGCGGGGGCGGCCCGCGCCGCGTCCGGACCGGCCAGCCACGCGGGTCGGCGCCGCAGCCGATCCACCCAGAAGACGAAGTCGCGCCCGAGGCCGAAGCTCGTCGTCCGGACGGAGAGCAGGCCCGAGCCGGCGAACGCCATGTGCAGCGAGCGGGCATGCCAGTACGTGAAGTGGTCGATCGCCACCATCGACCACCGTCCCCTGAACATGCGCGCCACGAGCGCGGCGCGGTTCAGCGTCGTCACCACCACGAGGCCGCCGGGAGCGACCACGCGCGCGAGCTGATCGATGAACGACCGCGGCTCGGCGACATGCTCGATCACGTCCCACGCGGTGACGACATCGAAGGCCCCCGGCTCGAGCTTGCCATCCTCGAGGCGACCTTCGACGACCGCGACGCCGCGCTCCCGCGCGCGCCGGACGGCCGGCGGATTGAGCTCCACGGCTCGTACGTCCCAGCCGCGCGACGCAGCAGCGGCGGCGAACTGGCCGTCGCCACAGCCGACGTCCAACAACGCCTGGCCCGGATGCGGCTGCGGCAGCCCGTCGAGCCGCCGCGCGGTCAACACCCCCTTGCGCTGCTCATGAGCGCCGAAGTGCTCGGCCAGGTCGTAGTCGACGAGGTAGCGCTGCCGCACCATGTCGCGAGGCTGAGGGTCGCTGTAGCCCAGGCCGCAGCGCTCGCACAGCCACAGCATCAGCTCGGGATGGCGCAGCCAGCGGCGACGTTCGGGCGCACCGCATCCCGGACAGGCCGCGATCCGCACTACGGATCCCTGGTCCCGGGCCCGAAGGTGATCCCGCCGTCGCGTTCGGTGCGATGAACCTCGTATGTCCGCCCGTCCGCGGCGCGGACGCGCAGGAAGAGATCGTCGGGCTGCGTGAAGACGCCGATGACGCCCGCGGCCGGCAGCGGGTCCGTGTACCACCCCAGTGGCTGGAAGCGCACCGCGGGCCGATTGACGTGCAGCCGCGTGGCGAGCCCCAGCGCGCTTGGGTATCGGTCGCTTCGCTCATAGACGTAGCGCGCCTTCTCGACCGCATCGGCGAGCTCCTGCTCCGCGAAGTACGCGGGGGCCGTCCGCGCGCTCGACGACACGACCAGCAGCAGGGCGGCGGCGACGGCGAGCGCCGTCGTGGCCGCGGCCGGTACGGCCATGCGCCGCGGCAGCGGCCACACCCGCCGCATCGCCCGCCGCGCCCCCTGCGGATCGAGCAGCACGGCGATGAGCATCCCCAGCAGCAGGTGCTGCCACGTCAAGCTCGTGTAGAGCACGTTGGAGAGCGGGCTGTAGACGACGATGTACAGCAGGATCGCGCTCGTCCAGAGGCTCAGGAACGTCGAGCGGACCGCGAGTCGCAGCCGCGCGGCGGTGGCGACGAAGCCCAGCAGCATCGGCAGGAGGAGCACTCCGAAAGCGCGGAAGTCCAGCCAGAAGACTCCTAGCCAGCCGTAGTTGCTGAACGACTCGAACGGGATCGGGTAGAAGACGCCGGTCTCGACAGGCGCCGTATCGACGAGTCGGGCGCGAGCCGCCGCCTTGACGGCAGGCAGCGTCGTCATCTGTCCGAGGGTCAACGGCGCCAGGGCGTCCCCGGTCAGCTGCCCGAACGTCGGCAGGCTCCCCGTGACGTAGAGGTACGGGATGGCGGCTTCGCGCAGCGCCGGGATCTCGAGCTGCGCCGCGACGGCCGGCTGACCCTCGAGCGAGCCGCCGTACCGATTGCCCATCGCCGTCAGGCCGACCGCGGCCACGGCGAGCAGCCCAGCCGAGACGAGCGCCACGCGCCGCCAGGAGCCCGCCCACGGCCAGAGCAGGTGCACCATCGCCGCCAGCGTCAGCGCGGCCGCCATCAGGTTGCGGTCCGCCGTGAACACGAACGGAACCAGCGAGATACAGCCGAGCACGGCCGCGGCCCGCCACCGGCCCTGGAAGACCCCCATGCGCAGGCCGATCGTCCAGAGGATGAACGCCACCTGGTTGAAGTACGTCAGGATCTTCCACAGGCCGTAGTCGTCCTGGAAGACGAGCGAGTCGCGCTTGACGACCCGTACGGTCGCGGGATCGCTGAACACCGCCTGCCAGCCCGCGACGCCGGCGACCGCGTTCACGAACGCTGCGAAGCCGACGAGACCCACGACGGCCGAGGCCAGCCAGACGAGCCGCAGCCGGCGCGGGTCGATCGTCGCCCGCAGGCTCCGGCGCTGCTCTGCGATCGGCGGCGGCGCCGGGCGAATCCGGCGCCACGCGAGCAGACAACCGACGATCGTCGTGGCGATCGATCCGTAGATGAGCAGCCACGCCGTCAGGCTCGTGTGCGTGTAGTCGAGCACGGGCACGGCGAAGACAAGGAGGACGCCACCCCACACGGCAAGGAAGAGTGCGACGACGTCGACGGGCGCGCCGAGCCGCCGTTGCGCGCAGCGCACCGCGAGGATCGCCCCCGCGAGCAGACCGGCGGCGACAAGCGCGGCGACGGTCCGTTCGAGCGACATCCGCCCGTATCATGCCCGACTTGCGCAGGAACTCTGCCAGCGCGATCGTCGCGGCGCTCGCAGTCGCGCTGCTCCCGGGCTGTGCCAACGACGCCAGCCGCCAGCCGCCCGTACGCGGGGCCGAACCCGGCCAGCGGCTACCGCTGGCGGCCGAGGAGCAACTGCTGGAGCGACACCGGCTCGTGACGAGAGGAGACCTGCGGGCGGCGCCGGCAGGTTCGGCGCAGCGCGCGTTCTACGAGTACTGGTCGGCGCTCGAGAACGAGGAGTGGACGATCGCGATCGAGTACTTCGCTCCCGTGATCCAGCGGCGCCTGGGCACGCAGTCGCTGGTGGCCGCGTTACGGATCGAGGCGCAGGCCCCTCCGGTCAAGCCGCTCATCCGCAGCGTGCGGACCGCCCGGGGCCGGCAGACGAGCGTCCGCTACTACCTGCGGCGGGACACCGGCATGCTGCGTGCCACCTCGATGGTGTGGCGCCGCGACGGCGCGCGCTGGCACATCGTCTACTGCTCGACGCTCGACGAGTCCTACGCCCAGGCCGTCCAGCAACGCGCGCAGGACGAGGCCGATCCGCGGCCGGCGGATGCGGCGCAGCGCGGCGGAGCCCGCGCCCGGGCCGCCCAGGCGGCCGCGGCCGATGCGATCCTCGGCCGCTGAGCGAAGCGTGTGGAGTGCGGCGCGCGCGGCCTACCCGTCCCAGCTTCGGGCCCCCGCCGCGACGGCGATGATCCCGGCGGCGAGGGTCAGCGCGCCGATCCCCAGCGCCACCGCGCTGCCGGCCAGCGCCGCGGGCGCGGCGAGCGTCGCGGCCGCGACGAGGGCGATCGGCGTCGCGGTCGCGCGGTTGAACATGTCCTGCGCGCGTAGCCACACGATCGAGCCGGCGACCAGGGCGACCGCGGTGGCGACCGCGGCGCCGATCGGGCCGAACAGCGGGATGAGCACCGCGTTGAGGACGAGGTTCAGGACGCCGGCCACCGCGGCGCCCGCGAAGAAGCGCCGGTTGGCGTCGCGCGCGATAAGCGCGTAGCCGACCGGGAAGGCGACGCTGAACCACGGCACGGCCACGCAGAGCACGAGAAACACGTCCCCCTGTCCCGCGAACCGGCCCCCGAACAGCAGGCGCAGCATGTCCTCACCGGCGATCTCGACGGCGCCCAGCACGAGCAGCCCGTAGCCGGCGAGGGGCATGAGCGCGCGCTGCAGTCCCGCCCGCGCGATGGCGTCCGCGGCAGCGCCGGCCTCGACCGCCCGCGCGATCCGCGGCAGGAGCGCGTAGGCCGCAAAGGTGCCGAGCACGTTGAGCGCCAGGAACAACCGATACGGCGCGCTGTAGAGGCCCGCCTCCTGCGCCGAGCGCGTGACCGAGAGCAGGATCGTGTCGAGGTTCGCGTAGTACGAGTAGACGACCAGCGCCGACGCTCCCAGCGGCCACGAACGACGGGTCGCCGTGCGCAGCCCGCGGATGCGCGGCCGGGGCAGGCGCGGCAACCGCGCCGCGCGCAGCGTGAGGAGCGCCACGGTCAGCTCGCCGACGACGAAGACCGCGAGCGCGGACGGCACCGTCGGCCGCGTCGCGGTGATCAGCACCGCGCCCGCGAGGACGACCGCTCCGCCGGCGGCGTTGGCGACCGCCACCGAGCCCATCCGCTCCAGCCCGCGCAGCAGCCATTCGAGCGACCAGGCGAGCGCGAGCGCCATCGCGACCGCGAATGCCACCACCCACACGTCGTCGGGCGCCGCGACCAGCACGACGGCCAGCGCGACGAACGACAGCGCGCCGAGCACGAGCAGCCGGCCGCCGAGCACGCGATCGGCGATCACCGCCGCCCGAGCGCGCGCGACGCTCGCATCGCGGCTGCCGGTCTCCGGTAGCCCCAGGCCGCAGGCGACGAACAGGATCCCGGCAATCGCGATGGCGACGTTGACGAGGCCGTAGTCCTCCAGCGAGAGCGCCCGGGCCAGCACGACGGCGGCGG
>JAUXSD010000249.1 GCA_030681525.1 Solirubrobacteraceae bacterium
CCCGCCTCCTTGGGCGGGTTCGTGACGAGGGTGCTGTTGACGGCTGCCCAGGCGGCGAACACCGTCGCCCACGACAGCGGGATCAACATCAAGATCGCGAGGCTGCGCACCAGCGCGTTGAGCGCGACGCTGCCAAGCCCCGGGAAAGCGCCGAGACCGATCATCACGGGTCCGCCGAGGTACAGCACGGCGAACGCGAAGATCACCACGTACTTCAGCAGCAGCAGAACGATGAAGAAGATCGCCAGCAGCGTCAGCAAGATCACGAGCACGATCGGCGCGACGCCGGCAGCGGCGATCCCGGCGCTCGCGCCGCCGGCGGCGGTCAGGCCGAAGGTCTTCGCCAACGCGTCGTCGATCGCTTGGTCGCTCAGCACGTACGCGCTGAACTCGTTGGCGTCGTCGACGGCGATCGGGACCACTGTGTGCCACGAACCGAGCAGCAGCGCGAGGCCCGCGATCCGCATCAGCACGCCGCTGATGACGCTCGCTGAGCTCGCGGTGCCGGCGATCACTGCGCCGTAGCCCTGGATGACCGACGAGACGGCTCCGAGCGCCATCAGCGCTGCACCGATGACGACCAGGGGTACGACCATCCGCTCGAGCCCGCCGTCGAAGACGAGGTCCACGCGCGTCAGGAACTTCATGACGAACGGGGTGATCGTGTCCGTCAGCCCGCCGTAGATCCAATCCAGAATCGCCTGCACGCCCTTCAGCACAACATCGCCGGCGGCGCCGACGATCTCGTCTCCGCCGAACGCCCCGGCCAGCAGCCCGCCGCCGATCACGATCGGAAGCAGCGGACCGAGCGCGTCGGCATCCTGCGGGAACGCCGCCGAGATCGACAGACCGACCCACGTCACAAGCAGCGCCAGCCCGAAAGCTCGCGCGCGAGGGGCGGTCCGCCATGTCCGCGTGAGGCGGCTCACAGGATCACCGCGAACATGACCAAGACGGCTACGAGTCCGTACGCGCCGCCGACGATCGTGTCGCTGCCGCCGCGGTCACCGCGGACCGCCTGCAGCGCGCCGAGCGCGATCGTGACGATCCCCGCCAGGAACATCAGTGCGACGAGCGCGGTGAAGAGCATGAAGGCGCTGTCCTGGTGCGCGGGGTCCTTGAAGACCGCGCGGATGAACCCGCCGACGCTCCGAAACTCCCCCCTGCCAGCGTCAGCGCTGATCTTGTTCGCAACAGCGCGCGCAGGTACCGAGCCTGCTGCAACGGCGACGAAGGTGACCACGTACACGAGCACGTGAGAGCGAGCCACGAGCGCGGTCTACGCGAGGACCTGAAAGCCGACGATCGCGATCACGAGCGCCGCGACCACGCTGAAGGCGGTCTCGACGCCTCCCCTCGCGCCGCGCAGTCCCTGGATCAATCCGAAGACGAAGTAGATGATCGCCGCCAAGAACAGCAGCGCGAACACCGCGACGATCGCGCTCAGAACCGTGGACTGACCGGCCCCGTCGGCAGGCCGAAGCACGGCCGTCGCAAGCGACTCGACGTCGAACTTCAGCTCTTGGCCGCCGATCTTCGGCAGCCCGATCTGGTCCATCACCTTCCCCGCGACAGCGCTCAAGCCCGCGGAGACGCTGACCGACACCACCGCCATCAGCGCCGCCATCCTGCCGATCGTCCTGATGCTCACCATTGATCTCCGCTCCCTGATCGCCTTGGGTTCCTGGTGCGCTGTCGCGGAGACCTTGCGCTTGACACCCCCCAAGACTCATGCCGCCGAGCGCGGTGCGCGCGTCAGCGCGGAGCGGAGTCCGTTGCACGATGAACGCCCTCGTCGCTTGAGCAGGCACGCAGGATGACGTCATCACGCGCCGGGCGACTCGGGGCAGCGGTGCTACTTGTCGGGGCGATCGACGGTCATCGCGGCCCGCGCCGCCGACCAGAGCGGGAACTGCTGGTGAGCACCCTTGTCTGGCCCGTACAGCGACTCGCGCGGCTGCGACGCGTTCTCGAGAGCCGACAGCCATTGGTCGCTGAGGTAGGCCCCCGAGACCGGCTCCCATTCAGCGAGGAGCCGATCAAGATCGTTGCCGTGGGCGGTGAGGACGTCGTCCTCGGTATCCATCCACCGCTGCATGTGGCCACGCTCGTCGCTTGGGCTGAAAACCACGACCTCCACCGAAGTACGCGACTGCTCGCCCAGGCAGCCCTGCACGTGCGCACGGCACTCCCGCAGGGTGGCCCACAGCGCTGGTTCCGTGCGCGTGGTCTTGGGCCAGATCAGAAAGAAGCCGGGCGGACCGACGGCGATCGCGCCGACGTGCCAGTGCTCGATCCTGGCGGGTCCGGCTGTGAGCCATCTGTCGGAGCGCTCCCGCAGCCTCTCGAGTTGTTGGAGCATCCAGAGGTGCCGGGATCCGAGCCGTTCGGCGTACTCCATGATCGACGCGAATGGCTCGACCGCGGGAGCGCCCTCGGTGGTCACGAACTTCCGATCTGGCTGCTGCGACATTCGACTCGACCTCTTGCGCGGAGGATGCCACACGCCCTGGCCGGATCGAACTGCATCCCGTGCGTTCAGGGCTGGACGCTGAACGCGGTGACGCGCCAGGCTCCGCCGCGCTGCTGCAGCTCGACGACGTAGGCGGTGCGCTGTTGGACCATCTGACCGGCTGCCGCGCTGCGCTCGTCGAGCACGAGCTCATACCTCGCCTGAGTCGGCGACTCGACCAGCCGCGTGACTGAGACCACCGTCGCGTCCATGCGCGCGTTGGCTTCTCGGTGCGCCGCGAGCTGTTCGCGAGTGGGCGCGGCGTCCTGCAGTGCGCTGCGAAGCGAACCGGTCGACAGGCGCAGTTGACGGCGGTACTGCGCTCGGTAGCTATCCGGAGTCCACGATCGCGCGGCCCTCGCGTATCGCACCGCAATCCGGCCCGGGAGCCTCAGCGCCGCCGGATCGATGTCGAGAACGGTCGTCGCGGCTGGTTGCGCCTGGCTCGGGCTGGCCGGCTCATGGTCCCGTTGAGAGGACGGACCCGCCGACCGCGGCCCGCAGCCGGCGAGCGCGAGCAGCGCGACGGCGCCGATCATGAGAGCAGTTCGTCGGCTGCTCACGGCCGAATCTCCAGCCGGTATGAGCGTGAGCGGTCGCCGGTTCGCCGCCTCAGGGTCGCGTAGGCGATCCGCGCGCGTCGGCGCCCCAGCCCCCTGGCGTCCACGCGAACGATCGTGGTGTGACCGTCGGCGGCAAGACCGCCGATGTCGAACCCGACACCCTGCAGAGTCGTCGGCAGCGCGTTGAGCAGCGGCCGTCCGTCGAAGACGCGTGCCTCCTCGCGCTGGCGGCGCGCGTCGGGAGGGTCTTGACGGTTGATCTGCTCGTCGGTCAGCCGCGGTGCAGGCACCGGACGGAGCGCAACCATGGCGGTGCCCGATGTCGGTGGCATCGTGCGTTGCCCCTGCTTCCCACCGGCCAGCAGGATCACGCCGGCCACCGCGACTACGGCGATGGCGAGTGTGGCAAGGAGCGCTTTCATCGTTCGCTACGTCGCGGGCACCGGCGCGGCGATCGCGTAGATCGGACGGCGATCGCAGCCCGGTCCGCTCAGCCTCGCGGGACTCGCGCGAACCAGGCGGCAGGGACCCTGGCGTGTGACGCGGCTTGAGTCCTGGTTGCCGCCGGTGATCATGAACGTCCCGTCGGGGTTGACGGCGTCGACGAGGTTGACGTGCTGCGACGTGCTCGTGTTCTGCGGTCCGCTGCCGTACATCAGCGCCGATCCCGCCGGCGGTGTCGGTCCGCGCGGCGGTGAGTCGAGCGTCTTGAACAGCGTCTTGTTTCGCTCGGCCCACGTGTAGTGATAGCCGGAGAAGTGGCTGAGCTCGATCGGAACGCCCGCAAGTCGCCAGACGTTCGTGGAGAACCAGGCGCACCACGCAAGCCGCGTCGACGGCGGCCGGAAGCCCGAGAAGGCTTGCCGGCGTCCGTCCTCTCCGAGAAAGCGCCTGGCGATCTCTCCGATGCGCTCCCCGGTGTCGCTGGAGAGCAGCGGGGCGGCGTCATCGCAGCTTTCCCCGGTGACGCCGGCGTCGCCGCCGGAGAACGCGGCGCGCGCCACGGACGCGATCGCTGCGGTACCGGCCTGGAAGGTGTGCTGCCTGCCAAGCACGACGGCGAAGCCATAGGTCCGGTCGCCGATGGTCACCTGCGCGGCCTGATTGACGGTCCAGCCGCCATCGCTCTCCGGACGCCAGCCACCCTTGCTTCGGAGCACCGCGTTGATGCCCGCATCCAGGATCCCGAACCGTCCAGCGCCTTCGATGCTCTCGAGCTGCGCCATCGCGAATTTGCGATGGCGCGCGGCGCTGAGTTCCTCGATCCTGGCGAACAATCGCGCCTGGTCGACCGCGGATACTCGCGAGTATCCGAGGACGTAGCCGTCGGCCGTCTGCTTGCGCTGCACGAGCCGGAAGTTCGTCATCCCCGCGCGTCGCGCCACCGCGTTCACGGACGCGGCCCCGACGCGCGCGAACATCTCGTTGGCGGCCCGGTTGTCAGACCGGCGGGTCATCGCGACCGCCAGATCACGCTCGGCCTCGGTCATCGCGCGTCCACGAGCGTCCTGCGTCAGCGCGATCAGCACCATCGCCTTGGTGATCGACGCCGAGGCGTTCGTTGCGTTAGGCGACACGGACCCGAGGACCCGGCCGGTGTCGTCCACAAGCGCGAACCCCACGGGCTGTCCGGTCACCTGCCTCGCGACATCCTGCGCAGCCGGGGCGTTGACGCTCGCCGAGCGTTCGGACCCCGGATTGCCGTCGTCGGTCAGCGGTGCATCGGGCGCCAGCGGCTGGTCGCTCACCTTGGTCTGCTGGTTCCACCGGTTCTGGTAGGCGCGTCCGCGCCAGTCATAGAAGTCGATGACCCTGCCCCTGATCCTGCCGCCGGTATCGGCCGCCAGAAACGGCCCGCGCCACCCGAAAGGATTCGGCCACGCGTAGACCCACTGCCCGAGCGCGATCACGCTCGGGTCGGTGGCGACGATGTACCGCTTCGGTGCGCCGCCCGCGATCAGAATGCCGCCGGCAGTGGCGACGCCCAACCCCTGAAGTCCGCCCCACGGCGGCCCGTATGCCGTGCTGCGAAACGCACCCGTCGTCAACGTGGAGCCGGCAAGCCGCCTGGAGCGCACGGTTTCGAGCTCGGCGCGCGTGACTCCGCTGCCCGCGACCCCGCCGAGCGACGCGACGTTCGGCCCCGTCGGCTCCCCACTGGCGTCCAGCGCCTCGCAGCCCTGGGTCGCGCCGGGAGCGAAGATCGCGACGACGACCGCCAGCGCGAGAATCGCGCCGACCACCACAACCAGCATCGCGCCGAGCACGCCGAACGCGGCGAACCCCGCCTCTCCGGTACTCACACCGGTCGGCGGTCGGCGGTCGCCGGCCGCCTCGCGCGCCGGCGCCAGCTGGTTGCGGGTTCGGCCTGACGTGCCGCGGCGAGATGACGCTCGCCGCGGGCTGCGCGAGCCGACCGTTCGTGCCGCCCAGCGTCCAGGACCTCGCCGGCTCACGGTGCCGTCGTCTCCCTGACGCAGTCCGGTAGGCCTATCTCGTGTGCCAGCTCGTTGGAGCGCCGCAGCAGCCGCCGGTTACGAGCCTCGAGAGCAACCATCTCGTCGTCATCCGCGCCCGTCTGCAGCCGGGCCAGCGCGGTGCGAATCAGCCCGATCTGCTCCTCGCCCAGGCGCAGTGATTCGCGGTGCGAGGCGGCGAACCGCGGCGGCGGATGCACCTTCCGGAACTCTCGCTGGATCGATTCCGCCGCCTTAGCAGACCGCCGTAGATAGACGGCGGGGACCGCGCTCGCGCGCTCGGCGTGCTTGGCGGCCTGTCTGGCCTCCAGGCAGACACGCTTCGCGACGACCAAATAGTCGGCCTCGGATAGCGCGCGAGCATTTCCGGTCGACGCGCCGCCGCATGAGCTCACGACGAGCGCTGCAATCAGCGCAGCGACACAGGTGCGGCGTGGCGCGTGAAGCGAGCTCCACGGTCGCATGGCAACTCCTCAAGGATCGGCGGGCGAACGACTGGGCAGCTGTCGTCGCCGAACCGCACTTCACCCCCTCGAGATCCAGATCGCTCGGAGCCGGGACATTTCGGCGCAACTCGGCGGGTGTGCCGTCTCCTCACGCCGGCCGAACCGTCGGGCGGCGAGTTCGTTGCCGTCGGCAGGGTGTCATCCGCCCGTTGGCGACGACAGCGGTCGACATGGCCGTGCACGAACCCATATCTCGCGACGAGCAGGATCGGCTGGCCGCGCTGTGGGAGCAACCACTCGACGACGATCGCGTCGATCCCACCGACGACGTGATCGCGCCGCTGTTCTCGGCTCCCGGCATCGACGACCCACCCACCGCCTCGCGCCCGCGCACAGCCGCCGCGCGCCAATCAGACGCGCGCGGCCGCTCCGCAGGTGGCCATCGAGAGCGCTCGCGGCCACTACGTGCCGATCGTCGGACCGCCGTACGTTCGGCGGCCGTTGTACGTTCGGCGGCCGTTGGAGCGGCGCTCCTGATTGGGCTGGTCCTGACAGCGGTCGCTCTGGACGGCATGACCGGAACGACCGATATCCGAGCTCCCGACTCGTCAACGGCAGCTCGCCGCGCAGCAGCGCCCGACCCCCCGGCTCGACCGGCGCCCGCCACGCTTGAACCTCTCCCGGCTCCGACTGTTGGACCTCGCGCACAGCGTGCCCACAAGAGCCGAACACGCGCAGCCCGGTCGAGGCGCGCGCGGTCTCGCTTTGCACAGCGCCCTCGGACTGCCCCGACGCGAGCACGACGTCCCGCCCGCTCAGTGCGGCGCCGCAGCGAACCCCAAGCCACGCCTTCAACGGTGCGGCCACGGCAATCCCCGAGACCCACGGCCCCAAGTAGCTCGTCGGCCTGCGACGAGTTTCCACCGTGCTGATGGCCCTGCGCATCGACGCCACCGGAGGGCTCATGCGACTGGCCTCCGCGCCGTACGACGAGACGATCGTCGGCTGGATCAGAACGCTGCCGCAGCGGCGCTACCGCCGCGAGTCGCACGACTGGAGCGTGCCGGCCCGCCGCGAGCACCTGCGAAAGGTATGCGACGTGATCGCCGAACTCGAGGAACGCGGGATCGACGTCGACATCGCCGAGCCTGCCGCCGCGCGCTTGTCGCGGCTGGATGTCGGACGCGGCGTACTGCGCCGCGGCGTCATCGAGATAGCGGGCTCCTACAGCGAGCGCAGGCTGCCGGCGCTACGCGCGCTACCCGAACGCAGGTTTGATGCCGAGCGCAAGATCTGGACGGTTCCGCTAACCCGCGCCGGAGCGCTGGCGATCCTCACCCTGGCCGACAGCACCGGCGAGCTGGTCCTCACGCCGCGGGCTCGTCGCGCGTTGCAACGATCCGCGACGGCCAGCCCCTCAACGGACCGCGCGGCGCGCGCTGACGCCCCATCGCCGGGGCGCGCACCACGACGATCGCCGGTCGCGCACTGGCGGCACTACACGGCAGGCGCAGTCTTCGACAACCCCGCACGTCCGCGCGTCAACGTGCCCGGCATCGGGTGGTGCGTACGCATCCGGGTCAATCCGCGACGCGGGAACGGCGCCCCGCGCGACGCGGCAGCATGAAGGAGTTCGACGCCCCCCGCTCGGGTCTTGTCGTCTTGCTGGCGCTTGGTGAGGAGGCGAGCGCCCAGTTTGTCGAAGGAGAACTCTCGCCGTTGTCCCAACTCATGGTGCCGACACGACAACCCGTTCGCTCCGACGGTCGGCGAGTGCTGCGATCCACGCGCACATCGGTGGCCTGGTGCTGGCCCTCCGCGACGACCCTCCGCACGAGCAGGTGTGGGCGCGTGGCGCGAGCGGCGAGGAGCGCGTCGCGCAGCTGCTGGGCAGACACCTCGATCCCAGCGTCGTCGTGCTGCACGACCGCGCGATCGCACGCGGCCCGCGCGGACGCTGCGCCCGAGCGGCTGGCGAAGACGCTTGCGCGCGTGTGATGATCACCACCGTGAAGATCGATCACACGGACCTTGTCCTGCTTCTGCTCGGCGCGCCGAGCTCCGACCTAGCCCAGCGCGGGCGCATCAACGGGATCACCCGGCTGGAGAAACTCGCCTTCCTGCTCGAGGAGGAGAGCGACTTCCACCGCCGCGCCAAGACCCCAACGGAACGCCTGCACTTCAAGCCCTACCACTACGGGCCGTACACCAAGGAGATCTACGACGCCGTGTCGTTCTTGGTCAGCATCGGCCTCATCCAAGAGCGACGTGTTGACGCCGCCTCCGGCCTTGAGGTCGGCGAGGAGTACGAGGGCCTTGACTGGGCCGACCTCGGCGCCGGCGGCGCCGCCGACCAGCCCTACGTCGAGCGTCGGCTCAAGCTCACTGACACGGGCGAGAAGGTGGCAACGATTCTCGCGCAACGGGTTGGCCCCGACGCGGTCAAGGTCATCAGCGAGTTGAAGGACCGCTTCGGGACGATGCCACTCAGCCAACTGCTGCGCTACGTCTACGCCGCCCGGCCAGACATGGCTGCGGCAAGCAAGATCAAGGACACGCTCTGAGTGCTCGACCCGGCGTGGGCTGCTCTCGTGGTCGCCATCGAAGTCCCGGTGATCGGCGCCGGCATCAAGGTGCTGCTCGATGACAGCAAGCTCGCCGACCGCCGCGGCGACGCGACCGCGGCCGCCAACGCTGCCCAAGCCAACCTCGTGACGCCGGCCATCCTCAAGCTCAACCAGGCCGTGGACAGTGCACGGCGCCCCAAGCAGATCACCCCCGACGGCGAGATCCCTGCGGAATCTTTCGAAGACGCGCTCGCCCGCGGCCGTTACGAGCAGCAGATGCAGCGCATCGTCCGCGCCGTCGAGATCCGCTCAGCGCCGATGCTGAACGTCCGCCGCTGTCGGCGCCTCGGCCGCATCCTCGGCGGCGCGCTGGCCGCAGCCGCGGTCGCGGCGCCGCTGGCGCTCTGGGGCCCCCTCTGGAACGCCGACGGCGGCCCGGCCGCCGCACCGGTTGTCTTCTACTCGGCGCTCGGAGCCACCGGCGCGCTGGCGGTCATCCTCGGCGGCTTCTACATCGGCGCTCGCTCCGCACTCTCGACAAGCATCGCCGACGCCAACGGAGCCGACACGTGAGCGCCCGTGCTCCGGAGGCAACGCTGCTGCGGCCGACGCTGCTCGGGCTGCTGCGCTTGCGGTGGGTCACCCAGATGACGCTCGCTGACACCGAGGTCCGCTGGCACCAGAAGCGTATCGACCTTGCCTTCGTCAGCTCCGAGCCGGAGATCGGCTGCGTCGCCGTGGAGCTGAAGATGGACAACTGGCCCAGCGCACTGCGTCAGGCGCACCTCAATCGCGTCCTCACCCCCTCATCCTGGGTTGCCACGCCGACGGTCACTGAGCGTCAGGAACGCCGAGCGAGGCGCCTCGGCATCGGGATCCTGCTCGTCACAGGATCAGGCGTCTATCCAATGCTGTATCCGATGCGCGACACCGGCCGCCAGCAGATCCTCATCGACGAGGTCCGCTTGCGGGGCAGACGCATCCGCGACCTTCTTGGGGAGACGCTCCGTGCCGGGTGAGCACTGGCTGTCGTACTCGAGCTCTGACCAGGCCGTACTGCGCGACCGTGACCGCGGCGTTCTGTGGGACCGTCTGGTGGTCCCTGCGACGCTGGCGACCTACTACAAGCAGGGAACCGGCGGCTTTGTTCTCGAGCTCCGGCGTCCGTTCGTCATCGACCCACGGACGCCGATCATCCAGCCGATCGATGTCACGCGCCCGCCCGACCCCAAACCGTCACACAAGAGCCTCGCGGCAATCCACGATCCGGACGTGTGTGAGATCTGGGCTCCCGGGCCGCTCGGCCCGGGTCAGGAGGTGCCGCTCGAGTTCTGGACCGCGGATCGGTGGACGAGCGCGGTCAACCGCGTGCTGCGCTTTCAGCACGAGTTCGAGTGGCAGGCCAGCGAGAAGCGCGACAAGTACGCCGCGATGCTCCGCGAGGTCGGCTATGACCTCGACGCCCCGGTCGAAGGGCCGTGGCGGCTCATCCCGCCGTACTGGGCGGTCGGCCACATCGACGATGGATGGTGGGCACTCTGTCGCCAAGCCGTTGAGCAGGGCCACGAGTTCGCGAGAAACCACAACCGCGAGCTGGTGCCGATCCTGTGCATCACCCACGAGGCCGACCCCGACCTGCTCGGCGAGATGATCGCCCGGCTGCCGCGGGGCCTCGATCAGGTGCTGTGCTGGCGGGGCGGCTGGGACGAGACGCTCGCAACGTCCGCCGATGTTCTCTCTTGGCAGAAGACGATCGAGATCGGCGGCGAGCGCGGCGTTGCCGTTCACAACCTCTATGGCGGCGCGCTGAGCGTCGCGATGATCGGCTTGGGCCTCGCCGGCGTCAACCACGGCATCGGCTACTCAGAAAGTCGCGACGAGCGCCGCTTGGCTCAGACTGGCGCTCCACCGATGCGCTACTACATGCCGACCCTCCG
Organism: Solirubrobacteraceae bacterium; assembly: GCA_030681525.1. Taxonomy (GTDB): domain Bacteria; phylum Actinomycetota; class Thermoleophilia; order Solirubrobacterales; family Solirubrobacteraceae; genus CADCVQ01. Next base: position 10,503 of record JAUXSD010000249.1, read on the forward strand.
CGAGTTCCAAACGGTGCCGACTGCCCAGCTGTCGCTCTCCGAGCTCGGCGCGGACCATTGGTGCCGCTGTCCCGTCTGCGTCGACCTCGCCGGAGAGGTTCTCCGCATGAGTAACGAGGAGCTCAAGGCGCATTTCCTGCACTGCAGGGCGAGAGAGTTCGCGGCTGCTGATGACCTTCGTGCGAACATCGACGACTTCGAGCGGGTCGCCGAGGAACTGTACGCACGGTTCACGCCGGCACAAGATCGCGAGGACGAGCCCGACCCGTTCAGTTATCTGTTCGAGCGGGCGAACGTCCTGCGCAACTGGGCAGCAGCGCTCGAAGCGGCCATCTGAACGCGGGCGACTGCTGTCACAAGCGGCGCAGATCGCTCACCGGCGCAGATCAGCGGCATGGTCGCGGAGTCCGGTTTTCAAGCGTTTCAGCGGATGGGCCGAGGTCGGTCGGGGTCCGCGCCGCGGTCACTTTCTCCGTTGAGAAGGTCATCGAAGGCCTGGCCGTGATGTCCGCGCTCGCGCCCGCGCAGTGATTCTGTGTAGATCCGGAGCGATGTCGACGGGTCGCTGTGTCCGCCTTGGTCTGCGACCCAGCGAGGCGGGGCACCGGCCTCGTGTAGGAACGTGAAGTACGTCTTGCGCAGGGCGTGCGCGGTCACGCCATCGCGCAGGGCGGGCTGGTTGCGTTCGGCGAGCACGACGTTGGTCTGCGCGACGAGCGGCTTGATGACGCTCGTCGCAGCGCTCGTGCGGTTGTAGGGGGTGCCGTTGCTCGTCGGCAGCAGCAACCCTGACGCGGGCCGCTCCGACGTCATCTGCAGGTAGCGCTCGAGGTCGGCGGCGCTGTCGGGTGTCAGCTGCACCGTTCGTATACCGGCGGGCGTCTTGGCGTGGCCGACCCGCAGGCAGTTGGCGATCAGGTCGACGTCGCAACGGCGAGCTCGGCAGGCCTCGTCTATGCGCAGTCCGGCCGCACACAACAGGCGCACCCAGACGCGGACGAACGGAATCGGATCGCCGGCCTGCTCGTAGCGCGACTGGCGGTAATGCGCGGTGGAGATCGAGATCGAGAGCCGCGCGGCGATCTCTTTGTACGGGACGGTCTGACGGCGAAGTTCGACGACCTCCAGCACCTTGTCGGTGACCCCAGCCGCCCGAAGGTCCAGGCGGTCGGCGGCTTCGAACATCGCGCGCACCTCGTGGGGTTCGAGCACCGGCCGGCGCGGGCGGTGGTGGCGCAGGCGGCGCACCCTCCGCGACGGGTTGTCGCGCAGGTAGCCGCGCTCAACGGCGTCGTCGAGGATGCGGCTCAGCAGCGCCATGCACTTGTTGATCGACTCATTCGACAACGGCCGCAGCGGCATGTTGTGCGCATCGCGGTCGACTACGCCGGCTTCGAGGCGCTCGGCGATCCGCCGGCTCTCCTTCAGCAGCGTCGTCTTCACCGCGGTGACGCGCGGGATGTCAAACGTCGACAGGCGGTCCTCGCCGACGTGCGGCAGCAGGTGGCTCTCCAGGCGCCACTTGATGTCCGCGATCGTGCTCTGGCGCCACTCGAGCATGTTGTCCTCAAGCCAGCTCGAGGCGAACATGCGGAAGGTCGGATCATCGTCGCCGCCGAGTGCCTGTTGGGGTCGCTTCCACGTCCCGGCGCGGACCGCGTCGAGGCGCTCCTCGAGGGCGACCAGCGCGCGACCGGGCGTCCAGCCCTCGCGATCGGTCCCCAAGCGCTCGCGCTCACGACGGCCGTCGACGGTCATGCGCACGTAGTACGTGCGCACGCCGTCCTTGTGTGTGTGAACGTCAATCGTCCCGCGGATCGGGCGAGGCATGAGAGCCTCCTTGTCGATCGGTCTGGCGCGGCCGGTCGGCGAGCACCTGCCGTGCTGGCGGGTAGGCCAGCTGACGGGTGCTCGCTCGAGGCCGTGAGGACGCTGATGTGGAACTGTCCAGCGGCTGACCGGCGGCGTCGCCCAGGCCGAAGATGCCGTTTGCGACGCCGCGCGGCGCGAAGCGCCATTCCTCGCTGCCGGGAAGCCGAAAGCCTCCGAGCTGCGTCGCATGTGTCTGGACCCAATCGCGGTGGCGACCGAGGATCTCCGCGACTTGGCCAGCCCGCAGCAGGCCGACCTGGCCGCCCGGCGTCCGCGCTGCTTCGGTGAGCAGGTCGATCAGCAGGTCAGGGGCGCCCGCGACGGACATCGGTGCGCATCTGTCGCAAAGAGCGAGATTGAGACCCCCTGCGACCGCGTGGCGACCGGGACTGCCGAGTGCGGCGGCGCACCGCCGCCGCCGACGGCTCGGAGTTTGGGACAACGTTGTCCCAAACTCCCGGCAGAATCCGGCAGATACCGGGTCCTTGCGGTCGAATACCCCGCGTGCGGCCCTGGTTTTTCCCTGCAAATACGCTACATCTGCGCCGAGCTCATCGCGCTTCACACGCGAGAGGTCGCAGGTTCGAAACCCGCCGCGCCCATGACGAGGAAGCGGCCGCAAAACGGCCCCTTTCAGACTTTCGAAGGATTGTGGTCTCGCGCATAGCCGGAGCGAACAGTAGGTTTCGATGGCCTAAACTCCCCAACTCTGCGTCGCCGAGCGGGCGATCTGTCGGCCCTCGAGGTTCGCTTGACGGGCACCCGCACGATCGCGCGCGGCTTGAGCGTATGCGCAAGGAACCACGTCCGCGCCAGCGTTCCTCGCGCTCGCCGGGCCAGGGTGAGACCCGCGTGGCCGCGAGCCCGGCGTGCTGACGTCGCTACGACGCGTCGGATCGGCGCAAAGGCATCCGCCTGAAGCTCCGCCGTCCGGACCAGGGCCCGGACGGGGTCAAGCTCGTCGCGGCCGGCCGCGCGCAACTGGCCCTGCTGGACATCCACGACCTTGCGATCGCCAGGCAGCTGGGCGCCGACATCGTCGCGATCGGCGCGCTCATCGGTCGCCCGCTTGGCGCGCTGATCGCGCAACCGAAAATACGTCGACCGCGCGAACTGCAGCACAGGACCGTCGGCGTCTCGGGCTTGCCGTCGGACCGGACCTGGACCCGGCGTTCCTGAAAGCCGTGATCGAGGCCGATGGTGGCGACTTTGGCACCGTGCGCCAGATCGTCATCGGCTCTGCCGACGTCCAGCGGCTGCTCACGCGCCGCGTCGACGGCGTGCCGGCATTCTGGAACGTCGAGGGTGTCGCGGTGCGTGCGCGTGGCGGCCGGTCAAGATCGTCAAAGTCGAGGGACTACGGCGGCCCGCCGCACCCAGGAGGTCGTGATCGTCACCTCGCGCGCGACGCTGGCCGCCGGGCGAGCGGACCTGCGCGCGGCGCTGTCGGCTACCGCTCGCAGCGTCGGTAGAGCGCGACGTTCCCGGTCGATGAATCGGGCTTCATAGCCGCAGACGACGGCCTCGATGCGTGTGACCCTGGACTGGGCCTCAGACCCTCGCGAACGCCAGCAGGGTGAGGCAGACGGCGACCTCCGTAACGGCGACCGTCGCGCCCAGTGTGTCGCCGGTTCGTCCGCCGAGCGTTCTGCGCGCCCATGCGCTGATGGCGAGGGCGACGAGGACCCCGGCCGCTGCGCCTGTGAGGCCGCGCAGCGGGCCGTCGACGAGCACGACTATCGCGAGCGCGGCGATGCTCGCGACAATCACAGACGCGGTCGTGACGCCGAACGCGGCACCGAGGCCGTCTCGACGCGCGGGAGGGGTCGCGGCCGCGTGCAGCAGGGCGGCCCAGCGGCCCACGACCGCCGCGGCTAGGAGTGCTCGGAACGCGTCGGCGTCGGATAGCTGTGCGAGCGCAGCGATGAGCAGCAGTCCCCAGCCCAGCAGCGCGAGCGTCCCGAAGACGCCGATCACGGGGTCGCGCATGACGGCCAGCCGGCGTTCGCGGTCACCGCGTATGCCGAGGCCGTCGGCGCAGTCGGCGAGGCCGTCCTGGTGCAGCGCTCCGGTCACCACGACGAGCACGGTGAGCGCGAGGACGGACGCCACGGTGGAGCCGAAGAGTCCCTCGGCGTAGAAGCGCGTCGCGCCCGCAAGCCCGCCGACGAGCGCTCCGACGAACGGAAACCAGACCGCGGCGTCGCGCAGATCGCCCGCGCCGCTGCGGACCGGAATCACCGTCAGGAACTCAACGGCGCTCGTGGCGCCCTCGCGGGCGCGTCTGGCGGGCGCTTTCACCGCGCGGACATCGGTCGTGGCCGGCGCGCTCACGGGCTGTCGACGCCGGCTTCCACGAAGGTCGCCATCTCGCGATGCAGCGCGCCTGCGGCTTCGACGATCGGGAGCGCGAGCAGCGCGCCGGACGCCTCGCCGAGGCGCAGCCGCATGTCGAGCAGAGGCTCGAGCCCGAGCTCGCCGAGCACGAGCGCGTGCCCAGGCTCGCTGGAACGATGAGCGGCGACGAGGATCTCGCCCGCAGCCGGCTGGATCCCCACGGCGGCGAGAGCGGCGGTGCCGACGGCGTAGCCGTCGACGATCACGGGCAGCCGCCGCGCGAGGGCTTCGAGAATCGCCCCGACGAGTGCCGCGAGCTCGAGCCCGCCGACGGCGAGCAGCGCTTCGCGCGCCGGCAGCGAGCTGCCGTGGCGCTCGATCGCGGCGGCGACGACCGCGCGCTTGCGCTCCACGCCGGCGGCGTCGAGGCCGGTGCCGCGGCCGACCGTCGACTCGGGCGGCGCGCCGGTCAGGGCGCACGCGAGCGCAGCGGTCGTGGTCGTGTTGCCGATGCCGATCTCACCGAGAACGATGCAGTCGGCGCCGTGGCCGTCCAGCTCCGCGCACAGGGCGCCACCGGCGCTCAACGCACGATCCAGTTGCGCGGGGTTCAGCGCCGGTCCGGCGAGCATGTCTGCGCTGCCCGGCGCGATCTTCGCGTCGCGCACACCCGGCGGCGTCGAGCCGTTCAGCCCGATGTCGGCGACGAGCAGCTCATGGCCGCCGCGCCGCGCCAGCACGCCGACCGCGGTGTCGCCGCGCGCGGCCGCCGCCGTCACCTGCGCCGACACGTCGCCGTCGAACAGGCTCGTGCCGTGGATGACGTGTCCGTGATCGGCCGCACAGACCAGCACTCCGGCATGGATCGTGATCGGCGGCGGCGCAGCGGTGATCGCCGCCCAGCGCTCGATCAGCGACTCGAGCGCGCCGAGGCTGCCGGCCGGCTTCACGAGCACGTCGAGGCGGTCGCGCGCGGCGATCGCTGCGGCACGGTCGGGGACGGCGGCGGCCACGTGGTCGGAGGACGACCGGCGCCAGCGCCCGTGCATCACCACCTCCTCCAGGGCCATGCGCGACGACCAGCCCGCGGCCTCGAGCCCTGGTCGCTGCGGGCGCTCGTCGGGCCAGCCGAGGCACAGGTAGGCGATCGGGTCCACGCGCTCGGGGATCCCGAGCAGTGCGCGCAGGTCCTCGGGCCGATAATAGCTCACCCAGCCGACGCCCAGGCCCTCCGCGCGGGCGGCGAGCCACAGGTTCTCGATCGCGCAGGCGGTGCTGTAGACGTCGGTCTCGGGGATCGTGCCGCGGCCGAGGATCTCCGTCTCGGGGTCGCCGTGGTCGCAGCAGAAGCAGATGCCGAGCGGGGCTTCGACGACGCCCTCGATCTTCTGGTCCAGGAATTGGCGGGTGCGCGCATCGAAGCGCTCGGCCTGGCGCAGGCGCTCGCGCTGCGCGAGCGAGCGGATCTCGATGCGCGCCTGCAGGTCGGAGACGACGACCAGCCGCCACGGCTGCATGAGCCCGACCGACGGCGCACGATGCGCGGCCTCCAGCACGCGGCGCAGGACGTCCGCGGGCACTTCGTCGGGCCGGAAGCGGCGGATGTCGCGGCGATCGGCGATCACGCGATGCACGACGGCGCGCGCCGCGTCGTTATAGCGCCAGCCCCGCGGATCGGCCGCCCGCTCGGCCGCGCGCGAGGCGTCGAAGCCCGGCGGTGTCGGCGGGCGCACGACATTGTCGGGGGAGGCCACGGTCGCAAGGGTAGAGGTGGCTGGCGCGCGATAGGATGGCCGCCGTCAGCGTGGCGGTGCGAGGAACCCGGTGAGATTCCGGGACGGTCGCGCCACTGTGACCGGGAAGTTTTCGTCCCGGAAGTCAGGAACTCGTCCGCCGCGAGCCCTTCCGAGTCGGGACGCCAGATCCCGTGGAGGTATCGAGATGGTCGCGCAGGTCGCAGCGCCTCAGATCCCGCAGCGGGATCGATTCCTGTGAGGCGCCTGTTGCTCGTGCGCCACGCCCCCACGAGCGCGACACGTTCGGCGTCCTTTCCTGTCGACGAGGCACTCGACGAGCGCGGTCGCGCAGCCGCGTCGCTGCTTGGCGTCAGCCTGCCGGCACACTTCGAGCTGCACTGCAGCCCAGCGCTGCGCTGCCGCGAGACCGCAGCTGCCGCCGGGCTGATCGAGCCGCGCGTGCGGCCAGAGCTCGCCGAGTGCGACTTCGGGAGCTGGGCCGGCCGCTCGCTGGCAGACGTCAACGCGGCCGACCGCGCGGCGACAGGAGCGTGGCTGGCCGATCCTGACGCCTGCCCGCACGGCGGCGAGAGCCTGACGGTGTTCGCGGCGCGCGTTGCGGACTGGCTCGACGGACAGTCGGGGCGCAGCGGGTGCGCCGTCGCGATCACACACGGCGGGGTCGTCAAGGCGGCGCTCGTGCACGCGCTTGGCGCTCCGCTCGACGCGTTCTGGCGAATCGACGCATGCCCGCTGTCGATCACCGAGCTGCACGCGCACGACGGGCGCTGGACGGTGACGCGGGTCAACTGCGCGCCAACACGGTCTCGCGTGACCGGACAAGCTCGCTCGGGCGAAGCCGCCGGCGTCGCAGGAGGGCGGCCGTGAGCGGGCCGGCGCTCGTCGGGGGCTACGCCGCCGACGTCCTCTTCGGCGATCCGCGGCGCTGGCACCCGGTCGCCGGCTTCGGGCAGGTCGCGCTGGCCGTCGAGCGGGTGACCTACAAGCCGACGCGAGCGCGTGGTGCGCTCTACGCATACGGGCTGGTCGCCGCCGCCGCGCTGGCGGGCGAGCTGCTCGCGCGGCTGACGGCACGCGCCGGCGCCGGCCGCGGCGTGGCGCTGGCGGGCGTCACCTGGGCTGCGCTCGGCGGGCGCTCGCTCGCCGGTGAGGCGCGCAGGCTCGCCACCTGCATCGAGCGTGGTGATCTGCCCGCCGCGCGCGCGGCGCTGCCGGCGCTGTGCGGGCGCGACCCGCACGGCCTCGACGCCGCCCAGCTGTGTCGCGCCGCGGTCGAGTCGGTCGCCGAGAACACGAGCGACGCGATCGTCGGCGCGCTCGTCTGGGGCGCGATCGCAGGGCCCGCCGGAGTGGCGGCGTATCGCGCTGCAAACACGCTCGACGCGATGGTCGGCCATCGCAGCGAGCGCTATGAGTCCTTCGGCTGGGCGTCGGCGAAGCTCGACGACGTCATGAGCTGGCCCGGCGCCCGGGCGTCTGCCGGACTGGCGGCGGTGTGCTCACCGGTCGTCGGCGGCTCGCCGCGTCGGACGTGGCGCACGATGCGCAGCGACGGGTCCGCGCACCCGAGCCCGAACGCCGGCCGGATCGAGGCGGCCTTCGCGGGCGCGCTCGGGGTCCGGCTGGGCGGAGTCCTTACCTACGGCGGCGTCTCAGAGCTGCGCCCGAAGCTCGGGGCGGGCCGAGCGCCGCAGACCCGGGACATCCACCGTGCGGCGCGGCTGTCGTGGGCGATCGGGGCGTCGGCGGCCGGGCTGTCCGCCGCCGCGCGCGCGGCGCGGACGCCGCGCGTCCCACGGGCAGCGGCCGCGCGCTTGCGAAGGCCGGCGCGATGAACGGTGCGCTCCTCGTCTGCGGCACGCACTCGGATGCCGGCAAGTCGGTCGTGACCGCCGGCATCTGTCGCTGGCTGCACCGCCAGGGCATCAGCGTGGCGCCGTTCAAGGCGCAGAACATGGCGCTGAACTCGGTCGTGGCGATCGACGGCAGCGAGATCGGGCGCGCACAGGCTGTGCAGGCCGCTGCTGCCGGCGTGCAGCCCGAGGCGGCGATGAACCCGATCCTGATCAAGCCCTCCGGTGAGCGCCACAGCCAGGTGGTGGTCATGGGCCGGCCGTACGCGGACGCCGACGCGCGCTCCTACCAGGAGCTCAAGCATCAGCTGCGACCCGTGGTCGCGCGGGCGCTCGCCGGCCTGCGCGAGCGTTTCGACGTCGTTGTCTGCGAGGGCGCGGGCAGCCCCGCCGAGATCAACCTGCGCCACGCCGACGTCACGAACATGGGGCTCGCCCGTGAGGCCGGGCTGCCGGTGATCGTCGTCGGCGACATCGACCGTGGCGGCGTGTTCGCGTCGCTGTTCGGGACCCTGGCGCTGCTGTCGCCCTCAGACCAGGCGCACGTCGCCGGCTTCGTCGTCAACAAGTTTCGCGGCGCCGCGTCGATCCTCGCGCCGGGCCTGACGCAGATCGAAGGGCTCACGGGCCGCCCGGTGCTCGGCGTGCTGCCGCACGTCGCCGATCTGTGGATGGACGTCGAGGACTCGCTCGCGCTCGAGGCGCCGCGGCCCGAGGCGCCCGCCGGCGCCGACACGCTCGACGTCGCCGTCCTGCGCCTGCGCTGGATGAGCAACTTCACCGACCTCGACGCGCTGGCCGCCGAGCCGGGCGTGCGCGTGCGCTTCACGCGCTCGGTCGCCGACGTCGAGCGCGCCGACCTGCTCGTCGTTCCCGGGACGAAGGCGACGGTCGAGGATCTCGCGCGGCTGCGATCGAGCGGCCTGGACCGCGCGATCGTCGCCCGCGCCGCGACGGGCAGCCCGATCCTCGGCATCTGCGGCGGCTACCAGCTGCTCGGCGAGTGGATCGCCGACGACGTCGAGTCGCGACGGGGCCGCGTCGATGGCCTCGGCGTGCTGCCCGTCGTCACGACGTTCGAGTCCGAGAAGGTGCTGCGCCGCCGCAGCGGGCGTTGCGCCTGGCTGGCCACGTCCGCCAGCGGCTATGAGATACGCCACGGCCGCGTCGCACGCCACGGAGGCGAAGCGCTGCTGTTCGGCGACGACGGCGAGCCCGACGGCTGCCGCGCGGGCAACATCGCTGGCACGTCGTGGCACGGTGCGCTCGAGCACGACGCCTTCCGCCGCGCGCTGCTGGGCCACGTCGCCTCCGCCCGCGGCCGGCGCTTCGAACCGGGCACCGCGTCGTTCGCCGCGGCGCGCGAGCGCCGCCTGGACGTGCTCGGCGACCTCGTGGCAGAACACCTCGACACCGAGCGCCTCGCCGCGCTGATCGAGGGCGGCGTCCCCGCCCGACTACCCACCGTCCAGACGGAGGTGCGCCCGTGCTGCGCTTCGTGACGACCGCCGACACCGAGATCCTCGCGACCGCCGCCGCAGTGGCGCGGCTGCCGGAGGGCTTTCCCGATGTCCGCTGCGCCAATCCGGGCTTTGCGCCCGACGACGAGGCGCTGATCGAGGACGTACTCGACGGGGCACGGGTCGTGCTGTGCCGGATCCTCGGCGGGCGGCGCGGCTGGCCGGGCTTCGACCTGCTGCGCGAGCGCTGCGCCGAGCGGCGGATCGCGCTGCTCGCGCTCGGCGGCGAGGCCCAGCCCGACGCGGAGATGACCGGGCTGTCGCTGGCTGCGGCGGGGGCGGTCGCGCAGGCCGGCGAGTACCTGCGCCACGGTGACGTCGACAACGTCGAGCAACTGCTGCGCTTCCTCGCCGACACGTTCCTGCTCGAGGGCCACGGCTTCGACGCGCCACGCGAGGTCGCCGACCTCGGCATCTACCTCCCCGGCGTCGGGGACGTCGCGCTCGAGCACGCGACCGAGCGCCACGATCCTGCGCGCCCGACAATCGGCATCTGCTTCTACCGCTCGCACCGGCTGACTGACAACACGGCGTTCGTCGACGCCATTTGCGCCGCGATCGAGGATGCCGGCGCGAACGCGTTCGCGGTCTGGAGCTACACGCTGCGGCGCGACGCCGACGGCCACGTGCCGGCGCTCGCGCTGCTGGACGGCGTGGTGGACGCGCTGATCACGACGATGCTCGCGACCGGCGGATCGGGCGCGGCCGATGCCGGCGCCGCGGCCGGCGAGGGCGTCGGCGGGCAATGGCAGGAATGGGACGCCTCGGCGCTCGCGGCGCTCGACGTGCCCGTCTTCCAGGCTGTCTGCGCGACCGCCTCGCGAGCGACGTGGCAGGAGTCTGCCTCGGGCCTTGCGCCGCTCGACGCCGCCACCCAGGTCGCGATCCCGGAGTTCGACGGGCGCATCCTCGCGGGCGTGATCTCCTTCAAGGAGCGCGGGGACGCCGAGCGCTCGCCGGTCGGCATCGCGGTCCCGCGCTACGTGCCGGACTCCGAGCGCTGCGCGCGCGTCGCGCGGCTCGCCGTGCGCAGCGCGCGGCTGCGCCGCCTGCCTGCCGAGCAGCGCCGCGTCGCGCTGCTGTTGACGAGCTTTCCGACCAAGCACGCGAAGGTCGGGATGGCGGTCGGGCTGGACACGCCGGCCAGCGCGCTGCGCCTGCTCGACGCGCTGCACGCCGACGGCATGCGCGTCGAGCGCCCGTACGAGCACGGCGACGAGCTGATGCACGCGCTGATCGCCTCCGGCGGCCACGACCCCGAGTTCCTCACCGACGACCAGCTTGCCGCCGCGCCCCTGCGCCTGCCGGTCGCCGACTACCTGGCGTGGTACGAGACGCTGCCCTCGTCGATGCGCGAGGCGATCGAGCAGCGCTGGGGACCGCCGCCGGGCGAGCGCTATCTCGACGGCGAGGACTTCGTCATCGCGGGCCTGCAACTCGGCAACGTCCTGATCGCGATCCAGCCGCCGCGCGGCTACGGCGAGGATCAGGTCGGCATCTACCACGACCCCGAGCTGCCGCCGACGCACCACTACCTCGCCTGCTACCGCTGGCTTGATGCCGCCTGGAAGGCGGATGCGATCGTCCATCTCGGCAAGCACGGCACGCTGGAGTGGCTGCCCGGCAAGATGCTCGCGCTGTCCCGCGTTTGCGCGCCGGACGCCGCGCTCGGCGACATGCCGCTGATCTACCCGTTCGTCGTCAACGACCCCGGCGAGGGCGTGCAGGCCAAACGCCGCGCGCATGCGGTGATCGTCGATCACCTCGTTCCGCCGATGATGCGCGCCGACTCCTACGACGAGATCGCCGAGCTCGAGGCGATGCTCGACGAGTACGCGCGGCTGGAGATCCTCGACCCGCCGAAGCTGCCGGCGCTCGCGGCGCGGATCTGGGCGGGCATCGAGCACGCGAACCTGCAGTCGGACCTGGGCGTGTCCGAGCGCCCGGACGACCTCGGCTTACTTGTCGAACACATCGACGGCTACCTCTGCGAGGTCAAGGACATCCAGATCAAGGACGGGCTGCACGTGCTCGGCCAGCCGCCCGAGGGCGACCAACTGCGCGGCCTGACGGCGGCGATGCTGCGGCTCGGCTCGGGCGAGGTACCGGGCCTTCGGCGCGCGGTCGGGGCGGCGTTCGGGCTCGACGAGCCCGCGCTCGTGGCGGCGCCGGGAGCGCCCGCGCCGGCGGAGGGCGCGGATGCGTTGCGGCAGCGCTTCCGCGGTCCTTCGTCGAGCGCCGGCGACCTCGTCGACCGCCTCGAAACGGCACAGATGGCGCTGCTCGACGCGCTCGCGGCCGTCGACTGGGACGCCCACGCGGCCGCGGGAATCTGCGCCGACGTGCTCGGCGTCGAGGACGCCGGCGTGCAACGGGTCCTGCGCTTCGCCGCGACCGAGGTCGTGCCGCGCATCAGGCAGACCGGCGACGAGCTCGATCACATCGTCGCGGCCCTGCACGGGCGCCACGTGCCGGCGGGGCCGTCGGGCGCGCCGACGCGCGGGCGCCTGGACGTCCTGCCGACCGGACGCAACTTCTACTCCGTCGACCCGCGCTCGCTGCCGTCCGAGCTGTCGTGGGAGGTCGGCTGCAAGCTCGCCGACGCGCTGCTCGAGCGCCACGAGCGCGACACGGGCGAGCTGCCACGGATGGTCGGCCTCGTCGCCTGGGGCACGGCGGCGATGCGCACCCAGGGCGACGACATCGCCGAGATCCTCGCGCTGCTCGGCGTGCGACCGACGTGGCATCCCGAGTCGCGCCGCGTGACCGGTCTCGAGGTCGTGTCGCTGACGGAGCTCGGCCGCCCGCGAATCGACGTCACGGTTCGCATCTCCGGCTTCTTTCGCGATGCCTTCCCGCATCTCGTCGCGCTGCTCGACGACGCCGTCGCGACCGTCGCCGCGCTCGACGAGCCGTCGGAGATGAACTTCGTCGCCGCGCACGCGCGCGCCGACGCCGAGCGGCTCGCCGCCGAGCTCGGCGTCGACGGCGCCTGGCGACGCGCGACGACGCGCGTCTTCGGCTCCATGCCCGGGACCTACGGCGCGGGCCTGTTGGCGCTGATCGACGCGCGCGACTGGCGCGACGACGCCGACCTCGCGTCCGTCTACGAGGCGTGGGGCGGCTATGCCTACGGCCGTGGCCTCGACGGTGCCTCAGCGGCGGAGCCGATGCGCGACTGCTACGCGCGGATCGAGGTGGCGGTCAAGAACGTCGACTCGCGCGAGCACGACATCCTCGACTCCGACGACTACTACCAATACCACGGCGGCATGATCGCGACCGTCCGGGCGCTGACCGGCCGCGACCC
>JAUXSD010000251.1 GCA_030681525.1 Solirubrobacteraceae bacterium
CGGCGGGGGCGACCGGCGCCGGCGCCGGCGGGGCGGGGGCGGGCTTGGGCTTCGGCGGGCGCGCCGCGGCCTCCTTGGGGCGCGGCAGGTCGACGATCCCGCGGCCCGTCTCCAGCGCGAACGCGAGGTGACCGTCGGTGAGCATCGCGGCAGGCGCCGAGAACGCCGCGCGCCACGGCGGGGGGTCCGGGCCGGCCAGCGGCGAGGCGTCGTCGGGGCCGGGCAACGCCGCGAGGCGGCGGGTGCGGCGACCGTCGTCGAGCAGCAGCATGGGGGGCGCCAGCCGCTCGCGCGAGTCGGCCCGCCAGCGGCCGGCGATGCGCAACAGCACGGTGCCGCCGCCGGCGGTCACGCGCTCGAAGCGCTCAACCTCGAATTCGGGGGCCCGACCGCTCAACGTCGCGGGGAGTCTAGGTCCGCGAGCGCGATCCTCGCGAGCATCAGGACGTTTTCTGGCGTGTCATCAGCGTCGAGTACCCGAAATCGCCGCGGATCGGCCGCCGCAAGCTCGTCATACGCCGCGGCGACCGTGGCGAAGAACGCGTGCTCCTCCTGCTCGAGGCGGTCGGGCGCGACGAGCCGCTTGTCCTGTCGCGCGCGCGCCGTGACCGGATCGAGGCGCAGCAGCAGCGTGAGGTCCGGCGTGATCGAGCCGGTGGCGAAGTCGTTGAGCTCGGCAATCGCCTCGACGCCGAGCCCGCGGCCGGCGCCCTGGTAGGCCAGCGACGAGTCCACGAAGCGGTCGAGCAGCACCCAGGTCCCGGCATCGAGCCAGGGCCGCAGGCGCTCGTCGACGAGCTGGGCGCGAGCGGCCGCGTAGAGCAGCGCCTCGGCGCGCGGATCGCAGCGCAGCTCGGGGTCCTTGACAAGGTCGCGGATGCGCTCCGACAGCGCGACGCCGCCGGGCTCGCGGAGCAGTTCGACGGGCCGCTCGCGCGCGATCTCGGCGTGCAGGGCCGCGGCCAGCGTCGACTTGCCCACGCCGTCGATGCCCTCGAGCGTGATGAGCTTCCCGCGCACGGACGCGACGCTACCGTTCTCGCCGTGCGTCACCTAACCCCGACCGCGGCGCTCCGGGCACGCTGACCGATGCTGCCCGGCACCGAGCGCCATCCCCATGCCCGCGCCGTGCTCGGCGCCGCGCTGGCGCCCGGCGGCGCACCGAGCCACGCCTACCTGTTCAGCGGACCGGCCGGCAGCGGCAAGCGCACGGTGGCGCGCGCGTTCGCCTCCGCCCTGCTGACCGAGGGAGCGGCCGACCCCGCCGGCGCGGCCGCGCGGGTCGAGCACGGCGCCCATCCCGACCTCACCTGGGTCGCCCCGGCCAGCGCCGCCGGGATCCTCGTGGGGGACGTCGACCAGGCCGTCGTGGCGGGCGCCGCCCGCACCCCGTTCGAGTCGCGCCGGCGCGTCTTCGTCATCGAGGATGCCGACGAGCTCAACGACCAGGCCGCCAACCGGATGCTCAAGACGCTCGAGGAGCCGCCGTCGTTCGCGCACCTCATCCTGCTCACGAGCCGCCCCGGCGAGGTCCTGCCGACGATCGCCAGTCGCTGCCAGCCCGTGCGCTTCGACGCGCCGCCGGTGCAGGAGATCGCCGCGCGGCTGGAGCGCCACGGGGTCGCGCCCGACGGCGCCGACGCGTGTGCCCGGCTGGGCCTCGGCGACGCCGCCCGCGCGCTGGCGCTCGCGCTCGGTGACGGGCCGGCCCTGCGCGCGGGGGCCGAGGCGGTCGCGCGCGGCGCGCTGCGCGACGAGATCGCCGGCCGGCCGTGGACGGCGCTGCTGGATCGTGCGCGCGCCGCGGGCGCGCAGGCGGGGGAGGCGGTCGAGCGCGCGCTCGACGACGAGCTGGGTTTCGCGATCACCAAGGACCACGCGCGCCTGCGGCGCGAGGCCGCCGAGCGCGGCAGGCGCGCCGCGCGGCGCGCGCAGACGGCGGCGCTGGACCGCGGGCTGGCGCTCGTCGGCCTGTGGCTGCGTGACGTGGCGTGCCTGGCCGACGGGGCGCCCGAGCTCGCGCACCACTCCGACCGGCTGGCGGCGCTGCGCGAGGACGCTGCTCTGGGGCACGGGGCGGCACGCCTGCGCGAGGCGCAGGGGCGCGTCGAGGAGACGCGCGCGTCGCTGCAGTTGCACCCCAACGAGGAGCTCGCGCTCGACGCGCTCGGCTCGCGGCTGGCGCGGACGCTGCAGACGTAGCGGTGCCGCGAGATGAGGGATCGTCCCTCATGCGCGGGGGCGCGGCCGGCGGCAGAGTGCGGTCCATCAGATCGCAACCACCGAAAGGAATCGTCATGACCACCAAGCCCAGCAGCGCCCCCGCCGGAATCGTCGTCACCACCGGCATCGTCGGCGGCCCGAAGAAGATCTTCATCGGCGGCCTCTCCTAGCCATCCCGCCGCCCCTCTCGAGGTCGCGCCGAGCGGCCGCGCTCCCGTCGGGAGGGCGGCCGCTTCTGCGTTCCCGGCGGTCGATCGACCGCGTTTCGGCTCGTTGCGTCTATGGTCCGCGAGAACGTCATTCCGAGGAGGAGGCGCAGCCCTCGATGCATCCGACGCGAGCCGCTCACGAACGCTGGATCCCGACGAACCCGGCCAGGCCGCACCGCCGTGCGGCGAGCGCGACGGCCCTGGCGGTGGCCCTCGCCGCGGCGCTGCTCGGGGCCGATGCCGCGCAGGCCAACACGCTGCATGCCCCGACGTACTCGGCCGGGGCGCGGGCGACCGTGCCGATGACGATCAGCGCGTCCGGGGTGGCGGACACGCCGGCCTCGCTGCGCGTCTACGTCCAGCGGGGCGGCGCCTGCCCGACGTCGGCGAACGTCGTGGCCGGGGCCATCCCCGCCGGCTCGACCGAGGTCATCGCGCAGCAGCCCACGGGGCCGTTCTCGTACTCGGCGACGTTCACCCCGCCCGTCGCGGGCTCGTACTCCATCTGCGCGTTCCTCTTCGGCTCCACGACGAACACCGGCACCAGCGCGACGGCGACGAGCTTCGGCGTCGGGCCCGCGCCGCCGCCGCCCCCGGCCGGGACGACCCAGCAGCCCGGCCCCGGAGCCACGGGCGCGACACCGCGCCGGACGCGCTGCGTCGTGCCGACGCTGAAGGGCCGCACGTACCTCGGCGCGCGCAAGCTCGTCCGCCGGGCGGGTTGCAGCGTGGGGATCGTGTACCGGCCCGATCGGCGCACGAAGCGCATCCGCGAGGCTCAGGGCAAGGTCCTGCGCGTCGTCTCGCAGTACCCCCGCCCGCGCAGCGTGCGGAGGCTGAACTTCCGCCTCATGCTGCGCCTCGCGTACGTCAACCCGCCGCGGCGATCACGCCGCTAGTGGGCCGCGCGCAAACGTTGCACGCGAAACGTCGGGCGCCGATCACCGCCAGGCGGCGTCCTCGGACGCTCGATGTGCCTCGGGCACACCTTCGGTCCTGCGTCCTTGCCTGGCGGCGCCGGCATCCGGCGTTTCACGCACAACGTTCACGCGCGAACCACTAACCCACTGAACGGTCAGCGTGGCGGGTTGATGTTCGGGGCGAACATCGTCGCGTCACGCTCCCTCAGCCGCCCGTCCCCCCGACCTCCGCGATCGGGCCGAGCCGGGGCTCGCAGCCGTGCAGCTCGAAGGCCCGGAAGCGCGAGAAGCGGCGGTGATGCGGCCCGTGGAAGTCGGCCGAGCCCGTCGTCAACAGCCCGAGCCGGTCGGCGGCCTCGCAGAGCAGGCGGGTCTGGTGGGCGTCGTGGGTCGCGTAGAAGGCCTCGACGCCGTCCAGCCCGGCGGCGCTGAAGCGCTCCAGCGCATGGCGCACCGCGTCGTCCTCGTCGACGTCCCAGAACGGATGCGCCCAGACCGCGACGCCGCCGGCCGCGTGGATGACCTCGATCGCCGTGGGCACCGTCGGCATCGTGCGGCGGCTGTAGGCGGCGCCGCCCTTGCAGAGGTAGGCCTCGAGGAAGGCCGAGCACTCGTCGAGGCCCTCGGGCGCCAGGCGCTGCTCGTTGGCCTCGATCGCCGCGGCGGCGAGGTGCGGGCGCCCGACCGGCAGCCCGGCCGCACGGCGCTCCTCGATCTCGGTGCGATCCGGCGGCAGGCCGAGCAGGGTGAGCTGGTCGGCCATGCGGTCGATGCGGTCGGCGCGGTCGATGCGCCAGTGCTCGAGTGCCGCCGCCAGGCCGGGATCGGCCGGGTCGACGCCGTAGCCGAGGACGTGGAAGTCGTCGCCGAGATCGTCCACCGTGGAGATCTCGACGGCGGGGACGATCGCGACCCCGTGCTCGGCACCCGCCCGCACCGCCTCGGCGACGCCGTCGACGGTGTCGTGGTCGGTCAGCGCCAGCAGCCGGACCCCGGCAGCGGCGGCCGCCGCCACCACTGCGGCGGGCTCGAGCGCCCCATCGCTGCGCAGCGAGTGCGACTGCAGGTCGAAGCGCGGCGCTCCCTCGTCGTCGATCAGCACCGGGCGATGATGTCCCATAGCGGCCGCCGCCGTCGCGATCCTCGCCGGCAGGCCATCTAGCGTCTGCCGGGATGGCACCGCGCGCCCTCGTCGCACCGGACTCGTTCAAGGGGACGTTCGACGCGCCGGCGGTCGCCCGAGCGGTCGCGGACGGCCTGGGTCAGGCCGGCTGGGAGAGCGACCCGTGTCCCGTGGCCGACGGCGGCGAGGGGACGCTCGCGATCCTCGTCGAAGCGCGCGGCGGCGAGCTCGTCGAGGCCGAGGCGAGCGATCCGCTCGGTCGCCGCGTGGCGTGCGCGTTCGGGCTCGTCGACAAATGGCGCGACGGCGATCGTCGAGATGGCGCAGGCCTCCGGGCTCGCGCGCGTGGCGCCGCCGGAGCGCGACGCCTGGCGCGCGTCGACCACCGGCACCGGCGAGCTGATCGTGGCGGCCGCCGCGACCGGCGCGCGCGAGATCCTCGTCGCGGTCGGCGGCAGCGCCACGACCGACGGCGGCGCGGGCGCGATCGCCGCGATCCGCGCGGGCGGCGGGATCGGCGCCGCGCGGCTGGTCGTGCTGTGCGACGTCGAGGCGGCCTTCGAGGACGCGCCGCGTGTGTTCGGCCCGCAGAAGGGCGCCGACTTCGCGACGGTCGCCCGGCTGGAGCAGCGCCTGCACGCGCTGGCGGCGACCCTGCCGCGCGATCCGCGCGGCATGCGCTTCGGCGGCTGCGCGGGCGGGCTGTCGGGAGGACTGTGGGCGGCGTTCGGCGCCGAGCTGCGCGCCGGCGCGCCGGCCGTGCTCGACGCGCTGCGCGTGGACGAGCGGATGCGGGCCGCGCAGCTCGTGGTCGCGGGGGAGGGGTGCCTCGACGAGCAGAGCTTCGGCGGCAAGATCGTCGGCGAGCTCGTGCGCCGGGCGGGCGCGGCGGGCGTGCCGATCCACGCCGTCGTCGGCACGAGCCGGCTGTCGCCCGAGGCGGCGGGGCGGGCGGGGCTGGCGCGCGTGTGGACCGCCTCGACGCTCGACGAGCTGGCCGCCGCCGGGCAAGCGCTCGGCCAGGCCCTCAGCCCGCGCTAGCATTCGCGAGCCCGCCGACGTAGCTCAGCTGGTAGAGCACTTCACTCGTAATGAAGGGGTCAGCGGTTCGAATCCGCTCGTCGGCTCTGTTCAAACCGCCGCGAACCGCCGGTCGTCGCCCGGGTCTCGGAGGCGCTGCGAGACGTGGAGGACGGTGCGGTCGCCGAGCGTGTACGTTGCGCGGCATGGCGAGTCTCGAGCTCCTGGCCGCGGTGCACAGCCGTGGCGTGCAGTCCACGGCCGATGTCGCGGGGTTGCTGAGCCTCGACGAAGCCGAAGCCGAGACGCAGCTGCGCGAGGCCGAGCGGGCCGGCCTCGTCGTCAAGGAGCACGGCGACAGCGTCCGCGTGCCGATCGACTACGCCCGCGGCCGGCTGCGGCTCACCGCGGCCGGCCACGTCAAGAAGCAGACGCTCGAGGACGAGCGCGCCGAGTGAACCGGGAGCCGCCGCCATGTCCCAGGACATCCGAGAGATCCTGCTCGACCTGCCGCTCGTGCAGACCGAGGACCGGCCCGAGGGGATGATCGTCCTCAACGCCGGCGAGGTGCCGGAGGACCGCCGTGCCGAGGCCGACGCGTTCGTGCGGGCCAACGGCGGCCTGATCGGCACGAAGCCGCTGTTCGAGGTCATCGGCGGCACGACGCCGTCCGGCGGACCGACCGCCGCGACGTTCTACGCGCTCGCGCCCGCCGCGCTCGTCCCGCCCGCGGAGTAGCCGACCGGCGACCGGCCTAGTCGTGCGCCGGGGCGAGGGCCTCGGCGTGGTTCGCCGTGATGCCGCCCGCGCGGATCGCCGTCGCCACGACGATCGCTTCGCTGTGCTGGGCCTCGATCCCGCCCGCGGTGATCGCCGACGACACGACGACGCCCTCGCTGTGCTGTGCCAGAACTCCGCCCGCCACGAGCGGCGTCGTCACCACGACGCCCTCGCTGTGCTGCGCGCTGACCCCGCCCGCGGTGATCGCGGTCGTCACGACGACGCCCTCGGAATGCTGCGCGTCGACGCCCCCCGCGCTGATCGCGGTCGACACGACGATGCCCTCGCAGTGCTGAGGGTCCATGCCGCCCGCGCCGATTGCGGTCGAGACGACGATGCCCGCCGTGGGGACGATGTGCTGCTCGGCCATGCGGTGCTCCTCCCGGTAGGTCATGCCACGCCGCACGATCCTGACCCGCGGCGCACGCGCGCTGTGTGAGAGCCGTCACATCCGCGCCGAAGCGCTCAGCTGCGTGCGTACTGCGGCGGCGCCGCGCCGACCTTCTCGATGCAGCGCGCCACCGCGCGACCGTCCACCGGCCGCTTGGCCTGCAACGTCAGCACGACCCGCCACTCCGACGCGAAGTCGAAGACGTAGGCCAGCCGCTGCCCCTCCGACAGGTCGAGCTCGTCCAGGCGCGCGCAGGCGCTCCGGCCCGGCGGGTCGAGCGACGCCGCATGGAAGGGGTGCACGTAGCGGCCGGCCTCGGGGCCCCAGAAGGCGCCGCCGAGCCAGAACGAGTACAGGTGGTCGTCGTCCCAGCCGAACGCGGACTGCAGCGCGTAGTGCAGGTCGACGAGCGTCAGGTCGTCGTGCACCGTGACGGTGCGGCGTACCCCTTCGAATCCCACGAGCTCGGCGGTGAACACGTAGGTCTGTTGCGGCATCTCGGTCCTCTCGTCCGGGTACGTAGCGCGACCGTACGCGCTGCACCCGACAGAACACCTCTGCGGTCTGTCGGTTTCAGTCCTCAGCCGGCGAATCGCGGCGCGCGCGGCGCCGTCGAGATGCGGCGGTAGGTCAGCCGGCGGGTCGCGACCGACGTGCGGCTCTGCGGCCGAACGTGATCCGCGCCCTGACACGATGCGCTCCGCCCGGTCTGCCGGCGCGACACAATGATCGGCGCTATGTGTGCGCGCCGCGGCTATCAGTCGACCGGGGCGCCGGCGCTGCGGTCTCGCGCCCCCGGCGCGGCACCGTGACCGTTTCGGCATCCCGTGCCCCTCGCCAGGGTAGGTACGCGATCGGCAGAGGCGCACTTATCTCGCCGAGACCGGCGTCGCGTACCCTTCCCCGGCTGCTATCCGTGCCCGAGCTCGCCGAGAACATCCACCGCACCGCGCCGCCCGCTCTGGGCCCCGCGCTGCTCGCGCGTCTGCGCGCGATCTGCGGCGAGCAGCACGTTCTCACCGAGTCGATCCAGCTGCGCACGTACGAATCCGACGGGCTGCTGCAGTACCGCGTGACGCCCGGTGCCGTGGTGCTCCCCGGCGACGCGGGCGAGGTGCGCGACGTCGTGCGCGCGTGCGGCGATGCCGGGGTGCCGTGGGTGGCCCGGGGCGCCGGCTCGGGTCTGTCGGGCGGCGCGCTCCCGGTGCAGGAGGGCGTGCTGATCGCGGTGACCCGCATGCGGCGCGTGCTCGAGATCGACCTCGACAACGGGCGCATCGTCGTCGAGCCGGGCGTGACGAACACCGAGGTCAGCCTCGCCGTCGGACCCACGCACTTCTACCCGCCCGATCCGTCGTCGCAGATCGTCTGCTCGATCGGCGGCAACGTCGCCGAGAACTCCGGCGGCGCGCACTGCTTCAAGTACGGCTTCACGACGAACTACGTCACCGGCCTGGAGGTCGTGCTCGCCGACGGCGAGGTCGTGCATCTCGGTGGCCACGAGGTCGACGCGCCCGGCTACGACCTGCTCGGCGCGTTCGTCGGCTCTGAGGGGACGCTCGGCATCTGCACCCGGGTCACCCTGCGCGTCGTCCCCAAGCCGGAGACCGTCAAGACGATGGTGGCGTTCTTCGCCACGACGAGCCAGGCCGGCGAGACCGTCTCGGAGATCGTCTCCGGCGGCGTCGTGCCCGGCGCGATCGAGATGATGGACACGCTCACGATCCAGGCCGCCGAGCAGGCCGTCGGCGCGGGCTTTCCGACCGACGCGGGCGCGGCGCTCATCATCGAGCTCGACGGCTCGATCGCGGAGTGCGACGCCTGCTTCGACGACGTCGTCGCGATCTGCGAGCGCAACGGCGCGTCGTCGATCCGGATCGCCGAGGACGACGCCGAGCGCGCGCTCATCTGGCGCATGCGCAAGGCCGCGTTCGCCGCGATGGGCCGCCTCGCGCCGAACTACTACGTCCAGGACGGCGTCATCCCGCGCACGAAGCTGCCCGAGGTGCTCGCCGCCATCGCGGCGCTCTCCGAGGTGTATGGCCTGCGCGTCGCCAACGTCTTTCACGCCGGCGACGGCAACCTGCACCCGCTCGTGCTCTACGACGGCGAGGCCGAGGCCGAGCGCGCCGAGGAGCTCGCGGGCAAGATCGTCGAGGCGTGCGTCGATGCCGGCGGCTCGATCACCGGCGAGCACGGCGTCGGCGTCGACAAGAAGCGCTACATGCCGCGGATGTTCGACGAGCCCGACCTCGCCGCGTTCGGGCACCTGCGCTGCGCCTTCGACCCGCGCGGCCTGGCGAACCCGGGCAAGGTCATGCCGACGCCGCGCCTGTGCGGCGAGGTGCCCGGCCCGTACCGCGTGCACCCGCTCGAGCGCGACGGCATCGCGGAGCGGTTTTGAGGGCCCAGCAGGTGCGCAGCCGGACGCCGGAGTCCGCGCAGGAGGCGGCGGCGCTGCTGCAGGCCTGCGCCGCCGACAGCGTCGGCGTGCGAATCGCCGGCGCGGGCACGAAGCCCTGGGGCAGCCCGGGCGCCGAGTGCGGCGTGGAGCTGCGCACGGCGGCGCTCGACGCGGTCGTCGAGCACAACGTCGGCGACTTCACCGCGGTCGTGCAGCCCGGCGTGTCGCTGCGCGAGCTCGACGAGCGCTTCGCCGCCAGCGGGCAGATGCTCGCGCTCGACCCGCCCTACGGCGAGGGCGACGCGGCCACGCTCGGCGGCGCGATCGCCACCGGCGACTCGGGCCCGCTGCGCCACCGCTACGGCGCTGCCCGCGACCTCGCGCTGGGGATCACCGTCGCGCTGTCGGACGGCTCGCTCGCGCACGCGGGCGGCAAGGTCATCAAGAACGTCGCGGGCTACGACCTCGCCAAGCTCTACAGCGGCTCGTTCGGGACGCTCGGGCTCATCTGCGAGATCGCCGTGCGGCTGCATCCGCGCCCGCCCGTCCAGGCGACCGCGATCGGCACGACCGACGATCCCGGGATCCTCCAGCGCGCCGCGATCGCGCTGGCCGCGAGCTCGCTGGAGGCGCAGTCGCTCGACGTGCGCTGGGGGGGCGAGGGCGGCTCGGTCCTCGCGCGCTTCGCCGGGATCGCCGCGGCCGAGCAGGCCGACGCCGCCGAGCGCGTGCTCGCCCAGCTCGGCGTCGACGCCGCCGCGACGCAGGACGACGACGCGCTGTGGGCGCACCAGCGCGGCGCCCAGCGCAGCGTCGAGGGCGGCGCCGTCGTGCGCGTCTCGGGCCGGCCGACCGGCCTGGCCGACGCCTGCGTCGCCGCGCAGGTCGCCAGCGCGTCGCTCGTCGGGCGCGCCGCGCTCGGGCTGTGGTGGATCGCGCTGCCGGCGACGGCCCCCGGCGAGCTCGTCACGGCGATCGCCCGCCTGCGCAAGGTGCTCGCGCCGTCGGCCTGCGTCGTGCTCGACGCGCCCTCCTACGTCCGCGCGCACGTCGACCCGTGGGACCACGTCGAGGATCCCGCGGTCGTGCTCATGCGCCGCGTCAAGCAGCGCTTCGACCCGACCCGCACCTGCAACCCCGGCATCTACGTCGGTGGAATCTAGGCACGCCGCGATGGCCGCCTTCGACACCCACAAGCCGCCCGAGGTCGATCTCATCGAGGATTGCGTGCACTGCGGCTTCTGCCTGCCGACGTGCCCGACCTACGTCCTGTGGAACGAGGAGATGGACTCGCCGCGCGGGCGCATCGTGCTCATGAGCGAGGGCCTGCAGGAGGGCAGCGAGCTGTCGGACACGATGGTCGGGCACTTCGACAACTGCCTGGGCTGCATGGCCTGCGTCACCGCCTGCCCGTCGGGGGTGCGCTACGACCTGCTCATCGAGGACACCCGCCAGCAGGTCGAGCGCAACCACCCGCGCACGCCGCGCGAGCGCCTGCTGCGGCGCGTGCTGTTCGCCACGTTCCCGCACCCGTCGCGGCTGCGCGCGACCGTCCCGCTGCTCGTGTTCGCCCGCCGCAGCGGTCTGGCCGCCTGGGCGCAGCGCTCGCGTTTGGTCGAGCGCTGGCCGACGCTGCGCACGCTCTCGGAGCTCGCCCCGCCGGTCACACTACGCGAGGGGATGCGCCGCCTGCCCGCCGTCACTCGCGCCGTCGGCGAGAAGCGCGGCACGGTCGGTTTCCTGCAGGGCTGCGTTCAGCGCGCGTACTTCGGCGACGTCAACGCCGCGACCGTCGCGGTGCTGGCCGCCGAGGGCTTCGAGGTGCACGCGCCGCGGGCGCCGCGCTGCTGCGGCGCGCTCGGGCTGCACGCCGGCCAGGAGGAGGACTCGCTGCCGCTCGCCAAGGCGACGATCGAGGCCTTCGAGGCGTTCGACCACGTCGTCGTCAACGCCGCCGGCTGCGGCTCGGCGATCAAGGACTACGGCCATCTGCTGCGCGACGACCCGGAGTGGAGCGAGCGGGCGGCGGCGCTCGCCGGACGGGCGCGCGACGTGCACGAGCTGCTCGCCGAGCACGCCCCGCGGGCCAAGCGCCATCCCGTCGAGATGACCGTCGCCTACCACGATGCCTGCCATCTCGCGCACGCGCAGAACGTCCGCGCGCAGCCGCGCCAGCTGCTGCGCACGATCCCCGGGCTGACGCTCGTCGAGCCCGCCGAGTGGGAGCTGTGCTGCGGCTCGGCCGGGATCTACAACCTCACGCGGCCCGGCCCGGCCGCCGAGCTCGGCGCACGCAAGGCCGACAACCTGCTGGCGACCGGCGCCGAGGCGATCGCCGCGGCCAACCCGGGCTGCACGCTGCAGATCGCCGCGCACCTGCAGCGCAAGGGCCGCCCGCTGCCGCTGCTGCACCCGATGCAGCTGCTCGCGCGGTCGATCGACGGCGGCGACGCGGGCGGCGGGCTGCGCGCCGCGGCGGCCCGCTCGGGCCGCCGCCTGCGCGCGCTCGTGCCCGGCCGCTGAGCTACTTCTTCGCCGAGGACTTCTTGCGCGCCGCCGTGGACTTCTTCGCCGGGCTCTTGCGCTTCGGCGCCGAGCCGTTGCCGTCCGCGTAGACCGCGGTCGGCTTGTCGGGAAGGCCCGCCTGCTTGCGCAGCCTGTCGGCGATCTCCTTGATCTCCTCGGGCGCGTAGTCGGGCGCGAACACGGCCGGCTGCGAGGGCAGGTCGTGCAGCGGGAAGCCCTCGCCCGGGTCGTCGACGACCTCCAGCGGCTCGCCGGTCTCCGGATGCGGGCCGTTGAAGACCGCCGCGAGCTCGAGGTAGTCGTTGGGCGAGAAGCGGTACAGCTTCGTGTGGCGCCCGGCGTCCATGTGCTTCCTGCTCTCGGGGATCTTGTCCGTCGGGATCCGCGGGGACGGGAACATCTTCGACAGGTCGGCGCCGGTCAGCAGCTCGACCGCGCGGGCGTAGGCGACCTGGTGTACGCCGCCGCGTACGAGCAGGTAGCCCGTCAGCGCGCGCGCCGCCGGGTGATCGCACATCTCGTAGACCTTGAGCTTGTTGTTGCGCGCCCCGGTCTCGAGGAAGAAGTTGTGCGTCAGGTCCTCGACGAGGTCGCCGGAGGAGAAGACGTTGTCGCCCGTCCACGGCAGGCCGCGCGAGTCCTGGCACAGCGCGCCCTGGCCGCCCGCGATGAAGTGATGCGGGTTGATCGCCATCTCGCGCAGCTGCGTCATCGAGTCCTTCGGCGCCTTGCCGTCGTCGGTCGGCGTCGCGCCGGTCAGCATCGTGTTGATCGCGACCGCGACAAGCTCGATGTGGCCGAACTCCTCGGCCGCGATGTTCGCGATGAGCTCGAAGAACGGGCGCGCGGCCTTCTTGTTGCGGAAGTTGAACGACTGGAACGTGTAGTTCATGAACGTCGACATCTCGCCGAACTTCCCGCCCAGGAGCTCCTGGACCCGCGCCGCGCCCGCGGCATCGGGGTCCGACGGGGGCGGCATCTCGGTGAGGATGCGATCGAGACGATGGATCATGCGGGGTCTCCCTTCCTCTGGTGGGCGGCTGGCGCATTACCCCCGTGCGGGGTAGACCGAACGGGTGGATCGCGCGGTCTTCCTCAAGGCGCACGGGACGGGCAGCGCCCCCATCGCCGATGGGTGGCTCGCCGCGGGGAGCTGGCTGGTCGACCCGGGCCGCACGGCGTTCCCGCGCCGGCCGCGGATGACGACCGGCGACCGGCTCGTGCTCTACGCGTCGGTCTGGCAGCGGATCTTCGGCGTCGCCGAGGTCGTCTCGGAGCCGACGCGCGAGGACCCGATGGCGGTGCGCTGGCCGTGGTCGGTGCAGGTCGAGTTGCTGCTCGTCGTGCCGGTGCTCTCCAACGCGCCGCCGGTCGAGGCGATCGGGGTGGCGCCGCGGTCGATGAGCCAGCACAGCCACATCCGGCTGGAGGAACGCCACCTCGAGCGCGCGATCGAGGCGCTCGCCGGCGTCGGGGGCTGAGGCGCCGCGGCGCTACGACTGCGCGGCGGCCGCCGGGGCCGCCGTCGGGCGCTCGCGCTCGAGCGCGACGAGCGAATCGATCAGCCCGTCGATCGCGGCCACGGACTTGCACTGCGGCGCATGATCGATCGGCGCCCGCCCGAGACGCTCGGCCGCCGCGACGTCGTCGTCGAAGGGCAGCGCCGCGAACGCGGGCTCGCCGACGAGCCTCTCGACGTGGCGCACGTCGTCCTCGTCGCGCACGCGGTTGGCGATCACGAGGTAGCGCGCGTCCGGCGCGCGCATGCGCGCGACGCGCAGGATCCGGCGCCCGGTCAGCGCCGACTGCATCGTGGGCTGCACGACCACGAGGTAGATGCGCGCGTAGGGCGCCCAGTCGTCGGCGACCTGGTACTGCCCCGCCGGCAGGTCGCCGATCAGCGTCCAGTCGCGAAACTCGGGCGCGTCGACGAGCCCGTGGACGACCTCCCAGAACGTCTGGCTGGCCCCGATGACCGAGCCGAAGCCCTCGGGTCCCTGCTTGCCGCGCAGCAGCAGGCGCACGCCGTCGGGGGCGTCGAGCGCGCAGCGCTGCGCGGCGAGCGCCGCGTTCATGCCCTCGCCCCACATGTAGCCGCGGCCGTCGGGCTTCTTCTGCGTCGCGGCCCACAGCGGCGCCTGCACCGGGTCGGGGCCGCTGCCCAGGCTCATCGACAGGCCGGGCAGCAGGTCGGAGTCCAGCGCGAGGACGCGGCCGCCCCGGCGCGCGACCAATCGGGCCATCGTCCCGGAGAGCACCGACTTGCCCGAACCGCCCTTGCCCGCGACGGCGATCCTCAACGGCACGAAGGCGTCATCCGCTGCGTCCGGCATCCGGGACTGCGGCGGCGCGGTCAGGCGGCGACCGGTGCGCCGGCGACGCGCTCGGCGAGGCGCACGAGGGCGGCGACGCCGGGCGAGTCGGGATCGAGATCGATCGGCGCCAGCCCGTCGCGATCGGCCGCCGCGATGACGGCGTCCTCGGGGATGACGAACAGCTCGCGGTCGCCGAGCACCTCGCGCATGAGCTCGAGGTCGGCGTCGTCGGCGACACGGTTGGCGACCACGACGATCTCCGTGACGCCGTCGGCGATCTCGATCGCGCGGCGCGCGACCTCGAGCGACTTGCCGGTCGGGTTGGCGACGACGATCAGGACGTCCACGACGCCCGCCTCGATGCGCTCGATGGTGCCGATGCCGGCCTCGAGGTCGCAGACGACGGTGCGCTCGCCGTGCTCGAGCTGGCGCACGAGGTTGACGGGGTTGACCCCGCAGCACATGCACCCGGGATCCATGTACTCCACGCGCGACGCGATGACCATCCGGACGCCGTCGGGAGCGTCGGCGCCGAAGCGGTCGACGACCTCCTCGATCGTCGGCGCGTGCTCGGCCTCGCCCTCGGCGATCGCCTGGCGCGCCGCGACGATGAGCTCGGTCTGCTCGCCGCCGACGCCGAGCGACACGCCCAGCATCGGGTTGAGGTCTGCGTCGAGCGCGAGGACCGTGTGGCCGCTGCGCGCGAGGGCGCGGGCGATCGTGCCCGACACCGTTGTCTTGCCCACTCCGCCCTTTCCGGCTACCGCGATCTTCATGCGGGCCAGCCTACACCCGCATGAGTGTGATGGCGACACGTAGTGCGGGGCCGCACTCAGCCGCCTACTCCTGAGAGATCACGACGAGGGTCCGCGCGCGCCGCCGCGCGACGCCGAGCACCGTCCGCGCGGTCTGCGGGTCGAGCGCGCCGAGCGGCTCGTCGAGGATCAGCACGTCGTGGTCGGCGAGCAGCGCGCGGGCCAGGCAGACGCGCGCCCGCTCGCCCTGCGACAGCCGCCAGCCGGTCTCGCCGATCGTCTGGCCGAGGCCGGCCGGCATGCGCTGCAGCACCGGGCCGAGGCCCAGCTCGGCGCACACCTCGGCGGCCTCGGCGAGGTCGGCGTCGCTCGCCGGCCAGCCGCGGCCCATGAGCAGGTTGAAGGCGACGGGGGCCAGCAGGACGTGGTTGTCGCCGTGCTGCGGCACGAGGCCGACGCGGTCGCGCCAGCCGGGGTCGGAGGGGCGCGCGTCGCCCAGGCCGACGTGGCCGCGAGTCGCCGGCAGGATGCCGGCCAGCGCCGTCGCGAGCGTCGACTTGCCCGCGCCCGACGCGCCGGCGAGGACGGCCCGGTCGCCGGGCTCGAGCTCGAGGTCGACGTCGCGCAGCACGTCGCGGCCGCCGCGGTTCACCGCGAGGCCGCGGACGTGCAGCGTCGCGGGGGTGTCGCCGTTCGTCGTCGCCGGGTGCTCTCTGGACACCGGAGCCGTCGCCTGTGCCTGCTCGGCGCGCAGGATCGGCGCGAGCGCCTGGCGCGCGAGCCCGGCGCTCGTCAGCGTCTCGACCGCGACGGCGAGGCGCCGCAGCGCCTGCGTGGCCAGCAGTACGCCGCCGAGCGCGAGCGCGAGGTCGCCCGGCCGCGCGAGGTCGCCGGCCAGCGCGATCCCGGCCAGGCCGCCCGCGAGCGCGAGCCGCGGCAGGGCGCCGGCGAGCGCCGCGAACGGACGGTCGGCGCGCTCGCCGAGGCGGGCGTAGCCGGCCAGCCGCGCGGCGCGTTGTTCGGCCTCGTCGTCGCCCTGCACGAGCCGCGTGCGCTGTCCGGCGATCGACTCGAGCAGCTCGTCCGTCTGCGCCAATCGCGCAGCCGTCCATGCCCGCCGGCGCCGCACCGCGACCGCCGACGTGATCGCCGCCGCCACGAGCACCGCGGCGAGCGGGATCGCCGCCGCGCGGCCGGGCTCGCTCGACGCCAGCGCGAACGCCGCGACGCCGAGCTCGATCGCCAGCGTCACCGCGCCGAGGCCGCCGCCGGCCGCCAACCGCGCGATCGCGTCGACCTCCATCGCACGGCCGATGATGCGCCCGGGCCCCTCGCGGCGCACCCAGCTCGGGTCGAGCGCGAGCGCCCCGCGCAGCGTCCGGCGGCGCAGCTGCGCGCCGAGCGCGATCGCGATCCGGCCCTCGGCGGCCTCGGCGATCGCCGCGAGCGGGACGGTGGCGGCGAGCAGCAGCGCCCAGGTCGTCAGGCCGGCGGAGTCGCCGCCGAAGATCGTCGTGCCGATGACCGACCACGAGGCGGCGAAGGCGACGTAGCGCAGGATCGTGGCGGCCGCGAAGACCGCGAACGCGGCGGCGGCGCGATCGCGGCGGGCGGCGGACGGGGCGGGGTGTGGCGAATCAGCCTCGCTCCGCGGGGTTGATTCGCCACACCCCCCGGTGCCCGGGGCGGGGGTGGGCGCGGCTGCGTCGTCGGTCGGTACCGCGGCGCGCTCCTCGTGGAGCGTCCCGTCCGCCACGCGCAGCCGCCGCCAGCCGCGGCCGGCGTCGAGCTCGTCGCGCAGCGCCTGCTCGGCGTCGAGCATCGCGCGCAGCGGCGCGTCCGGCGCATCGAGCAGCTCCGCCGGCGGGCCGTCGGCGACGACGCGGCCGTCCTCGAGCACGAGGATGCGATCGAACGTCAGCGCCTCGCCGACGTCGTGCGTCGCGCACAGCAGCGTCGCGTCGCGCCAGCGCTCGCGGGCGGCGGCGAGCAGGCGATGGCGCTGCCCGCGGTCCAGGCCGCGCAGCGGCTCGTCGAGGACCACGAGCCGCACGCCGTCCCGCGCGAGCGCGCGCGCGAGGCGCACGCGCTGGCCCTCGCCGCCGGACAGCAGGCCGCCGTCGGCGCCGAGCGGCTCGTCCTGGACGCGCGCCGCGACCGAGTCCAGCTCGGCCGCGCGCACGAGCGCCGCCACCCGCTCGGCATCGGCGAGCGGGGCGAGGTTCGCGCGCAGGTCGCGGTTCCAGATGCGCACCCCCGGCTCGACCCACGCCACGTGCGGCCACAGCGCGTGCGCCCCGCCTCCGGTCAGCGGCCGGCCGTCGACCGTCACCCGCCCCTGCGACGGATCGTTGAGCCCCAGCGCGAGCGCCAGCAGCGTCGACTTGCCCGCGCCCGACGTGCCGACGAGCGCGACGTGCTCGCCTGGCGCGATCCGCAGCGTCGTCGCGCTCAGCAGCTCGCGCGCGGTGGCGCGCACGCTCGCGGCGTCGAAGACGATCTCGACGCCGCCGCTGGCGGGCGCGGGGGCGCCGGCGGTCCGCGCGGCCGGAGAGGGCGCGGGCGCCTCCGGCGCGTCGAGCGGCTCGGCCAGGCGCAGCGCCAGCGTGCGCAGCCCCGGCCACTGCAGCGCGATCTGCCCGACGCGCTCGGCCGCGATCGGGATCGTGATCGCCCACAGCACGAGCAGCAGGCGCTGCGGCGCGCTGTCGAGGTGGTCGAGGCCCGCCACGACGACCGGGATCGCCAGGCCGATCCCGCACGCGGTCTGCAGGAACGTCGCCGCGGTCCGCGCGCGCACCGCCGCGCGCGCCGACTCAATCCAGCCGCGCAGGCGCTCCTCGTGCTGCTCGGCGATCGCCCCCTCGGCGCCGTGGGCGCGGATCGCGAGCACGCCGAGGACCGCGTCGAGGTTCGTCTGCCCGACCGCCGACAGGTGCTCGCGCGCGCGCAGCTCGCGCTCGCGCAGGGGGATCTGGACCGCGGCGGCGGCGCCGAGCGCGCCGACCGTCGCGAGCACGACGAGCGGCGCCACGGCGGGGACGAGCACGCACAGCGCGACCGCGACGAGCACGGTCTCCAGCGCCGCGGCGAGCAGCTGCGTGGCGAGCAGCGGCAGCACCCGCAGCTCGTGCAGGACGTGGGCGCGCTCGGCGAGGTCCGACGGCGGCCGCGAGCGCAGGTAGCGGTCGGGCAGGCGCGGCAGCTTGCGGGCGAGCGCGCGCCGCAACCCGACCTCCAAGCGCCGGCCGATGCCCAGCCCGGCGAGGGCGGCCAGCGCCTCGACGCCCGCCAGCAGCAGCGCCAGACCGGCGACCGCGAGCAGCGTCGTCTGCGCCGCGCCGTCGCCCAGCGACCCCTGCAGCAGCGCCGCCTCGGCGACGGTGCCGGCGGCGAGCAGCGCGATCGCCGCGAGCAGCGGCGCGATCGCGACCCGGCCCGCCGCGCGGGCGGCGGCGAGCAGGCTGCGCGCCGGCTGCGGCGGCGGCTCTGT
>JAUXSD010000059.1 GCA_030681525.1 Solirubrobacteraceae bacterium
CACGCCGGCTCCTGGCCGGGCACGGGCTCGTAGACGCAGAAGGTGCCCGTCCGGATCGCGGCCCCGAGCTGGCGGCCGAGCACGGCGTCGTGGGCGGCGACCCGTCTGAGCGCGGTGCGGATCGCGCGCGTGACGTTGACCCGCGCCCGCTCGGCGTCGTTGCCGACCTTGCGGTCGCGGCCGTGGATGCCGACGGCCCCGGCCAGCTCGCGGGCCACGAAGGCGAGCTCCTCACGGGCGCGGGTCGCGCGTTCGGGGTCGTTGAAGGACTCGGCCTCGTCGATCTCCTCCTGCAGCTCGGCGAGCCGCGACCGGTACGCGGCCTTGGCCTGGCTGTCGAGCGCGGGACCGGCGTCGCTCTCGCCGCGGGCACGCACCTCCAGGCCCGCGCCGTTGCCGAGCGCCCCCGTGGCGTCGCCGCGCTCGGACGCCACCCCGCCGACGAGGTCGAGCGCGTGAAACTCGACGTGCGGGGCGCCGAGCAGGCGCGCCACGTGCGCCAATCCCTTCGCGTCGCGCAGCTGGATGCGGCGGCCGGGCGGGCCGATCGTCCAGATGTCGCCGCGGCGGTAGAACGCGACCGGGGCCGGGTCGGCCGCGTCGGCGGCGGGAGCGCCGGCGCCGCGGACCCGCGGTGCCGCCCCCGCGCCGATCGCCGCCCCTTCGTCGGTCTGCGCGTCCGCGCCGTCGTAGCGTGCGAGCAGCCCGCCGAGCTCCAGGCGCTGCGCCACCGCCAGCCCCTCGGCGCGCAGCTCCCGCGCGCGCCGGGCGTCGGCCTCGGTCGCGGGCGCGCCGGCGGGCGGCGCGAGCACGTCGGCCAGCTCCAGGCGGATCGCCGCGACCATCGGCTCGGCGCCCCACTGGCGCGCCATCGCCAGCGCCTGGTCGAGGTACTCGACGGCGTCCGCCCTGCGCCCCGCGGCGGCTGCGGCCATGCCGGCGTAGCGCGCGACCGGCCCGAGGAAGATCGCCCCCCGGCCGGCGATCACTGCGCGGTCGGTGTAGGGCTCCAGCAGCGGGGCGAGCAAACCGGTACGCCGGGTGTCGCCGAGCCGCTCGCCGGCGCGCACGAGCAGCGAGACCGTCCCCAGCCACTCGCTGTCGCGTTGCATCTCGGTCACGCCGGCGCCCGTTGCGGTCAGCGCGTCGAACAGCCGCCGCGCCTCGTCGTCGCGCCCGAGCAGCGCCAGCGCGAACGCCGCTGCGGCGCGCCAGACCGGGGCGGCCGGGTAGCGCCGGCCGAACTCCTCGAGCTCCCCCTCGACCTCCGTCAGCGAGCCCTGCTCGGTGCGCAGCGCGAACAGCTGGACGGCGTGGAGCTGGCCCGCGTTCATCGCCTGCGACCCGCGGCCGATCGCGTGGGCCTCGGCGGCCAGCCGCTCGGCGTCGGCGAGACGGCCCTGCAGCAGCGCGCGCGTGGAGGCGAACAGCGGCACGTACCAGAGGTGCAGCGGGTCGCGTAGCTCGTCGGCCAGCCGGGCGTGGACCGCCAGCTCGATCTCGGCGCCGACCCAGTCGCCGAGCTCCATGAGCGTCAGGATCCGCCACACGTGGCCGCGCAGGACGAGCTCGCGGTCGCGGACCTCCTCGCCCAGCGCGACGACATCGGAGGCGATCTGCAGGCGCTCGCGCGCGTTGTGCGGTCCCATCAGCGCCAGGTAGCGCGTGCTGAGCGTCGAGGCCAGCGTGGCGCGGTCGCCGATCCGGCGGGCCATGGCCACCGCCGCGTCGGCCAGCTCGTCGCGCTCCTGCAGCCGGTCGGAGAAGTACAGCTCGGTCGCCAGCCGGCCCATCACGCGGGCGTTGAGCGAGCTGTCCTCGTCGCCGAGCGCGTCGCGCGCCTCGGCGAGGAGCGCGACGAGCCCGTCGTCGACGCGGCCGAACTCGAAGCCACCCATACCCGCGCCGTAGCCGAGCGCGGCGCGGGCCAGGCGCTCGGGCGAGCCGATCCGGCGGGCCACGTCGGCGGCGCGCAGGAACGTCGCGCGCGCGGCGGCCGACTCGCCGGAGCGCGACTGGGCGACGCCGAGCATGAGCAGCAGGTCGCAGCGGCGCGGCGCATCGGCGCCCTCCTGCAGCGCGTAGGCCTGCAGGGCGTGCTCGAGGTGCACCGACGCCTGCTCGTAGGCGACGAGCCGCAGGGCCCGCTCGCCCGCGCGCACGGAGTAGTCGATCGCCTTGGTGAGCTCGCCGGTCGTCGCGGCGACGAAGAAGTGGTGCGCGAGCTCGGCCACGTGCGGCTCGGGATCGGCGGCGTAGAAATCCTCCAGCGCAAGGCCGACCTCGCGGTGGCGCTGCGCCCGGCGCTGGGGACCGAGGTCGTCGTAGAGCGTCTCGCGGATGAGCCCGTGCGAGAAGGAGTAGGCGCCCAGGCCCGAGGTGCGCTCGACGAGCACGCCGCTGCTGACCGCGGCGCTCAGGGCCGCGTCGAGCAGCGCCGGGTCGCAGCCGCTGACGCGCTGCAGCGTGTCGAGGCGAAAGTCGCGGCCGATGACCGCCGCCGTGCACAGCAGCTCGCGGGTGGCCTCCGGCAGCGGCTCGAGGCGGTGGCGGATCGTCTCGCGCACGCCGTCGGGGATCCGCACGACCGCGACGTGGGCGGGGTCGTCGAGCCGTCCCTCCGCGCTCAACAGGCGCACGACCTCGTCGACGAAGAACGGGTTGCCCTCCGTGGCCTGGTGGATCGCGCGCACGACGCGATCGGGCGGACGCCGGCCCGCGACGTGCTCGACGACCGCCGTGACGTCGGCCTCGCGCAGGCCGCGCAGCGGCAGCCGCTGGCCGTGGCGGATGATGTCGCCGAGCGTGGCGGCGAGCTGCGGGTCCAGGCGCGCCTCGGCCTCGCGATAGGTGGCGACGACGAGGATCGCCGAGTCGCGCACGTGCACGGCGAGGAAGCCGAGCAGCAGCAGCGACGGGTGGTCGGCGCCGTGCAGGTCGTCGAGGATGACGACGAGCGGCGCCTGCGCCGCGGCGGCGCGCAGCAGCGACGTGATCGCGTCGAAGAGCTGAAAGCGCGCGGCGTCCGACTCGCCGGGCTCGGGCTCGCCGGAGGCGTCCGACTCGCCGGCCAGGTGCTCCGGCGCGCGCGCGAGGCCGGGGACCAGGCGCGTCAGCCGTCCGGTCGCCTCCGGGCCGAGCGCGGCGAGCGCCTCGGCCATGTCGCGCTCGGTGGACAGGCGGCGCAGGATCCGCAGCCACGGCCAGTACGACGGCGCCCCGCCGCCGCCCCAGGCGCGGCCCCACAGTACGGTCGCGCCGGCCGCCACCGCGTCGGTGCCGATCGCGTCGGCGAGCGCCGTCTTGCCGACGCCGGGATCGCCGGCCACCATGAACAGCCGCCCGCGGCCGGCCAGCGCGCCCTCCAACCCGAGCCGCAGCTCCGTGAGCTCGCGGTCGCGCCCGACGAGAGTCCCCGTGCCGTAGGCCACGGGCGGAGTTTATGCGCGGCCGACCACAGCTCAGCGGTTGCGGGAGAAGATCTCCACCGGTTTGCGCACCCACGGGGTGCGGCGCTTGGACGTCGCGCGCTCGTAGCGCTTGCGGGTGTCGAACTGCAGGATCCAGACGCCCTTGGACGCCTCGAAGGCAAACAGCCGGCGCGCGCGCGTCTGCGTGATCGCGCCGCAGACGCCGGTCGCGGTGCCGAGGCGGATCGTGCGGGCGACCCTGCCGCCCGGGCGCACGTAGTGCAGGTAGACCGGCGCGCGGCGCTGCACGAGGCCGAAGCCGAAGATCGAGAAGCGCACCCGCAACGTTGACGGGTTGCCCTTGCGCGGCCGGAAGCTCGCGAAGATCCGCGTCGAGCGGTAGTTCGTCTGAGCGGTGGTCGTCGAGTCGGTCGCGCTGAGGCGGTACAGGCGCTCGCGCACGTCCTTGGGCAGCTCGGGGGTGTCGAACTTGTTGCGAAATGCGCCGTTGGCGTCGGTCGTCGTGCTCCCGAGGACCGTCCCGTCCCGCGAGATCGTCACGACGCTGGACGGGGCGAAGCCGGCGCCGTTGACGATGACCTCCTGGGTCTCCTGGTAGCAGCGCGTGTCGGTCGTCAGCGTGGCGGCCTGCGCGGTGCCCGCGGCGCTCCACAGCACGGCGGCGGCCAGCGCCGCGACGATCGTTGCAATCCGTTGCATGGCAGCTCGACGCTACCGGATCGCCGCGATCTCTCGCGCGGTTGCGGGCGATGTGGGATACAACGCACGACACAAGCCCACGCTCGTATTTGGATGGAGGCGCCATGCCGACGTACCTCATGCTCTCGACCCTCACCCCCGACGGCGTGCAGACGGTCAAGAACAACCCGCAGCGCATCAAGGAGGTCAACCGCGAGGTCGAGCAGCTCGGCGCGAGCGTCAAGGCGCAGTGGAGCACGCTCGGCCGCTTCGACTTCGTGAGCATCGTCGAGGCCCCCGACGAGCTGACGATGGCGCGCGTCTCGCTCGAGCTCGGCTCGCGCGGCACGTCGCACTACGAGACGCTGCCGGCGATCCCGATCGACGACTTCATCGCGGCGATCTGAGGCGGCGCGGTCGGCGCGCCGCGCAGCGAGCCGACTTCGCCGCGGCCGTCGCACTACGCTGCGCCCCCATGGAGCCGGTCACGATCCCAGCGCTGCACGACCACCTGCCGCGGGTGCTCGCCGCCGTCGAGGCCGGTCGCCACGTGGTGCTCACGCGCGACGGCCGCGAGATCGCCGACATCATCCCGCGCGGCACGCCGCCGGCCGGGACCGCGCGCGAGCGCATCCTGGACGAGCTCGTCGCGGGGGCGGCGGCGGATCGGACGCTGCGCGACGACCTCGACGCGCTGCTCGGCGAACTGACCGACGACATCGCGTGAGCCCGGCGGCGGACGCGCGCCCCCGGGTCCTCGTCGTCGGCGCCGGCGGGCGCGAGCACGCGATCGTGCGCGCGCTGGGGCGGTCGGCCGCCCGGCCCGAGCTGTTGTGCGCGCCCGGCAACCCGGGGATCGAGCAGGAGGCGCGGCTGCTGGCGATCGCCGTCGACGACATCGGCGGCCTGGCCGACGCCGCCGAGCAGGAGGGCTGCGACCTCGTCGTCATCGGACCGGAGGTGCCGCTCGTCGCCGGCCTGGCCGACGAGCTGACGCGGCGCGGCATCGCCGCGTTCGGCCCGAGCGCGGCGGCCGCCCGCCTCGAGGGGTCCAAGGAGTTCGCCAAGGAGGTGATGCAGGCCGCCGGCGTGCCGACCGCGCGCTGGAGCGTCGTCGACGATGTCGCGAGCGGGATGGCGGCGATCGAGCGCTATCCGATCGTCCTGAAGTTCGACGGCCTCGCGGCCGGCAAGGGCGTCGTGATCGCGGCCGACGCGGCGCAGGCGCAGGCGGCGCTGGAGGACTTCCTCGTCGCCCGCCGGTTCGGGGCCGGCCGCGTCGTCGTCGAGGACTGCCTCGTCGGCGAGGAGCTGTCGCTGCTGGCGCTCTGCGACGGCGTGCGCGCGGTGGCGATGGCGCCCGCGCAGGACTACAAGCGGATCTTCGACGGCGACGAGGGGCCCAACACGGGCGGGATGGGGTCCTACTCCCCGGTCCCCGGCATCGACGCCGACAAGATGGCGGAGCTGTCGGCGCTTGTGCACCAGCCGATCGTCGACCTCATGCGCGAGCGCGGGACGCCGTTTCACGGTGTGCTCTACGCCGGGATCATGCTCACCGCCGAGGGGCCTTGGGTGCTCGAGTACAACGTGCGCTTCGGCGATCCCGAGACCCAGGCGGTCCTGCCGCGGCTGCGCTCGGACGCCTACGAGCTGCTGTCCGCGGCGACCCGCCCGGGCGGGCTGGCCGGCACCGAGCTGGACTTCGACGACGGCTGGGCGGTGACGCTCGTCCTCGCCGGCGCCGGCTATCCGGCCGCCCCGCAGACCGGCGACGTCATCTCCGGCCTCGACGAGGCGGCGCGCGACGGCGCCGAGGTCACGCACGCCGGCACCGCGCGGCGCGAGAGCGACGGGGCGATCGTGACGGCCGGCGGGCGCGTGCTGAACGTCACCGCGCTGGGACCCACGGCCGCGGTCGCCCGCGACGCCGCCTATGCTGCCGCGCACAGAATCGACTTCGCAGGGCGTCAGCTACGCGGCGACATCGCCCTGCGCGCAGTGGAAAGGGCGAGCGCATGAGCGAGCAGGCCGAGCCGGCGACCGAGACCGAGGTCGCCGTCGAGTTAGCGGAGATCGAGATCGACACGCCTCGCGTCGGGATCATCATGGGCTCCAAGAGCGACATGGACGTCATGGACGGCGCGGCCAGCGTCCTGCGCGACGCCGGCGTGCACCACGAGGTGCGCGTGATGTCCGCGCATCGCGAGCCGGCGATCGTCGCCGAGTACTGCCAGAACGCCCGCATACGCGGGCTGCGGGTGATCGTGGCGGGCGCCGGGCTGTCGGCCGCGCTGCCCGGCGTCGCCGCGGCCCACACCGACCTGCCCGTCATCGGCGTCCCGCTGTCGAGCCGGCTGTCGGCGATGGGCGGCCTCGACGCGATCCTGTCGGTCCTGCAGATGCCGCCGGGCGTGCCGGTGGCAGGGGTCGGCCTCGACAACGCGAAGAACGCAGGGCACCTCGCGCTGCGCATCCTGCGCAGCTGACCGCGGCGCCAACGGTACGTCCCGAAGGAAATGCTCCTGAGAACGGTGTTATAGGTGTATCGTGGCTCGGGCTGAACGACGCCCAGGGATGCCGATGCAATGCGTGATGTGCGCGTCGCGCTGGGCGGCGAACTCGGCTCGGGCGGTTCACAGAGCACGGATGGGGCCGTGCCGCACGTAGAGATCAGGGAAAAGGACTTGCCATGCGGTATCTCATCACAGGTGGAGCAGGCTTCATCGGATCGCATCTCGCCGAGGCGCTGCTCGCCCAGGGAGACCGGGTGCACATCCTCGACGATCTCTCGACCGGCTCGATCGACAACGTTCGCCACCTCAAGAAGGACGCGGGCTTCGAGTACACGATCGACACGTGCGCCAGCCCCTCGATCGTCGCCGAGCTCGTCGACGAGGCCGACATCGTCTACCACCTCGCCGCCGCCGTCGGCGTCGACCTCATCATCGACAGCCCGGTGCGCACGATCGAGACCAACGTGCACTGCACCGAGGTCGTGCTCGCGCAGGCCAGCAAGAAGAAGAAGCCGGTCTTCATCGCCTCCACGAGCGAGGTCTACGGCAAGTCCAAGGACCTGCCGTTCCGCGAGGACGGCGACTTCGTCCTGGGCGGCTCGTCCACCGGCCGTTGGTCGTACGCCTGCTCGAAGGCGATCGACGAGTTCCTCGCGCTCGCGTACTGGAAGGAGCGCAAGCTCCCCACCGTCGTCGCCCGGCTGTTCAACACGGTCGGGCCGCGCCAGACCGGCCGCTACGGGATGGTCGTCCCGACGCTCGTCCAGCAGGCCCTCGCCGGCCGGCCGCTGACGGTCTACGGCGACGGCCGCCAGACGCGCTGCTTCTGCCATGTCGACGACGTGGTCCGCGCGCTCGTGGACCTCATGGCGCTCGGCGACCCGGCGTACGGCGAGGTCTTCAACATCGGCTCGCAGGAGGAGATGTCGATCCTCGAGCTCGCCTCGCGCGTCATCGAGCTCACCGGCTCGGATGCCGAGATCCACATGATCCCCTACGAGGCCGCCTACGAAGCGGGCTTCGAGGACATGCCGCGGCGCTACCCCGACGTGACGAAGATCGGCCACGCGCTCGGCTGGTCGTCGACGCACACGCTCGACGAGATCCTGTCCGACGTCATCCAGTTCCACCAGGCCGAAGCCTCGGTCGTGTAGGCGGCGGCCGCCGCCTCGGGCTCAGACCTCGACGGAGGCAGCGTCGGCGGGCTCGTAGGCGGCGATCGTGCGCCGCAGACCCTGCGTGAAGGCGACCGTCGCCCTGAACCCCAGCTCACGTTCGGCGCGGCCGACGTCGGCCAGCGAGTGCTTGACGTCGCCGGGCCTGGGGTCGAGGTACTCGGCCTCGAGCTGCGTGCCGAGGATGTCGTTGAGCTCGGTGACGAGATCGTTGAGCGACACCTGGCGCCCACACGCGATGTTGTAGATGCCGCCAGCCGCCCCCGGCGCATCGAGCGCCAGCAGGTTGGCCGCCACGACATCGTCGATGTGCGTGAAGTCGCGCGACTGCATCCCATCGCCGTAGATCGCCGGCGGCCGCCCGGCCGCCATCAGCGTGATGAACTTCGGGATCACCGCGCTGTACTGCGAAAACGGATCCTGCCGGCGCCCGAAGACGTTGAAGTAGCGCAGACACACCGTCTCGAGCCCGTAGACCAGATGCGCCACCCGGCAGAACTGCTCGGCCGCCAGCTTGGACACCGCGTACGGCGCCAGCGGGCTCGTCGCCTGCGTCTCGACGCGCGGAAACCCCGGCGCATCGCCGTAGACCGACGACGACGACGCGAACACCACGCGGCGCACCCCGGCGTCGCGCGCCGCCAGCAACACGTTCAGCGTGCCGCCGATGTTGATCTCACTCGACGTCAGCGGATCCTGCACCGAGCGCGGCACCGACGGCATCGCACCCTCGTGAAACACCGCATCACAGCCGCGCACCGCGAAGCTCACGCGCTCATAGGACCGCAGATCACCCTCGACGACCTCGATCTCCTCGGCGACATGCGCCAGATTCGAACGCTGACCGGTCGAGAAGTTGTCCAACCCGCGCACCTCATGACCCGCCGCCAGCAACCCGTCGACGAGGTTGGAGCCGATGAACCCGGCCGCCCCCGTGACCAGGATCCTCACGGGCGCGACCTCGTCACGAGAACCGGCCGTTCTTCTTGCGGTCGGGCGGACGCTCGGGCAGCGTCGCGGAGCCGGCCGCGGGCACCTTCTCCGCGCCCGACCGGCGCAGCAGGCCGCGTCCCTTGACGGGCGGCGGCGGCGGGACCGGCCGCTGGCCGAACGGTCGCGCGGGCGTCGCCGAGCCGGCGCCGTTGCGCCCAGCGGGCTCCTGGCTGTAGCCGTAGCCGTAGCCCCCGTAGGACGCGCTGGCGGCGGTGCCGGTCGCCACCGAACCCAGCAGCGTGCCACCGGCGTTGGCGATGACGCTCTGCAGGCGCTTGACGGCGTCCTTGGAAGTCTCGTTGACGCGGGCGACGAGGACCGTGCCCGAGACGACCTCGACCAGCGGCAGCGAGTCGCTGACGGTCAGCAGCGGCGTGGAGTCGACGATGACGAGGTCGCAGGCCTCGGTGAGCTTCTCGAGCAGGCGCCGCATCCGCTGGGAGGCGAGCAGCTCGGACGGGTTGGGCGGCGGATGTCCGGCGGGCAGCACGCGCAGCCGGCCGGCCAGCGTGTCGACCTCCGGCTCCTCGAAGGCCTGCGCCAGGCTGGTCTCCCCCACGAGCACGCCGCCGAGACCGGCCACGCCGCCGTGGACGTGCAGGCGCGAGGCGACCTGCGGGCGGCGCAGGTCGGCATCGACGAGGATGACGTCCTTGCCTGCGCGCGCCATGGCGCGGGCCAGGTTGGTGGCCACCGTCGTCTTGCCGTCCCCCTGCGCCGGGCTCGTGATGAGCACGCTCTTGATGTCGCGGTCGACGTTGAAGTACGTCAGGCTCGCCCGCAGCGTCTGGAAGGCCTCTTCGGCCGCGCCGTCGGGCTCGTCGGCGAAGGCGCTGCGCGGGACCGCGCTGAGCAGCGGCTTGTTTGTCAGATCCTCGAGCTCGGAGGGGTCGCGGACCTTCCGATCGGAGCCCTGGGCCAGCACGACGGCACCGAAGGCCAGCAGCAGCGCGACGATGGCCGCCAGCAGCACCGTGCGCGTGACCCGCGGCGCGACGGGGACGTTGGAGGCGATGGCCGGCTCGACGATCCGGGCGTTGTTGCCCTGAGCGGCGCGCAGCGCGCGCAGGCGCTGCAACTGCTCGGAGAGCTGCTTGCGGCCCTCACGGGCGGTCGTCGTGTCACCCGTGATCCGGTTGAGCTGCTCCTCGACGCGGCGGATCGTGCCGTTCAGCCGGTCGATCGCCTGGTCGGCCCGGTTCGTGACGACAGCCTGGGCGAAGGCGTTGGCCACCTCCGCGGCGCGGCGCGCCGTCGGCGCGCGCGCCGAGACGGTGATGAAGTCGGCCTGAACGTCGGCCGTGGCGGTGACGCCGCCGAGCAGCGCGCGGGCGTTCGCGCGGGGCTCGCCCAGCTCCTTGGCGGCCGTCTCGGCCACCGCAGTGGTGGTGACCAGCCGCGCCGCCGACAACAGGGTCTGGGTCTGCGGGGCGGGCACGGCGGCGCCGAAGAGGCTCGTGTCCACCGCCAGCGCCTGAACCTGCAGCAGGGTGCTCGCCGCGTAGACCTTCGGCTTGCTCGAGACGTACACGTACGTCGCCATGGGAATGACGATCACGAACGCGAGGATCAGCAGCTTCCAGCGCCACACGATCCGCAGGTAGGCGCGCAGATCGCCGTGCTCAGCACTCATTCAGCGACCTCCGTGCGCGTCGTCGCGGCCATGCATGTCGACGCACGGCCGGTGCCGCCGGATGGGTAGCCGCAAACCATCAGCGCGTTGACCGTGCCCCAACCAGCACCTTCGGATCTGCTCGGATTTCGTCCATGCGTCGTTGCGCCTGCGTCGTGTCGCCCTGTGGCTGTTCGCCGCCGTCGGATGAGTCCCTGCGGAGCGCGTGCTCACGGAGAACGACGAGCGTGGCGAGCCCGAGCAGTACCAGGTGCGTACGGTAGCGAAAGCCCGTACCTGCATTGCCGACGCTCAACGCGTAGGCGATGAGCAGAAAGAACGCCGGGTAGATGAACGGCGCGGCCACGGCGAGCACGCGCCCGCGATTGCGCCGGACGTAGCGCACGAGCAAGAACAGCGCGGCGAGGACGACGAGCGTCCCTATCGCACCGAGCTGCTGGCTCGTGTTCTGGACCTGCCAGGGGTAGGGGCGCAGGACGACGTCGCGCACCCGTTGCGGAAGGTTGACGATCAGGTCGCTGCGCGAGGAGAAGTCGACGTACTCGAGGCTGAGATTCGCCGATTGCGCGGTGCCGCGGGCGTCGATCGACAGCGTGTTGGCGTTTTGCGCGCTCTGCAGGTTCTGCTCGAGGCTGTCCTGCGACGTCATCGCCAGCACGGCGGGGGTCGCGGCCGCGACGACGACCACGACGGCATAGATGAGCGGGACGGAGCGCAGCCTGGTGCCGACCTGACGCAGCGACGCGTGCAGGATGAGCAGCAGCCCACCGGTGATCAACAGCCACGCCGCGTAGGGCCGGGTCCCGAGCGCGATGGCGCAGCCCAGGCCGAGGATGAGGACGCCGTGCAGCTCGAGCTTGGCCCAGATCTTCGCGCCGCCGAGGACGACCAGCCCGCTGGCGAGCACGAGGAGCGCCTCGCGGTGGAGGATGCCGTTGAAGAAGATGCCGGCCGGCTCGAGGGCGAGCACCCACATCCCGAGGGTCGCCGCGCGCGGGCCCGCGAGGTCGTAGATCGCCGCCACGACCAGGATCACCCCGAGCATCGCGATGCCCACCTGGGTCACCCGCAGCGCCGCGTCCGGGAAGTCCGCGAGCTTCATCTGCCCGGCGAAGAGGATCTGGTGCAGGCGATGCGACGACGCGATCGGGAGCCACAGCTCGGAGTCCAGCGGGGCGTTGCGGATGACCTCCGCGTCCTGCAGGAACCTCAGCTCGTCGCCGCCGCGCAGCGTGCGCGCGGCGCCCGACAGCGAGACGACGACGATCGCCACGAGCCGGACCGCCACGCCGACGGCGACCGGCGCCCCGATCGACAGCTCGGGCCGCGTGCGGGCGAGCCGCCGGATGACGTACGTCAGGACGAAGCCGACGAGCAGCGTCGCGAGGACGACGCACTCGATCTCATAGAGCTGGGTGTCAGACACGGAAGTCGGGCGCGACGGAGGGGTTCGTGCCACGAAGTATGGCCGCCGCCGCAGCGACCCCGTGACCGGCGCCGCCGTGGGCGGCAGTGTTAAGTGCGCCTCCGGTTGTGGTAGAGCTAGCGACGTGCATCCAGGCGCCACCCTGACGCTGGCGTTCGCACTCGCGGTCGCACTCGTCCTCATCTCCACGCCGCAGGCCGCGCGCGTGGCCCTGCGAACCGGCTTTCTGGATCACCCGCTGGGCTACAAGCAGCACGGCCGGGCGACGCCCTACCTCGGCGGCAGCGCCGTCATGCTCGCCTTTCTCGTCCCGGCGCTCCTGTGGGGCGGCCTGAGCGACACGTTCCTCGCGCTCGGGCTGGGCGCGGTCGCGCTGTGGATG
The DNA here is from genome assembly GCA_030681525.1 of Solirubrobacteraceae bacterium. Lineage (GTDB taxonomy): Bacteria > Actinomycetota > Thermoleophilia > Solirubrobacterales > Solirubrobacteraceae > CADCVQ01. The sequence goes on from JAUXSD010000059.1 coordinate 12,235, forward strand.
CTCGGGACGCTCGACGACCGCATCAACCTCTCGCCGTGGCTGCGGATGGGCGTCGAGGCGCTCGCCGGCGCCGGGCTGTGGCTCGCCGATCTGGGCTGGAACGTCTTCTCCGCCGACCTGCTGAACCTCGTCCTCACGGTCGTGTGGGTCATCGGCATCGTCAACGCGTTCAACCTCATGGACAACCTGGACGGCGCGACGGGAACCGTCGCGGTCGCGGTCGCGGTCGGCATCGCGACGTTCGCGCTGATCGACCACGACGCGCAGCTGGCCGCGATCGCGGGCGCGCTGGCCGGGGCGTGCCTCGGCTTCCTGCGCTACAACCTCGCCCGGCCCGCGCGGATCTTCCTCGGCGACGGCGGCAGCATGCCGATCGGCTTCATCGCGGCCGGCGCCGCGCTGGCGGCCGCCGACAGCGCGCAGGTGGGCGCCGCCGCACTGCCGCTCGGGGCGATGATCGTCGGCCTCGTCATCCTCGACACGACGCTCGTCACGATCTCGCGCCGTCGCCGCTGCGTGCCGCTGCTGACCGGCGGGCGCGATCACCTCACGCATCGCCTGCTGACGATGACCGGCTCGCCCCAGGCGGTGGCCGCCATGCTCGCGACGCTCCAGCTCGCCCTCTGCGGCGTCGCCGCGATGGCCGCCCAGCACGGGCGCCACGCCGTGCTGTGGAGCGCCGCCGCCACGCTGCTGATCGGCATCGCGGTGATCGCGGTGCTCGAGGTCAGGTTCGGGACGCCGGTGCGGGCAGCGGCGCCCGCCGGCTCCCGCGAATGAGCGCCGTCCGCGTCGCGCGGATCATCTCGCGGCTGAACATCGGCGGCCCGGCGATCCAGGCGCTGACCATGACCCGGCTGCTCGGGCCGCTGGGTTACGAGACGCTGCTCATCCGCGGCAGCGAGGCCGACCACGAGGGCTCGATGGACGCCCTCGCCGAGCAGCTCGGCGTCGTCCCGCTGCGCGTGCCGCGGATGCGCCGCGAGCTCGGACTGCGCGACCTGGTGGCGTTCGCGCACCTCGTGCGCACCCTGCGCCGCTTCCGCCCCGACGTCGTGCACACGCACGCCGCGAAGGCCGGGACGCTCGGGCGGCTGGCGGCGATCGTCCCCGGGCCGGGGCGCCCGCGCGTGATCGTGCACACGTTCCACGGGCATTCGCTGAGCGGCTACTTCTCGTCGCCCAAGGCGGCGCTGTTTCTGCGCATCGAGCGCTACCTGGCGCGCCGCACCACGCGCCTCGTGGCCGTGTCGGAGGAGGTGCGCGACGATCTCGTGCGCCTCGGGGTGGCTCCGCCGGAGCAGATCGACGTCATCCGGCTGGGCTTCGACCTCAGCCGCTTCGCGACCGACGACGCGGCGCGGACGGCGCGCCGCGCCGAGCTGCGGGCCAGGCTCGGGATCCCGGCGCAGGCACGCGTCGTGACGATCATCGCCCGCCTCGTGCCGATCAAGCGCGTCGACCGCTTCCTGGCGATGGCCGAGCGGCTCGCCGACGAGCCGGATGTGTGGTTTCTCATCGCCGGCGACGGCGAGCTGCGCGCCGCGCTGCAGGCGATCGAGCTGTCGCCGGCGCTCGCGACCCGCGTCGTGTGGGCCGGCTTTCAGCAGGACGTTCCCGGCGTCTGCTTCGCCAGCGACGTCGTCGTGCTGACATCGGACAACGAGGGCACGCCGGTGAGCCTCATCGAGGCCCAGGCGGCGGGCGTCCCGGTCGTCAGCACCCGCGTCGGGGGCGCCGCGACGGTCGTCGGCGACCGGCCGGAGGCGCTCGTCGCCGCCGACGACGTCGCCGGGCTGGCGCGCGCCGTCAGGGCGCTGCTCGACGACCTGGGGGCCGCGCGCGAGGCGGCGCGCGCGGGCGCCGACCGGGTGCGCGCCGAGTTCTCGCTCGAGGCGCTCGTGCGCAGCCTCGACGAGCTGTACCGGCGCGAGCTGCGACGCTGACGCGACGATGTGTGGCATTGCCGGAGCACTGGCGTTCGGGGCGGCGCAGGCGGGACGCGCCGACGCGCAGCTCACCTGTATGGCGCATCGCGGCCCTGACGCCGAGGGCGTGTTCGAGCGCGGGCCGGGCTGGGTCGGCCAGACCCGGCTGGCGGTCATCGACCTGCCGCACGGCGATCCGCCGATCGCCAACGAGACGGGCACCGTCGGCGTGTCGCTCAACGGCGAGATCTACAACTTCCGCGAGCTGCGCGCCGGGCTGAGCGCCCGCGGCCACACGCTGAGGACCGACGGGGATACCGAGGTGATCGCGCACCTGGCCGAGGAGCTCGAGCCGGTCGCGCTCGCGTCCGCCCTGGAGGGCATGTTCGCCCTCGCGGCGTGGGACGAACCGCGCGGGCGCCTCGTGCTCGCGCGCGATCGCTTCGGCAAGAAGCCGCTGTACTACTTTCGCGACGGCCGGCGCCTCGTGTTCGGCAGCGAGATCAAGTCCGTCCTGGCCCATCCGCACGTCCCGCGCGAGCTGCGCGCCGACGTCCTCCCGGACTACCTCGCGCTCGGCTACGTGCCGACGCCGGACACGTTCTTCGCCGGGATCCACAGCGTCCCGCCCGGGCACGTGCTCGTCGCCGGCACGAACGGCGACGTGCGCCTGGAGCGCTACTGGGCGCCGCGCTGGCCGGGCGCGGACGGTGTCGTCCGCGCCGGCGGCGGCCCGGCCGAGCAGGTCGCCGAGGTGCGCCGGCTGCTGCGCGCGGCGGTCGGCCGCCGGCTCATCGCCGACGTGCCGCTCGGGGCGTTTCTCAGCGGCGGAATCGACTCGTCGGCGATCGTCGGGCTCATGAGCGAGCTGCAGTCGAGCCCGGTGAAGACGTTCACGATCGGCTTCGAGGGCGACGACGGCTTCGACGAGCGGCCGTTCGCCCGGGCCGTCGCCGAGCGCCACGGCACCGAGCACACCGAGTTCGTCGTCAAGCCCGACGCCGCCGGCCTGCTCGAGCGCCTCGTCTGGCACCACGACCAGCCCTTCGGGGACTCGAGTGCGCTGCCGACCTATCTGCTCAGCGAGCTGACCAGCCGGCATGTCACGGTCGCGCTGTGCGGCGACGGGGGCGACGAGCTGTTCGCCGGCTACGAGCGCTTCGCCGCCGCGCTGGCGCTCGCGCGCTACGAGCGCGCGGTGCCGCGCCGCGCGCGCGCCGCGGTGGCCAGGCGCGCGGCGGCCGCGCGCTC
>JAUXSD010000264.1 GCA_030681525.1 Solirubrobacteraceae bacterium
GGCCTGCAAGCCGATCTCCGACAACCTCGCCGGCCGACGGGCCACGTTCTCGAGGCTCACCCGGCCGGGCTGCGCGGTGAACGCCGGGCCGTCGCAGTGGCGCAACCGGGTCGCCTACGGCCTGTTCTGCACGGGCTCGACGACCAACCGCAGGCGCACGGGCCTGTACGTGAAGAGCGACAACAGGGCGCCGGTGCGCCTCGGGCGGCCCAGGGACGCGGTGAGGTTCGGCATCCGCACGATCGAGTCAGTCGACCTGCGCGGGACGCGCGTCGCGGCCGTCGCGGCCGACATCTACGAGTACTCGTTCACCCAGACGACGTCGGGCCGGAGCCTGCGCTCGTTCCTCGCGGCCTCCTCCGAGGGCGACAGCGACGCGCGCGCGCGCGGGCTGGTCATCGAGAGCCACGCGGCGTGGTGGACGCTGACCAACTCCTCGCACGCGAGCGACCCGAACGAGACGACGATCCAGCGCCGGATCGGGCCCTGCGCGCAGATCGAGCGGCTGATCAGCGCGCCCGAGGCGGAGTTCGTCGCCACCGATCTGGCGGTCGACCACGGGACGCTCTACCTCCTCGTGCCCGGCGCCGGGATCATCACCCACACGGTCCCGCCCGAGGTGCGGGCCGCCTGCCCGTAGCCGCTACAGGCGCCTGCCGCGATTGTGCTCCGACGCCGCCTCGCGCAGACCCTCCCCCTGCGCGGGGCGCAGCGTCGCGGTGACGTGGCGCCAGTAGCGCCGCGGGTCGTGGCCGGGCAGCGCGATCGCGGCGGCCGCCCGCGCGGCGTAGGTGACCGCCGTCAGCAGCCGCACCGCCCACGCGGCGAGGGCGGTGTGATGCTTGCGCATGTAGCGGTCGCGGTTGCGCGACAGCTCGACGATGCGCCGCTCGGGCACCGCCCCCGTCGAGAGCTGCTCGTGGTGAAACGCCGCGGCTGCGGGCACGTACAGCGTGCGCCAGCCGGCGTCGCGCAGGCGCTTGCAGAAGTCGACCTCGTCGGAGTACACGAAGAACGCGGGGTCAAACCAGCCGATCTGCTCGGCCGCGTCGCGGCGCACGAGCAGCGCCGCCGACTGCGCCCAGTCGACCTCGCAGGTCTCCTCGCCGCGGCTCTGCACGGTGTAGCGGCGATGCAGGAAGAGGGCGCCGACGAACGCCGTGAACGGGGTCGGAAAGCGCCAGGCCGAGGGCTGCTGACGGCCGTCCGGTCGCAGCAGCCGTGCGCCCGCCGCCCCCGCCTCGGGATGGGCGTCGAGCGCCGCGCGTAGCACCCCGGTGGCGCCCGGCACGAGCTCGGAGTCCTCGTTGAGCAGCAGGCACAGCCGCCCGCGCGCACGCTGCAGCAGCGCGGAGTCGTTCTCGCCCTTGCCGCGGCGCCGGTCGAGCGCGATGACCTCGTCGCTGGCCGGATGCTGGCGCGCCGCCATCGCCGAGCCGTCGCTGGAGGCGTTGTCGAGCACGAGCACCTCGGTGGCGAAGTCGAGCGTCGCCTGCTCGGCGGCGATGGCGTCGAGGCAGCGCAGCAGCAGCTCGCGGCCGTCGGTGTTGACGACGCAGTAGGACACCTCGACGGCCATTGCGCGGGCACGTTAGTGACCTGCCGGCCAAACCCGCCGTCTACGCTCGTCGGGTGCGCGTGGACGTCGTCGACCCCTCGGCCTTCACGCCGCCCTACGACCACGCGCTGTGCGCCGCGCTGGCCCGCGCGGGCGCCGACGTGCGACTGCAGACGAGCCGCTTCGGCTACGGCCCCGTGCCCGTGCCGGCGGGCTACGAGCGCGTCGAGCGCTTCTATCGCCGGCTGCCGGCGGGGACGGGTTCCCGGGCGCGCTTCGCCGCCAAGCTCGTCCAGCACGTCCCCGACATGCTGGCCTACCGCCGCGCCGCCGCGGCGGCGGACGTCGTGCACTTCCAGTGGCTGACCGTGCAGCCGGTCGACGTCCACCTGCTGCCGCGCGCCCGACCAATCCGTCCGCTGGTGCTGACCGCCCACGACGTCCTGCCGCGCGAGCCGCGCCGCGGCCAGCTCGCCGCCCAGCGCCGGCTCTACGAACGCGTCGGCGCGGTGGTCGTGCACTCCGAGCACGGGCGCGCGCGGCTCGTCGACGTGCTCGGCGTCGACGCGGCCAAGGTCCGCGTCATCCCGCACGGCGCGTTCACGCACCTGATCGACGTTCCCGGCGCGCAGCCGCTGCCTCCCGACCTGGCCGCGGTCGACCGGCCCGTCGTGCTGTTCTTCGGGCTGCTGCGGCCCTACAAGGGCCTCGACGTGCTGCTTCACGCCTGGCGCGCGGCCGAGCTCGACGCCGAGCTGTGGATCGTCGGCATGCCGCGGATGGACATCGCCGCGCTGCGCGCGAGCGCCCCGCCGAGCGTGCGCTGGGTCCCGCGCTTCGTCGGCGACGACGAGATCGCGGCGTACTTCCGCCGCGCCGACCTCGTCGTGCTGCCCTACCGCGAGATCGACCAGTCCGGCGTGCTGTTCACCGCGCTGGCGTTCGCGGCGCCGCTCGTGCTGAGCGCCGCCGGCGGCTTTCCCGAGGTCGCCGCGGACGGCGCGGCGGCGCTCGTGGCGCCGGGCGACGCCGATGCCCTGGCCGGCGAGCTGCAGCGGCTGCTCGCCGACGACGCGGCGCGCGCCGCGCTGGCCGCGGGCGCTCGCGCCGCCGCGGCCGGCCGCTACTCCTGGGACGCGATCGCCGCGGCCCACCTCGAGCTGTACGAGACGCTGTCCTGAACTCGGAGACAATGGCCCCGTGACCGTCTGGGAGATCGTCTTCTGGCTGTGCGTGGCGCTGCTCGTCTACGCGCAGGCCGGCTACCCGCTCTTGCTCGCGGCGCTCGCGCGGGTCAAGCGCGCTCGCCCCGCCGCGCCGGCCGCGGACGAGCTGCCGACGGTCAGCCTCATCGTCGCCGCCCACGACGAGGGCGCGGTGATCGCCCGCAAGGTCGCCAACGCGCTCGCGCTGGACTACCCGCGCGAGCGGCTGGAGGTCGTCGTGGCCAGCGACGGATCGACGGACGGCACGGTGCTCGAGGCGACCCGCGCCGGCGCACACCACGTGCTCGAGCTCGAGCGCGGCGGCAAGATCCGCGCCCAGGACGCGGCGGTCCGGCGTTCGCGCGCCGACGTCGTGGCGTTCTCGGACGCCAACAGCTCGTGGGAGCCGGGCGCGCTGCGCGCGCTCGTCGGCGCGTTCGCCGACCAGCAGGTCGGCTACGCCTGCGGCCAGGTGCGCTTCGTCAACGCGGACGACGGCACCAACCAGGAGGGCCTGTACTGGCGCTACGAGATGGCGCTGCGCTGCCTCGAGTCGCGCCTGCTGTCGGTCACCGGGGGCAACGGGGCGATCTACGCCACGCGCCGCGAGGCCTACATCGAGGTCGACCCGATCATGGGTCACGACCTGTCGTTTCCGTTCAACATGGTCAAGCGCGGCTGGCGCGCGGTGTACGTGCCGCAGGCCCGCGCGAGCGAGAAGATGGTGCCCTCGATCGAGGGCGAGTTCGCCCGCAAGCGGCGCATGATGAGCCACGCCTGGCCGATCGTCCTGCGCGGCGGGCTGCTGTCGCCGCGCGGCTACCCGCCCCTGTACGCGCTCATGATCGTCTCGCACCGCGTGCTGCGCTACGCCGCGCCGTTTCTGCACGTCGGCGCGCTCGTGGCGAGCTTCGCGCTCGGCGCCTCGCACCCCTTCTACGCGGTCGCGCTGGCGCTGCAGCTCGCCCTGATCCTGGCCGCGATGCTCGGTCGCATCGTGTCCCTGCGCCCGCTGCTGGTCATCCGCTACTACGTCCTGACGACGGCCTCCGTGGCCGCCGGCCTGTGGGACTGGCTGCGCCACGGCACCCCCGCCGGCTGGGAAGCGGCGGAGGGAACGCGCTGAGCATGCTGCGCCGCGCCCTCGACGTCGCCGTCGCCTCCGCCGGGCTGATCGTCGCCTCGCCGCTGCTGCTGATCGCGATCGTCGCGGTGAAGCTCGAGTCGCGCGGCGGCGCGTTCTACCGCCAGCGCCGCGTCGGCCTGCACGGCCGCGAGTTCGACGTGCTCAAGCTGCGCACGATGGTCCACGGCGCCGAGCACATCGGCGCCGGGATGGCCGTCAACACGGGCGACGACCGCATCACCCGCGTGGGCAGGATCCTGCGCCGCACGTCGCTCGACGAGCTGCCCAACCTCGTCAACGTCCTGCGCGGCGAGATGGCGATCGTCGGACCGCGGCCCACCCTGCCCTCGCAGGTCGCGCAGTACACCGAGCGCGAGCGCGGCCGCCTCGCCGTGCGGCCGGGCATCACCGGCTGGGCGCAGGTCAACGGCCGTGCGTCGCTGCCGTGGAGCGAGCGCATCGAGCTCGACCTCTGGTACATCGAGCATCGCTCGTGGCGCCTGGACCTGAAGATCCTGTGGCGCAGCGCCCAGCTCGTCGTGCGCGGCGAGGGGCTCTACAAGGGCGAGACCGGGGGCTGGACGCCGCGCTGACGTAACACCGGCCCGTCGTGCGAGACACCCCTCGCAGGACCGAACACCAGGCACGAGGGGGCATGACATGACCACGGTCTACGACGCGATCGTCGTCGGCGCGCGCTGCGGCGGATCGCCGACCGCGATGCTGCTGGCGCGCAGCGGCCATCGGGTGCTGCTCGTCGACAAGGCGACGTTCCCGAGCGACACGATGTCGACGCACTTCATCCACCCGCCCGGGGTGGCCGCGCTCGCGCGCTGGGGGCTGCTCGACGCGCTCGCGGCGACCGGCTGCCCGCCGGTCGGCACCTACTCCTTCGACTTCGGCCCGCTCACGCTCGCGGGGTCGCCGCGGCCGGTCGACGGCCACGCGACCGCGTACGGCCCGCGGCGCACGGTGCTCGACGCGCTGCTCGTCGAGGCGGCCGCGGCGGCGGGCGCCGAGGTCCGCCAGGGCTTCACCGTCGAGCAGGTGCTGTTCGACGACGACGGCCGCGTGACCGGCATCCGCGGCCACGCCAGGGGCGGTGCGACGGTGACCGAGCGGGCGAGGGTCGTCATCGGCGCCGACGGCAAGCACTCGCTGGTCGCCAAGGCCGTGCGCGCCGAGCGCTACCACGAGGTGGCGCCGCTGCAGTCGGGCTACTACGCCTACTGGAGCGGCCTGCCGACCGACGCGTTCAGCCTCTACGACCGCGCCGAGCACCGCCGCGGCTGGGGCGCGATCCCGACGAACGACGGCCTGACCTGCGTCGTGATGGGCTGGCCGCAGGCCGAGTTCAAGGCCAATCGCAAGGACGTCGAGGGCCACTACCTGCGCGCCTTCGACCTCGCCCCCGAGTTCGCCGAGCGCATCCGCGGCGCCACGCGCGAGACGCGCTTCGTGGGCACGGCCGACCTGCCGAACTTCTTTCGCACGCCCTACGGCCCGGGCTGGGCGCTCGTCGGCGACGCCGGCTACCACAAGGACCCGATCACGGCCTTCGGCATCAGCGACGCCTTCCGCGACGCACAGGCGCTGGCCGACGCGCTCGACGACGTGTTCAGCGGGCGGAGGGCGTTCGGCGCCGCGCTGGCCGACTACCAGCGCACCCGTGACGAGGCGTCGCTGCCGATCTATGGCCTGACCTGCGAGTTCGCGAAGATCGAGCCACCGCCGCCCGAGATGCAGGCGCTGTTCGGCGCGCTCGCGACGCAGCCGGCCGCGATCGACGACTTCGTGAGCGTCATGGCGGGAACGATGGCGGCGCCCGAGTTCTTCGCGCCGGACAACGTCGAGCGGATCATGAGCGCGGCCGCGGTGCCGGCTGGCTGAGCCCCATCTTGCGTCCGTGCGCGGCGGCACGGACGTAAGGTCATGGCGCAGTGCAGCGTTTTCGCCGTGTCCTGCGCGCCCCGTCCGTCCGCCCGCTCGTCGCGGCGACGCTCGTGGCGTCCCTGCCGATCGGCATGGGCACGCTCGCGCTCGTCGTGTTCGTCGAGCGTGCGACCGGCTCCTACGCGGCCGCCGGCCTCGTCGCGGCCGCGCTCGCGCTGGGCGCCGCGAGCGTCACGCCGCTGCTCGGGCGCACCATCGACCGGGCCGGCCAGGCGGTCGTGCTGCTGCCCTGCGGCATCGTCTCGCCGCTGGCGATGGTGGCGATCGCGCTCGTCGGCGCCGACGCGCCGGTCGCCGTCCTGGTCACCCTCGCGTTCGTCGCCGGCGGCAGCTCGCCGCCGGTCCTGACGTGCCTGCGCAGCATGTGGCCGGTGCTGCTGCGCCACGACGGCGGCCTGATCCGGACCGGGCTGACGATCGACGCGCTGCTGCTGGAGGCGGCGTTCGTCGGCGGTCCGCTGGTCGCGGCCGCGCTCATCGCCACGGTCTCGCCGCAGAGCGCGCTCGTGGTGGCGGCCGCCGGCACGCTCGCCGGGACCATGGCCTTCGTCGCGGTGTCGCCGGCGCGCTCCACGCGCGGGCCGGTGCGCCACGACCGCGGCCTGCTGGGACCGCTGCGCAGCCGCGGCCTGCGGACGATGCTGCTCGCCACCTTCCCGATCGGCCTGCTGTTCGGCGGCTTCGACGTCATCGCGCCGGCGGTCGGGGAGGACGTCAGCGGCCGCCAGAGCGTCGGCGGCGTGCTCATCGCCGTGACCGCGCTGGGCAGCGCGCTCGGCGGCGTGTGGTGGGGGATGCGGTCCTCGGGTGCGCCGGCCCGCGGCTACGTCCGCGCCGCGTGGCTCATGCCGCCGGGCCTGGCGGTCGTCGCGCTGCCGGACGGGCTGGCCGCGCTGATCGTGCTGTCGCTGCTGCTCGGCGTCCCGTTCGCCCCGTTCAACGCGGCGGGCGGCGAGCTCGTGCACCGGTTGGCGCCCGCCGGGATGGGCACGGAGAGCTTCACGTGGATCACGACGGCGCTGGTCAGCGGCGTGGCCGCCGGCCAGGCGCTGGCCGGGCCGCTCGTCGAGCACGCGGGCTGGCGCACCGCCGCGCTCGCCTGCGCGGCTGTCGGCGTCGCCGGGGCCGCGCTGCTGCTCGCGCGCCGGGGCAGCCTGGCGCCGCCTGCGGCCTCGGTCGCGTGAGGGTCGCCTGGCCGCCGCGACGGTGCGTCCAGGCCCAGGGCGTCGTCAGAGGTCGATGACGCCCATGAGGAGCAGGAGCACGACGGTGACGGCGGCGGACAGCAGCAGCGAGCCGGCGCAGCCCAGGCGGTTTGAGAAGAAGAGAAACACCGCCGCCGCGCTACCCCCGCTGAACGCGCGCCAACCCGAATATCCGCGTACGAAGCAGGCGACACGGCACGGGAGCAGCCACGGCCGCCCTCCGACGTCAACCTCGGGGTGGAGATCCCGTCCCCCGCAGGCGGATCGCGCCGCGGGCGGTGTCCAGATCGACGACCCGCCCGCGTTGCGTGACCTCGATGTCGCCGGTCGCGACGAGCGCGGCAGCGGCCGCACGGACGAGCGGCATGAGCGCGCGAAAGCCGTCGTCACCGCCGAGCGCGCGGGCCACGTCGGACGGGCAGATCGTCTTGCCGGGATCGCGGCGGGCGAGCAGGTCGAGGATCGCCCGCTCGGCGTCGTCCCGGCCCGGGTCGCCGGTCATGGCGACCGGGGTCTCGCACGCCCGGAGAACCGCGTGGACCAGTCGATGCCGCGGTCGCGGTCGGCCACCGCCACCCCGGCGAAGCGCTGGGTGATGGCGCTCACGGCGGCGCGGGTTTCTGCTTGAGGTCGGCCTCGAGCTCGTCGAGCGCCTCGCGCACGGTGGCGATCCGTTCCTCCGCGGTCGGCGCCGTCTCGCCGTGCTCGTAGCGGTCCATCCGCTCGCGCGCGTGCTCGATCGCCCGCGCCTCCTCCAGGGAGTTGATGACGACGCCGATGAGGATGTTGAAGATCAAGAACGCCGCGACCATGGCGTAGGAGATGAAGTACACGAGCGTCCAGTCCGACAGCTCGCGCCCCATCTGGATCTGGTCTGGCAGGTTCTCGAGCGTCAGCGTGACGAACAGCGTCAGCATCGCCTCGCTGATCGTCCCGTACTGCTTCGGCGCGTGATCGTCGAAGATCGTCCAGCCGACCATCCCGTAGATGAACACCACGAGCACCGCGAGGATTCCCAGCGACATCACGCCCGGGATCGAGCGCCCGATCGCGATCGTCAGCACGCGCAGGTCGGGCAGCTGGCGCAAGATCCGCAGCACGCGCGCCAGGCGGGCGAGGCGCAGCAGCATCGCGTTCTCGCGCAGGCCCGGGGTGAACGACGCCGCCACGACGATGAAATCGAAGACGTTCCAGCCGCTCTTGAAGAAGTCCTGCGGCCGCGAGCCGAAGCCGATCAGCCGGATGGCCAGCTCCACGACGAAGACCGCGAGGAACACGTCGTTGAGCGCGGACAGCAGGCCGCCCGCGTCGCGCGCGATGCCGTCGTAGGTCTCCAGGCCGAGCACGAGCGCGTTGGCCAGGATGACCCCGAAGATGAAGATGTTGAACGGCGAGGAGTCCGCGATGCGCGCGCAGCGGCGGACGAGCGGCGAGCGGCTGTCCTCGTGCTCGCGCTCGTCGGTGGATGGCCGATGGCGCATGGCGGGCGCAAGAGTAGCCGGGCGGGGGCCGGGGGGACCGAGCCGGCCCTTCGGGCGATGTTCCTCCCGGCCCCTCCCCGCCCTCGAGCGACCTGCTCCTACACCGACGCCGACGCGAAGCTCGGGACCTTGTCGGTCGCGAAGCTCTTGCGCAGGTAGAAGAACCACGTCATCCCGGCGAACACGACGTAGGCGAAGAGGAACACCCACAGCGCCGGGATCGACCAGTCGGCCTGGGCCTGCGCGATCGCGAGCTTCTCGGCCGGCGTCTCGGCGGCCTTCACCGCGGCCGAGACCCCGAGTGAGGCCTGACGGAAGACCACCTGGATGAGGAAGCCGCCGAACGCCCCGATCGCTCCGGCGATGCCGATCACCGCCGCCGCCTGATGCTTGTAGTCGAGGATCGTCCGCTTGAGGTCGAGGCCCTTCTCGGCGGCCTCCTTGCGCCCGAGCGTCGCGAAGATCGACGGGATCATCCGGTACGTCGAGCCGTTGCCCATGCCGGCGAGCAGGAAGATCGCCATGAACGACCCGAAGAAGACCGGGAAGCTGTGCTGCTGGACGCCGTAGATCGCGACGAGGGTGAAGACCGCCTCGCCGAGGAACACGGCCAGCGTCACCCGTGCGCCGCCCATCCGGTCAGACAACCAGCCGCCGAGCGGGCGCGCCAGCGAGCCGATCAGCGCGCCCACGAAGCCCAGGCCGGCGAGGTACGTGGCGATGAACGGGTGCGCCGCGAGGAACTCCGGGAACGTGTTCTTGATCACGAGCGGCAGCGCGAACGCGTAGCCGATGAACGAGCCGAACGTGCCGATGTACAGCAGCGACATGACCCAGGTCTGGCTCTGCTTGAGCGACTTCGTGTACGAGCTCGGGTCGGTCTTCGCGTCGGTGATGCTGTCCATGTAGCGCCACGCGAGGATCGCGGCGAGCGCGATGAACGGCATCCACACGAGGCCGGCGTAGGCCAGGTTGACGTCGTGCACCGGCAGCTTGTGGGTCGCGACGGGGACGCCGATGATGATCACGAGCGGTACGAGCAGCTGCGTGATGGCGACGCCGAGGTTGCCGCCGGCCGCGTTGAGGCCCAGCGCCGCGCCCTTGTGGCGGTCGGGATAGAAGAACGAGATGTTCGCCATGGAGGAGGAGAAGTTGCCGCCGCCCAGGCCGGCCGACGCCGCGCAGAGGGCGAGCACCCACATCTGTGTCGCGTGCGACTGCTCCAGCAGCCAGCCGCTCGGGACGAGGAACGCCAGCAGCGCGGTCGGGATGAGCAGCAGCGACGCGCTGATACCGGTCCACGCGCGTCCGCCGAACCGCGGCACGGCGAAGGTGTACGGGATCCGCAGCGTCGAGCCGACGAGGTTGGGCAGCGCGATGAGCAGAAACTGCTCGGAGAGCGAGAGGGTGAAGCCGGCGTTGGCGAGGTTGATGACGACGATCGTCCACAGCACCCAGATCGAGAAGCCGAGGTTCTCGGCGAAGATGGAGAGGATCAGGTTCTTCCTGGCGACCTTTCGGCCGGAGCTCTGCCAGAACGCCTCGTCGTCGGGATCCCAGTCGTCCAGCCAGCGGCCCCGCCGGCTCGTCGCCCGCGCGGCCGGGGCGTCGGCCGGGCTCTCCATCGTCGTGCTCATGCGACCTCCTCGAATGCGGTGAAAGCGGAGGGCGGCACGCTCACACCCTCCGGTTTCAGCGCCGTGAGCGAACTGTGTCGGCTGTGTGAACCGTGCGTTGCGACCGTGCGTCAGCGGGCGCGGACGGCGCGCACGAGCACGTCGGCCGAGCGCGCGGCGCGGTTGCGTCCGTCGCCCGCGAACGTCACGCGCATCCGGTGCAGCGCGGGCCGCCGCAGCCGCACCCGCGTGCTGAAGCGCCCGCGCCTGACCTTCACGGCGATCCGCGCGACCGTGCGCATGCGGGCGTCGGAGCCGCGCCGCGCGATGACGAGCGTGACGCGCGGACGGCGCGGCCCGATGCTGCCGCGCACCGTGAAGCTGCTGCGCGCCCGCACCCGCTCGGGGCTGCGCAGCGCCAGCCGCGGCGTCACCTGCACGCCGACGCGCGGCGAGGCGATCAGCGAGCGGTCGGGCAGGCGTGCGGCCGCGCGCAGCGAGCGCGAGTACTGGGTCTCGAACTCCGTCGTCCACGTGCCGTCGGCGCCCGTCGTGGCCCGCGCGACCGTGGCAAAGCCCCGCCCGCCGGCGATCTGCAGCGAGATCGGCGCGCCGGCCAGCGCGCTGCCGTCGGCGTTCGTCGCGCGCCCCCGCAGCCGCGCGGGCTGCGGGTAGTCCAGCGTGCGGTCGTCGGCCTCCAGCGTGACCGCGCCGCCCGCCGGCGGGAGGAAGGCAAACTGCGGTGCGAGCGCGGCGGCCTGCCGGCGGATCTCCGGCAGCTGCGCGAACAGCGCGTCACCCGGGCATGTCGTCTTGTCCGCGTCGCGGTGGCCGGAGATGCGCTCGAAGGTGACCGGCGTGCCGTCGCGGTAGCGGTTGGAGGGACCGCCCTCCGAGACGACCTCGACCGCGCCGGCGACCGGCGCGCCGTGCAGCGACATCTTCCAGGCCAGCAGCTCGGCCGTCGCCTGGATCCCGGCGTCGCTCTGCCGCGCGCCCGAGAACGTGCCGATGTTCGCGACGCCGGTCGAGACGCCGTTGTAGCCCTGCGCCTGGGCGCCGATGACGGGCTGGTCGACGCCGCCCGCGCGACCCTCGAAGATCTGCCCGTAGCGGTCGACGAGGAAGTTGTAGCCGATGTCGCGCCAGCCGTTCTCGTTGCGGTGATAGCGGCAGATCGAGAGCACGATCGCGGCGCTGTCCTGCGGCGCGTAGGTGTTCGCGTTGACCGTGTGGTGCACGACGCCGACCTGGACCGCGCCGTAGGAGGGAGCCGAGCGCGGCTTGCACTGGTCGGCGCCCCACTGCTCGCGCGGGATGATCGGCGGCGCCGCGCGGCTGCCGGGCGCCGGCGTCTGCGCGCGGGCCGAGGTGCCGGCGACCGTCGCGAGGACGCGGTGGGCGCCGCGCCGCAGCGCGGTGGTCAGCCGGTCGCGCGCGGTCGCGCTGCCGGTGGCGTTGACGAACCGCGCGCGCAGCGCGGGCGG
>JAUXSD010000062.1 GCA_030681525.1 Solirubrobacteraceae bacterium
GCAGGTTTTCAGGCTAATTGAATAGCCGGAAATTCATTCCGCATCCGCACTTTCCATGACTGTATCCAGCCGGGCAGGTCGGCGGCGGGCATCGGCCTGGCGATGAAATAACCCTGGGCGAGATCGCACCCCGTGCTGCGCAGCATATCCCAGTCGCCTATCTCTTCCACCCCCACAGCCACGACTTCCATCCCCAATTGCTTCGCCATGCTCAGACAGGCATCGTACTTCGCCCTCACCTTTTTATCGGTTGAGGCGTGGTGCACGAAGCTCCGGTCGATCTTGACCTCATCGAAGGGAAGGTCGCGCAACTGCGCCAACGAAGAATACCCGGTACCGAACTCATCGATTGAGAGCCGGAAGCGCTTCAGGCGCAGCCGGGTTATTGTTTCAAGTGGCGCGCGCAGTTCATTCATCGGTATCCAGCTTTCTGACACTTCCAGTACGACCTCCTGCGGTGGCACGCCCGCTTCGGTCACGAGGCCGGCAACGAAATCCGCAAAATCCAGCGATGCCAGGCTGTCTCTCGACACGTTAACGGACAACTGTAACGACAGTCCCGCTTGCTGCCAGACCTTCAATTGAGCCAGCGCGCCGGTCAGCACCATGCGGGTCAGGTCTTTGCTCAGGCCGTGCGACTCCGCCACGCCGATAAACTTGGCGGGCAAAACCATGCCATCCCGGGGATGGTTCCAGCGCACCAGGGTTTCCACACCGACCACCCGGCCAGTGGCGAGCGACACCTTGGGCTGGTAATAATTAACCAGTTCGCCATTGGCGATGGCAGCACGCAAATCTTCCGCGCTGCGAATTAAATTCGTCGCAGGGGCATAGTCTTGATTCGGCGGAACCCACTTCGCGATCAACGCCGCCAGACCTTCCGGCTTGACCGGCTTGCTCAAGTGGCCCAGCATCGAAATTTTATGCGCCCGCACCAGCTTCTCGGCGGCCAGCAGCATCTGCTCATCTTCGCCACTGAACAGGATGAGGCTGCCGGTGTAGCGGTGCTCGACCAGGTGGCGCACGAACTCCAGCCCGTCCATACCCGGCATATTCAGATCCAGCAGGATCAGTTCCGGGCGTGCGCCCGGCCTATCGACCAACGCCAGCGCTGCAAGTCCATTGTCGCAGGTGGAAACTGCGGTGTATCCGGAATTCTCCAGCATGCGTGCGAGCAGCTTGAGCGTGAAGGGATCGTCGTCGAGCACCAGAATTTTGGTTGTGGAATTATTAGTCATAACAATAATCTCCCGTGGTTCGTTCGTACATGCGCGAAATATATCATCAATCCGTTGCCGTCGTTGTTACCCTGCCCCTAACGGGCATGGCGAGCGGCCACCCCTGATAATGGAACTCGCCATGCCCGTTTCCCTCACCTCAATCCTCTGAATGATACAACTGGCCATTCGACTAAGCTGCCAAGGGCCACAGCCAAGTCGCTGGTTATCCCGCAAGCGGGGAGAGCGAAGCGAGGGGGGCGAAGCCAGGCAAACGAATCGCTGCGCGAGTTTCACGTTAAAGCGGGATG
>JAUXSD010000063.1 GCA_030681525.1 Solirubrobacteraceae bacterium
GCTTTGCGGTGAAGTCGTCGCGCTATCTGACGCACATCAAGCGCCTGACCGACATGGAGCGCGGCGTGCAGCGGCTGATCGAGCCGCTGGAGCCGCTGGCCGAGGCCGGCCGGATGGGACCGATGCTGTGGCAGCTGCCGGCGAACTTCCATCGCGACGACGCGCGGCTGGCGTTCGCGCTGGACCACCTGCCGCCGGGCCGTCACACCTTCGAGTTTCGCCACGCGTCGTGGTTCTGCCCGGAGGTGTACGAGCTGCTGCGCTGGCACGGCGTGGCGCTGACGATCGCCGACCGGCCGGAGCTTGAGTTTCAGACCCACGAGCTGACGGCGGACTTCACCTACGTGCGCTTTCACCACGGCCACCGCGGCCGGCGCGGCAACTACTCGAGGACGGAGATCGCGGAGTGGGCGAAGCGCATCGGGGAGTGGGCGCGGTCGGTCGACGTGTACGCCTACTTCAACAACGACTGGGAGGAGTTCGCGCCCGGCAACGCGCTGTTGCTGCGGCGGATGCTGGGTGTCGAGGCGGCGCTCGGTGACGCGCCCGCGCCGCGCGAGCGCCCCGCACGGGGGCGGACCGCCGGTTAGGTGATGGCGCCGATCGACGCGCTCGAGACGAGCTTGGCGTACTTGCCCAGCACACCACCGAGATCGGCGTTGTCGTTGCCGCCGTAGGCCGCCACCCGCTCGGCGATCGTGGCGTCGTCGAGCGCGACGTCGAGGCGGCGCGCATCGACGTCGATCGTGATCTCGTCGCCGTCGTGCACCGCCGCGATCGGTCCGCCCCGGACCGACTCGGGGGCGACGTGCCCGGCCATGAAGCCGTGCGTCGCGCCGCTGAAGCGCCCGTCGGTGAGCAGCGCGACGTGCTCGCCCATGCCCAAGCCGTTGAGCGCGGCGGTGACGCCGAGCATCTCGCGCATCCCGGGTCCGCCGGCCGGGCCCTCGTCGCGGATGACGATGACGTCGCCGCGCTCGATCGTGCCGGCGACGACCGCCGCCATCGCAGCCTCCTCGCCCTCGAACACCCGGGCCGGCCCGGTGTGCAGCCGGCGCTCGTGGCCCGACAGCTTGACCACGCAGCCGTCCGGCGCGAGGTTGCCGCGCAGGATCGCCAGCCCGCCGGAGGTCTTGATCGGGTCGTCGAGCGCGCGCACGACGCGCTGGCCCTCGGTCTCCTTCGCCTCGCGGGCATGCTCGCCGATCGTGCGCCCGGTGACCGTGATCGCATCCTCGTGCAGCAGGCCGGCGTCGAGCAGGCGCCTGGCGACGAGCTGGTTGCCGCCCGCGGCGAAGAGGTCGGTGGCGACGTACCGGCCGCCCGGCTTGAGGTCGCACAGCAGCGGCGTGCGCTCCGAGATCCGGTCGAAGTCGTCGATGTCGAGCTCGACGCCGGCCTCGCGGGCGACCGCCAGCAGGTGCAGCACGCCGTTCGTCGAGCCGCCCGACGTGGCGATCGCGGAGATCGCGTTCTCCAGCGCGTCCTTCGTGATGACGTCGCGCGGCCGCAGCCCACGGTCGAGCACGTCCATCATGAGCCGGCCCGCCTCGATCGCCACCTCGGCCTTGCCGGCGTGCTCGGCCGGCACCATCGCCGATCCCATCGGGCTGATGCCCATGATCTCGAAGGCCATCGCCATCGTGTTGGCGGTGAACTGGCCGCCGCAGGCGCCCGCGCCGGGGCTCGCCACGAGCTCGAGCTCGGCGAGGTCCTCGTCGCTCATCGTGCCCGCCGCGTGCGCGCCGACGGCCTCGAAGACGTCCTGGATCGTCACGTCGTTGCCGCGGAAGCGGCCCGGCGCGATCGAGCCGCCGTAGAGCATCACGCCGGGCAGGTTCAGCCGCGCGAGCGCCATGACCGTGCCGGGAATGGTCTTGTCGCAGGCGCTCAGGGCGATGATCCCGTCGAAGAGGTGACCGCGCGCCACGAGCTCGATCGAGTCGGCGATGACCTCGCGCGAGACGAGGCTCGTCTTCATGCCGCTCGTGCCCATCGTGATCCCGTCGGAGATCGCGACCGTGTTGAGCTCCATCGGCGTGCCGCCGGCCAGGCGGACGCCCTCCTTGACCTTCGCGGCGAGCGCGCGCAGGTGGAAGTTGCAGGGCATCGTCTCGATCCACGTCGAGGCGACGCCGATGATCGGCTTGCTCATCGCCTCGGCGTCGAAGCCGATGCCGTTGAGGTAGGCCCGCGCGGGCGCGCGGGCCGCCCCCTCGGTGAGGGCGCGCGAGTTGTGCTTGGGGTCGAGCCTGCCGTTCGTCGTCACGGGGCGGGAACACTACCCGCGCCGCGGCGCTGCTCGCGAAGCCGCGCCTGTTCCCACTGGCCCAGGCGCCAGAGGTCGCGCTTGATCTGCTTGGGATCGACCTGCCGGCCGGGCAGGTGCATGTTGGCGGTGGCGATGATCCGCCGCTCGTCGCCCGTGAGGGCCATCCACTTCGCCAGGACATCATCGGAGTCCGGCAGCCGCGCCGACCCGTACGGGCGCGTGTCGTCGGGAAACGCGACGCAGTACTCGCTCAGCAGCCGGCGGGTCTGCGGCAGGTACGCGACGATCGGCTTGTGCGGATAGACGAGGTAGGCGTACGTCGCGCCGGTCGGATCGCGCTCGCCCAAAGGGCCCTCCTGCAGCCCGCCCCAGACCCGGATGAAGCCCAGGTCGCGGTACATCGCCCACTCCTCCTCGTTGACGCACGAGCGCAGCAGCATGCGGGCGCGCTGCTCGGCGCGCCGCTCGCGGCCGGGGTCGTAGCCCTCGATCTCGGCGACCCGGGCCCGCCCCGCACGCCAGCGGGCGATGCGTTCGGAGACCGTCGGCCAGCCGACCTCCCAGAGCAGGACGAGGACGACGATGAGGCTGGCGCTGATCGCGAGCAGCATGGACTGACGGACCGGCGCCTACCGGCCGCCCGCTGCGCGCGGGAAGAAGATCACGCGGTCGGCGTCCTGCGGGACGTCGTCGAAGCTCGAGACCATCTGCGCCTCGCGGCGCCCGGCGGGGCTCGCACGCGGGACGGCGGCCCACATGCCGGCATCGAGCTGTGCGCGGAACGCCTCGACGAGCTCCTCGTGCTCCTCGGGCACGTCGACGTCGCCCTCCGCGATCAGGACCTCCCCATGCCCGGGCTTCATCCGCAGGAACTTCACCGCGGGCGATTATGGCAAAGCGACGGGGGCACTCATAGCCGTTCGTTCGGCGGCGATCGATCCGGCCGCGCGAGGCCGAAGACATCCACGGGCCCCGCACCGGCGCCCAGCTCGCGCAGCCCGTCACGGACCGCGGCGGCCGCCACGCCACGCGCGTGACGCGCCGCCGCCAGCGGCTCGTCACCGAGCGCCAGCCGCGCGGCGAGCGTCGCGGAATGCGTGCAGCCCGAGCCGTGGGCGGCGCCGTCGGGGTGGCGCTCGCCGGGCAGCTCGGTGAGCGTCGCGCCATCGAAGAACAGGTCGGTGCCCGTGTCGCGATGGCCGCCGGTGACGACGACGTTGCGCGGACCCAGCGCGTGCAACGCGCGCACGAGCTCGATGCCGTCGAGGTCGACGTCATCGGCGAGCACCCGCGCCTCGGCGAGATTCGGCGTGATGACCGTGGCGCGGGCGACGATCAGCCGGCGCAGGGCATCGACCGCCTCGAGCTCCAGCAGCCGTGAGCCGGACTCGGCGACCATCACCGGGTCGTGGACCACCGGCGTGCCCGCGGGCAGCTCGTCGAGCGCCCGCGCGACCGTCTCGATCGTCGCGACGTCGCCGAGCATCCCGATCTTCACCGCGTCGATGCCGAGATCCTCGGCGACCGCGCGGATCTGGCCGGTGATGATCGCCGGATCGATCGCCGCGACGGCGAGGACCGCCACGGTGTTCTGCACGGTGATCGCCGTGATCGCGGTCGTCCCGTGCACCCCGGCCCGCGCGAACGCCTTCAGGTCCGCCTGGATCCCCGCTCCGCCGCCGGAGTCCGACCCGGCGATCGACAGCGCGACGGGGACGCGGCGAGGGTGCATGGTCTCGAGGATATGCGCCGCCCACCGCCGGGCTACAGCAGCCGCACATAGCGTCCTCCGGGTCCGCGCCGCAGGAACCCCAGCAGCTCGAGCTCGCTGAGCGCCGCCATCGCCTGCCGGGCCTCGGCCGGCGTCGCCGCAAGCGCCGAGACCGTGTCGCGCCCGTCCTCGACGCGTCGCAGCAGGCCGCGCAGCGCGGGCTCCAGGTCCTCGGGGCGGCGACCGGTGAGCGCGGTGGCCACGCCGATCCCGAGCGCCTCGTCGAGCGCGTCCTGGGCGTGACGGATGACCAGCGCGCCGTCGCGCAGCAACGCGTTGGATCCCGCGCACCGCGAGGCGGTCACCGAACCGGGCACCGCGCCGACCGACCGACCGAGCTCCTGCGCCAGGTCGGCGGTGATGAGCGAGCCCGAGCGCTCCGTGGCCTCGACGACGATCGTCAGCGAGGCGAGGCCCGCGATCGTGCGGTTGCGGGCGGGAAAGCACCAGCGAAACGGCTTAAAGCCCGGCGGCATCTCCGAGATCGCGGCCTGCGTGCGGACGAGCTCGCGATGCAGATGGCGCTTGCTCGCCGGATAGGCGACGTCGGCGCCGCCGGCGAGCACCGTGATCGTCGGCCCGCCGACCTCGAGCGCCCCGGCGTGCGCCGCCGAGTCGATCCCGAGCGCCATGCCGCTGACCACGGTGACCCCGGCCGCCGCCAGACCCCGGCCCAGCGCCAGAGCCACCTGCAGGCCCTCGGCTCCGGCGCGCCGCGCGCCGACGATCGCCACCGCCGGCGCCTCGGCGCCGGCGAGCCGCGCGAGCAGTCCGGCATCACCCGCGACGTGCAGGATCGAGGGCGCGTCGGCCGCCTCCAGCAGGCAGGGCGGGTAGCGCTCGTCGTGGCGGCAGACGGGGTCGATCGCGGCGATGGCGGCACGCTCGCGTGCGCGCGCGGCGTCGAAGTGCTCGTGCGCCCGTGCGATCTCGCCCCGGCGGTCGCCGGAGAGAGCTGCGATCAGCTCGTCATCCGACAGCGCCAGCAGCTCGCGCAGCCGGCGCCGCTCGTGCCGCGCACGCTCGACGTGCGGCGCGAGGCGGGCGACCAGCGCGGTGCGGCGCAGGCAGTCGTCGCAGGCGGTCATGCGGCCAGCGCTCCGTCGAGGACCTGCTCCTGGCGCAGGCTGAGCGCTTGGGCGACGTGGTGCTCGCGAACACGCTGAGAACCGGCGAGGTCGGCGATCGTCCGGGCCACGCGCAGGATGCGACCGTGGCCGCGGGCGCTCAGCGTGCCCTGCTCGTAGGCCAGACGCAGCCTCGTGGTGGCGGCGCCGTCGGCGCGCACGAGCTCGCGGAGGAGTCGCGGCGTGAGCTCGGCGTTGGTCGTCAGCCCGGTGCCGGCGAGGCGGTGCGTCTGGCGTTCGCGAGCCTCGAGCACATCCGCACGAATCCCGTGCGACGGCGTGCCCACGTCGTGCTCGAGCTGCTCGGCTTTCGGCCGCTGCATCTGCACGAGCAGATCCATGCGGTCCAGCAGGGGCCCGCTGAGCTTGCGTCGATGGCGCGCGACATCGGCCTCCGTGCAGCGGCAGCGGACGTCACCCAGAAAGCCGCAGGGGCAGGGGTTCGTCGAGGCGACAAGCTGAAAGCCCGTCGGAAACGTGACCGTGCGCTGCCCGCGGACGATCGCCACGCTGCCGTCCTCGAGTGGCTGGCGCAGCGATTCGAGCGCGGGCCGGCTGAACTCCGACAGCTCGTCGAGAAACAGGAGGCCGTGGTGAGCCAGCGAGGCTTCGCCGGGCTGCGGCACCGAGCCACCGCCGACCAGCCCGGCCGGCGAGATCGAATGGTGCGGCGCCCGGAACGGTCGCCGGCGCACGAGCTCGTCGCCGACGTGGCGCCCGGCGACGCTGTGGATGCGCGTCACGGCGATCGCCTCGTCGCGCGTCAGGGGCGGCAGGATCGAGATCATCCGGCGCGCGAGCATCGTCTTGCCGGTCCCGGGCGGCCCCGAGAGCAGGATGTTGTGCGCGCCGGCGGCGGCGATCGTCACGGCGGTGACGGCCTCCGTATGACCGCGGACGTCGGCCAGATCCGGCTCTGCGGCGGGTGGTGATCGGGTCGCGGGCGGGGGCAGCTCGGGAGGCGGCTCGCCGCGTAGGATCGCCGCCGCCTCCTGCAGGCGCGTCACGCCCGCCACCTGCAGGCCGTCGACGAGCGCCGCCTCGCGCGCGCAGTCGCGCGGCACCACGAGCCCGGCGATGCCCGCGTCGCGGGCGCCCTCGGCGACGCTCAGCACGCCGCGGCAGTGGCGCAACTCGCTGCTGAGCGACAGCTCGCCGAAGACCGCCCAGTGCTCCAGCGCGGCGGCCGGCAGCTGCTCCGAGGCGACCAGCACGCCACAGGCGGTCGCCAGGTCGAAGCCCGGGCCGACCTTGCGCAGGTGCGCCGGCGCGAGGTTGACCGTGATCCGCTTCTGCGGAAACTCGAAGCCGGCGTTGACGAGCGCGGTCTGGACGCGCTCGCGCGACTCGCGCACGGCCGCGTCGGCGCGGCCGACGATCGTGAACGCGGGCAGGCCGCGCCGCAGGTCGACCTCCACGGTGATCCGGCGCGACGAGAGGCCGTCGATGGCGAACGTCGTGACGTGGGCAAGCATCGGCTGGACCGTAGGCGCGATCGTGTGCCGGCGGACCACCGCTTCGTGACGATTCTGCGCTGCAATTGCAGCGTTTCTGCGGTCTGCGGAGAGACGGCACAATCTCTGCGCAGACTTGTTGCGGTCGCGTGCTGAAGCGTCACACGCTCCGGCGTAGCGTCGCGGCCATGGTCATCGATCTGCGCCAGCACCTGGGTCGCGTCGGCGAGCGCCTGGCCCGCGAGCATCTCGAGCGTCTGGGCTATCGCGTCGTCGCGAGCAACTACCGCACGCGCTTCGGCGAGCTCGACCTCATCGTGTGCGACGACGCCGTGCTGGTCTTCGTCGAGGTCAAGACGCGGCGCGCCGGAGCGATGGAGTCGGCGATGCAGGCCGTGCATGCGACAAAGCAGCGCCGGGTGCGCGCGATGGCCGCGGCCTGGCTCGTCGAGGCCACCGACCGGCCGCGCTCGCGCGAGCTGCGCTTCGACGTCGTCGCGGTCACCGTCGACCGCGACGGCCGGCTCGTCCGCCTCGACCACCTCGAAGGGGCGTTCTGAGCGTGCGTCGCTACAGCGCGAGCTGCTGGTACGCCGTCGAGGCGAAGCTCAGCCGGTGCAGCGGCGACACGCCGAGGCGCTGGATGGCATCGCGATGCTCGGGCGTCGAGTAGCCGACGTGGGCGGCGAAGTCCCACCCCGGATGCAGCGCGTCGGCGCGGCGCATGTAGCGGTCGCGGGTGACCTTGGCGACGATCGAGGCCGCCGCGATCGCGGCCGACGTGGCGTCGCCCTCGACGATCGCGCGCTGCTCGTACGGCAGCTTGCCGACCGCGAAGCCGTCCGAGAGGCAGATGCAGCCGGGCCGGGCGACGCCGAGCAGCGCGTCGCGCAGCGCCGCGAGGTTCGTCTTGTGCAGTCCGCGCGCGTCGATCGTGCGCGCGCAGCGCGAGACGACGCACACCTTCAGCGCGGTGCGCATGACGATCGGAAACAGCTCCTCGCGCACCTCGTGCGTGTGCTGCTTGGAGTCGTTGAGGCGGCTCAGGGCGCGCAGCTCGCGCGTCGTCAGCGCCTCCATGTCGAAGAGCACGCCGGCCGCGACGAGCGGGCCGGCCAGGCAGCCGCGGCCGGCCTCGTCGGCGCCGGCCACCCAGCGCACGCCCAGGCGTCGGTCGTGCGCGAACAGTCGCCGCCCGCTGCTGCGCCGGCGCGCGGCCGCCTTGCGGCGGCGGGCGGTGCTCCCGGGCGTCGCGGCGGGCGCGGGGACGGCGGCGATGTCGGTCGCTGCGCCGGGCGGCTCGCCAGCGGCTGTCGTCATGGCCTCCACGCTGGCGCCCATCATGAAGCAGTCGTCGGGCGGAACGGCTGCTCCCCGCGCGAACGTCGCTGCGCGCCGGCGGCCGCAGGCTCCCTAGGGAGGCTCCTAGAGCAGACCGATCCGCTTGGGTGGCCAGTACGTCGCAAACGCGTTGCCGATGATCCAGTCGCGTGGCACGGGGCCCCAGAAGCGGGAGTCGTCGGAGGCTCCGCGGTTGTCGCCCATCATGAAGTAGTGGTCCTTGGGGATGGTGATCGTCGTCGACAGGTCGCAGCCCTCGCCGCCTCCGCAGGGCTCCGCGAAGGGCTCGGCCTGACGCTTGCCGTTGCGCACGACGTGGCCGTCCTCGATCCGGATCTTGTCGCCGGGGCCGGCCACGATGCGCTTGATGAAGTTCACGTCGGCGCGCTCGCGCGTCGGCAGCGGACAGGGCTGGTCCTGCTGCTTCGGTGCGCCGCACTCCTTGCCGTTCTCGGCGCCGGCCGGCGGGTGGAAGACCGTGACGTCGCCGATCGCGGGGTCGCCAAAGTTGTTGCCGATCCGGTTGACGAGGACGCGCTGGCCGATCGTCAGCGTCGGCACCATCGACTCCGACGGGATCCGGTAGGGCTTGATGAGGAAGGCCTGGATTCCGAGCGCCAGACCCAGCGCCACCGCGACGATCAGAATGGTCTCGACGAACGAGTTACCTCGGCCGCGAGACGACTCGTCCTTCGTCACGTCTTCTCGCCGGAGGAGGCCTCCTCGGCCCCACTCGCGGCAGCGTCCCCGTCAGCGGCGGGCGGCGCGTCGGCGGCGACGGCCTCCGCGACCGCCTCGTCGGCCGCGACACCCTCGGCGTCCACGGCCTCCGGCTCGGCGGCGGCCTGCGCCTCGAGCAGGGCGGCGGGATCGTGCAGCAGCCCGGCCTCGACGCGCTCCTCGGGGCCGGTGTAGCGACGCTCGCGGACGCGGGCGCGCTTGCCGACGCGATCGCGCAGGTAGTAGAGCTTGGCCCGGCGCACGTCACCGCGAGCGGCGACCTCGATGCGCTCGATCTTCGGCGAGTGGACCGGGAACGTCCGCTCGACGCCGACGCCGAAGGACTGCTTGCGGACCGTGAAGGTCTCACGGGCGCCGTGGCCCTGGCGCTTGATGACGACGCCCTCGAAGACCTGGGTGCGCTTGCGGGTGCCCTCGATGACCTGGAAGTGGACACGCAGGCGATCGCCCGCCTGGAAGCTGGGAACACGGCGCAACTGAGCGCGCTCGAGACGTTCGATGACTGTGGACATAGCTAGAGAGAGAGTGCGCGGAGAAGAAGCGAGCAAAGGGGCGCAGACGGAGGTTGGCCGCGCCGAGGGCAGGATGATAGCGACGCTCACTCGTCGCCGGTCGCGCCGCGCTCGCGCGAGCGCTGGAGGCGCCATGCGCGGATCTGCTCGTGGTGTCCGGACAGCAGCACGTCGGGCACCCGCCAGCCGCGGAACTCCGCCGGGCGCGTGTAGTGCGGGTATTCCGGCCGGCCCTCGAGGGCCGCCGAGAAGGACTCCTCGCGCACCGAGTCGCTGTGGCCCAGCGCGCCGGGCAGCTTGCGCATCACGGCGTCGCAGACGACCATCGCGGCGAGCTCGCCGCCGGCCAGCACGTACTCGCCGATCGACACCGCATCGCTGGCGAAGTGCTCGACGATGCGCTCGTCGAAGCCCTCGTAACGTCCGCACAGCAGCGTGATGTCCGGCTCCTGGGCGAGCTCGTCGACGAGGCGGTCGTCGAGCAGCCGGCCGCCGGGCGTCAGCGCGATGACGCGCCGCTCGCGGCGAAGTTCGACCGGGTCGACGCCGTAGTGCGCCCGCAGCGCCGCGTCCATGACGTCGACGCGCAGCACCATCCCGGCGCCGCCGCCGAACGGGGTGTCGTCGACCTGGCCGCCGCTCAGCGGCGTGTGCTCGCGCAGGTCCAGCGTGCGCAGCTCGTGCCCGGCGGCCAGGGCGTTGGCGACGTGGCGCTGCGAGCCAAACCAGTCAAACCAATCCGGAAAGAGCGTGACGACGTCGAGGCGCATCGGTGATCGCGGGTGAAGCTCTCAGGACATCTCGACCCCGAGGAACTCGGGATCGACCACGATGCGGCGGGCGTCCAGATCGATGCTGACGACCGCGTCGCCGACCAGCGGCACGAGCAGGTCGCCGACCTCGAGCACCTCGCACGACGGCAGCGCGCGCATCGCCGCCACCACGCCGAGCTCGCGGCCGTCGGGCGTCAGCACCGTGCAGCCCTCGAGGTCCTCCGGCCAGTACTCGCCCTCGGGCAGCGGCGGCGCGGCGGCGCGCTCGACGAGCAGGTCGGCCTCGCGCAGCGCCTCGGCGCCGGCGCGATCGTCGATACCGCGCAGGCGCAGGATCGGACGATCCTCGGTCCCCGCGCGGCGCACGATCTCATGGACGTCCTCGCCGATCCGGACCGACCCGCCGAGCGTCAGCAGCAGCCCGCGCGGCCGCGTGACGTGAAAGGAGCCGTCGAGCCCGTGCGGCCGACCGACACGGCCGGCGTTCAGCATCGACATCAGTCGACGATGTCGACGAACACGCGACGGCCTTCCTTCACGGCGGCCGCCTTCA
The DNA here is from genome assembly GCA_030681525.1 of Solirubrobacteraceae bacterium. Taxonomy (GTDB): domain Bacteria; phylum Actinomycetota; class Thermoleophilia; order Solirubrobacterales; family Solirubrobacteraceae; genus CADCVQ01. The sequence goes on from JAUXSD010000063.1 coordinate 10,545, forward strand.
GCACGGTGCGCAGCGCGTTGGCGGTCCGGCCGCCGCGGCCGATGATCTGCCCGTAGTCGTCCTCGCCGACCGACAGCTCGAGCACGACGCTGCCGTCGTCCTCGTCGAAGGACTCGACGCGCACGGCCTCGGGATCGTCGACGAGCGACCGGGCGAGGTATTCCAGAAGCTCCTGCACGGCGGCCGGACGGCGGGCGCGGGGCTCGGGGCTACTTGATGCCCTGGATGCGCAGGAGGTTGCGCACCTGGCCGGACGGCTGCGCGCCGCGCTCGAGCCAGTGGCGTGCGCGCTCCTCGTCGACGCGAATCGTCGAGGGCTCGGTCTGCGCGTTGTAGTGGCCGATCGTCTCGATGACGCGGCCGTCGCGCGGGGAGCGCGAATCTGCGACGACGATGCGCCAGATCGGGTCCTTGCGGCCCCCGACACGTGTGAGTCTCATTCGAACGGCCATGGACGAGACAGCCTAGCGACCCTGGCGCATCATGGCCTGAAGGTCGGGCATCTTGCCCTTGCCGAGCTGCTTCATGAGCTTCTGCATCTGGCCGAACTGCTTGACGAGCTGGTTGACGTGCTGGACCGTCGTGCCCGACCCGCGCGCGATCCGCAGCCGCCGCGAGCCCTTGATGAGGTCGGGCCGGCGGCGCTCCAGCGGGGTCATCGACAGGATGATCGCCTCGATGCGATCGAGCTCGCGCTCGTCGACCTTGACGTTCTTCATGGCGGCGCCCTGAAAGCCGGGGATCATGCCCAGCAGCGACTGCAGCGGCCCCATCTTGCGCATCATCTTCAGCTGCGAGAGGAAGTCCTCGAACGTGAACTCGTTGCGGCGCAGCTTGCGCTCGAGCTCCTTGGCCTCGTCCTCGTCGATCTGCGCCTCGGCCTTCTCGATGAACGACAGCACGTCGCCC
>JAUXSD010000274.1 GCA_030681525.1 Solirubrobacteraceae bacterium
GCCGGCGGGCCCCCGCCGCAGGCGCCGGCGCCCGCGCCGGCTCGCCCTGCTCGCCGCCCTCGCCCTCCCGCTCGCGGGCATCATCACCGTCGCCCTGGTCATGCTCGACGGCGACGAGCGCGAGACCGCCACCGCGCAGACCCGGCCGCTCGACGAAGGCGAGGTGCGCGCCGTCGCCGAGGCCTTCGCCGAGGCCTACGAGACCGAGGACGGCGCGGCGCTCGGCCGCCTGCTGACCAGCGACGTGCGGCGCGTGCTGCCCGAGGGCACGGTGCGCGGCCGGCGCAACGTCGTCACGCAGTACGAGTCGCAGTTTCAGACGAACGCCACGCGCAGCTACGACCTCGAGGACCTCGCGGTGACCGGCGGCCCCGCCGGCCGCGCGAGCGGCGAGTACCGCGTGCGGCGCGCGGCGGGCTCCTCGATCGAGGGCAAGATCGTGCTCGGCGTCGTGCGCGACCGCGGCCGGACCCGCATCGCGCTCATCGCCATCACGCCGCGCTCCTGACGCCCCCCTCAGCAGCGCTTCGCCACGACGACCTGCACCTCGCGGCCGCGGCGCACGCGGGCGCCCGGCGACGGCGCCTGCCGGCAGACGACCGGCTGCCCCGGGCGCAGCACGTCGAACAACCCGCCGCCGCGCTCGACGTCGAGCTCCAGGCCGAGCGGCTCCAGCCGCGCCTCGAGCTCGTCCTCCAGCAGCCCGGTCAGGTCGGGCACGGTGACCAGGATGTCGCGCGTGACGCGCACGGCGGTCATCGCCGGCAGCCGGCGCGGCGCCGTGGCCATGACGTCGATGACGTTGACCCCCGGGTCGAGCGGCACGACGGCCGTGAAGCGCCCGTCCTCGACGAGCGCCGGGCGGCCGAGCACGCTGACGGCGGACGACCGCGGCGAGACGCTGCCACGCACGTCGGCGGTGCCGCGCCGCAGCGTCGAGCCGTCGCTCGGCGCGCTGATCTCCAGGCGCACGTGCTCGCTCGGCGCCGCCGGCGGCCCGTCGTCGCCGCCGCAGCCGGCGAAGCCGACCGCGCACGCCACGGCGGCAAGGATCATCGGCACGCGACGCAGCATCATGGCGCTGAGGCTAAACGCCGCCCTCACCCGCGGGCGAAGCGCACCGAGAACCGTGCGCCCCCGAGCGACGACTCGCCGACCTCGATCGCCGCGCCGTGCGCCCGCACCTGCTGGGTGACGAGCGCGAGCCCCAGCCCGGAGCCCTCCGCCGTCGTGCCCTCCGCCCGCACGAACGGCTCGAAGATCCGCTCGCGCTCGGCCTCCGCCACGCCCGCGCCGTCGTCCTCGACCGACAGCTCCGGGCCGCCGTCCGCACCCGGGACGGCGGCCGACAGCGTCACCGCCACGGTGCTTCCGCCGTGGCGCGCCGCGTTGCGCACGAGGTTCTCGACGATGATCCCCAGCCCGGGCTCCCAGCCGCGCACGACGACCGGCTCGTCGGGCAGCTCCGCCGTCCACGTCACGCCCGGATAGCGCGACCGCGCCGCGGTCAGCGTCACCGCCACGAGATCCGCCAGCTCGACGTCGTCGAGCATCGGCGGCGGCGCGTCGCCGCGTGCCAGGCCCTGCAGCCCGTCGAGCAGCGCGACGAGGCGGCGGTTCTCCGCCAGCGCGTCCTCGACCATCTCCGCGCGCTGCGCCGCCGGCATCTCGGGATGGCGGCTCAGCGCCGACAGGTTGGCCTGCACGCTCGTCAGCGGCGTGCGCAGCTCGTGACCGGCGTCGGCGGTGAAGCGCCGCGTCGCCGCCAGCGCGCGCTCGCGGTCGGCGGCCGAGCGGCCCAGCCGGGCCAGCATCTCGTTGAACGACGCCGCCAGCGAGCGCAGTTCGGCCGGCCCGACGTCGCCGGGCACCCGCCGGTCGAGGTCCTCGGTCCCGGCGATGCCGGCCGTGGCGCGGCGCAGGCGGCGCAGCGGGCGCAGGATGACGTCGGCGGTGAACCACACGCCGAGCGCGGCCATGAACAGCGCCGCGGCGCCGAAGCCCAGCAGGCGGCGGTTGAGCTCGGAGAGCTTGCGCTCGGTCGGCGCCAGCCGGGTCGTGACCTCCAGGCGGCTCAGACCGCCGAGCTCGTCCAGGCGGATCGTGTAGGAGCGGTAGCGCTGCCCGTTCGTCTCGAACGTGTGAAAGCCCTCGCGCGCCGCCGGCCGCCCCGGCGGCGGCGGGCGGCCGAACGCCGGCAGCTCGCGGCCGTCGAGCAGCAGCCGCAGCGAGGTCCCGGTCGCCGACAGGACGTTGTCCAGACGCTGGTCGCGGGCCGGCAGCTCGCTCTCCACGGCCGACAGCGCGGTCTCGCGCGACAGCTCGACGATGCTCTCCAGGCGCTTGTCGAGCGCGTCGCGCTCGGACCGGTCCACGTAGCGCGACACGACGAGTCCCGCGCCCGCCAGCACGATGGCCAGCACGAGCGTGATCCCGACCGTCAGGCGACCGCGAAGGCTGCGCATCAGTGCCCCCCAGGCAATCAGACCTGCAGGATGAAGCCGATCCCGCGGACCGTCTGCAGGACGCGCGGCTCGTCCTCGGCCTCGAGCTTGCGGCGCAGATAGCCGACGAAGACGTCGGCGATGTTCGTCCCGGGATCGAACGTGTAGCCCCACACCTCCTCGTGCAGGCGCGCGCGGTCGAGCACCTCGCCGGGGTGGCGCATGAAGAGCTCGAGCAGGTCGAACTCGCGGCGCGTGAGGCCGAGGTCACGGTCGCCGCGGCGCGCCTCGTGGGAGCGCGGATCCAGCGTGATGTCGCCCGCGCTGAGGATGGCCTGCGGCATCGCCGGCCGGCGGCGCAGCAGCGCCTGCAGCCGCGCGGTCACCTCCTCGAGCGCGAACGGCTTGACGACGTAGTCGTCGGCTCCGGCCTGCAGGCCGCGGACGCGATCCTCCACGTCGTCGCGCGCCGAGAGCACGCAGACCGGCACGTCGTCGCCGCCGGCGCGCAGCTGGCGCAGGACCTCCAGACCGTCGAGGTCGGGCATCGCGAGGTCGAGCAGGATCACCGCGGGCGAGACGGACTCGACGGCGGCGAGCGCCGCGCGGCCGCCGGACGCGCGCACGACCCGAAAGCCCTCGAGCTCCAATCCGGCGCCGACGGCGCGGCGGATGGCGGCGTCGTCGTCGACCAGCAGGACGACGGGGCCGCCGCCGTCCTCCTCATCCTCGTTTGACGGACTCACAGTCGCGGCTGACCGTATCGCTCCGATCGGCGCGAACGCTGTCGCGTCCCGGGCCGCAGGTGATCTTGTCGCGCGCGCCGTCGACCGCGTTGATCCGATCGCGCCCGTTGCCGCCCGCGACCACGTCGCCGGCTCCGCCCCGCGCGTCGATTCGATCGTTGCCGGAGCCGCCGAGCAGGGAATCCGGCCCGGAGCCGCCGACGAGCGAGTCGTGGCCGGCGTCCCCGGCGATGAGGTCGCTGCCGGGTCCGCCGTTGAGCCGGTCGTTGCCGGGACCGCCGAGCAGCGTGTCGTCGCCGCCGCGACCGTAGAGCTTGTCGGCCTTCGTCGTGCCGACCATTCGGTCCGCTCCCGACGTGCCCTTCGACGGCGCGGCGAGCGCCGTGGCGCCACCGCCCAGGAGGGCCAAGGCGAGCACGAATGCGAGCAGCCGGCGGTGCATGGACACAAGATGACGCAGCCGGCGCGCGCGGACGGCGTCTACGCGCGGGTCTCATTGAGTTCTCACCAGGGGTGAGGTGTGGGTGAGACCGGCCCCACATCCTCCCGCCGCCGGCGCACGATGCGTTCAGGACACCCCCACGAGAGGACAGAGCATGAGCTTCACGAGGACCCAGCTTGCCGGAGCCGTCGCCACCGCCAGCCTGATCCTGCCCGCCGCGGCGTTCGCCGCGACGATCAACGGGGGTCCCGGCAGCGAGCGCCTGCGCGGCACGACGATGGCCGACACGATCAAGGGCAACGGCGGCAACGACCGCATCCGCGGCCTGGCCGGCGCCGACACGCTCAACGGCGGCACCGGCAACGACCGCGTCTTCGGCAACGCCGGCAACGACGTCATCGCCGGCGTGCAGGGCAACGACTGGCTCAACGGCGGCGCCGGCGACGACACCGTCACGGGCGACGCCAATGCCGTCGGCGACATCACCTCCTTCGACCGCATCTTCGGCGCATCGGGCAACGACACGCTGCGCGGCGGCGACTCGCGCGACCGCATCTACGGCGGCACCGGCAACGACACGTCCTTCGGTGAGAACGGCCACGACCGCATGGCCGGCGGCAGCGGCGACGACGGTCAGGACGGCGGCCCCGGCAACGACACGATCTTCGCCAACCGCGGCGCCGACGTCTCCGTCGGCGGCGACGGCAACGACGCCCTGTGGGCGATGGCCCGCGCCGACGTCAGCGGCCCCGGCGACGTCGTCGGCGACACGCTCGACGGCGGCAACGGCAACGACGAGTTTCGCACCCGTGACGGCGAGGCCGACTCCATCACGTGCGGCCCGGGCAACGACCGCGCGCTGCTCGACGCCGTCGACGTGATCACCGACGCCACCCCGCAGAACCTCAACGGCTCCTGCGAGACCGTCCAGCGCAAGGCCCCGAAGGCCGGCGAGGCGCGCTCGGAGGATGCGCAGGAGAAGCCGGCCGCCGAGCGCATCACGAGCTAGCTCCCCTCTCCCCCCAGCCCGCAGCCGCGGCCCGGCCCCGAACCTCCCGGTGGCCGGTCGCGGCACGCGCTGCGGAGCGTCCAGAGTTGGCGCATCCGCGCTACATCGTTCACGGCGAATGAACACCGTTCGCTTGCGCCTAACGCCAAAGCCGTGACGACAGGCAAGGACAAGCCAACCCGAATCACCGAGGTCTCGATGCAGTTCCCGGGATCTCGCACCTACCGGAGAAAGGGCGCCTCTTCCCCGTGGCGCCCTTTCTTCTGGCTGGGCTTGGGCTCAGGCGGCGGCCGCGAACACGGCCAGCGGCGCCGTCACGTTCTTGAAGCTGCGCGCGCCGCGATCGGCGGTCCGCACACCGGCGCGCGCGATCCGCTCGCGCGTCTTCATGCTCAGCAGGACCTCGCCCGCGCCGGCGTCGTCGGCGATCCGCGCGGCGACGTTCACGGTGGCTCCGTACCAGTCGCCGTCGCGCTGCACGGCGGGACCCGTGTGCACGCCCATCCGCAGCGGCGGGAACAGCAGCTCCGAGGCGAGCTCGCGGCGCAGGCGCAGGGCCAGAGCCACGACCCGGGCGGGGTCCTCGCCGTGGATCATCACCGCGTCGCCGAGCTTCTTGATGACCGCGCAGCCATAGGAGGCCGCCATCCGCTCGGCGCGCGCCTGGAAGGCCACCGCGACGTCGGCCGCGGCATCGTCGCCCACGCGCTCGGTGAACGAGGTGTAGCCGACGAGGTCGGCGAAGAGGAAGGTGTGGTCGTTCGCGCCGTTCATCCTGCTCTGTGGGCGTGACGAACGCATGAACGTCGTACATCGGCGGGGCCCGGGCCGTTCCGACCCGTGTAACGACCACCGGCTGAGCCTCAGCCGCGGTCGACGGTCCAGACGACCGGGCGCAGCGGATCGGGCCGGTAGACGCAGAATGTGCCGGTCCGCACGCCGGCCTCGAGCTCGGCGCCGATGCGCTCGTCGTAGCCGGCGATCCGCTTCAGCGTCGACCGGATGGCGCGGGTGACGTTGATCCGCGCCCGCTCGGCATGCGAGCCGGTCTCGCGGTCGCGGCCGCCGATCCCCACCGCCGAGGCCAGCTCGCGGCGCACGAAGTCGAGCTCCACGCGCGCCGCGGCGGCGGCGCGCTTGTCGCGGCGCGACTCGGCGGTCGCCAGCGCCGCCTCGAGCGCGGCCATCCGCTCGCGGTAGTCCTCCTTGGCCTTCGCGTCGAGCGCGGGGCCGGCGCCGCCCTGCACGCCGAAGCGGCCCTCCGTCTCCTGGCCGCCCGAGCGCTCGATGAGCGGGCCGCTCGGCGCGGCGCCGTCGACCGCTGCGACGAGGTCGAGGCTGTGCATCTCGCTGTCGGGGCGCTCGAGCAGCAGCGCCAGCAGGCGCACCCCACGGCCGTCGTTGAGGTGGATCGACCGTCCGTGGCTCGTGATCGTCCACACGTCGCCGATCCGTCGCAGCTCGGCGACGCCCGGGTCGCTCGCCAGGCCCGACGCCGCCGTCCGCGCCGCCGGCCCGGTGAGCTGCGCGCGCAGCGTCTCGACCTGCTGCCCGAGCCAGGGCAGGCCCATCTGCTCGGCGTCGCTCGCGGCGCTCGTCAGCAGCGCCTCGGCGCGTGTGCGCGCCGCCGGGCCTCCGTCGCGCAGCAGCACCGCCGCCTCCCCGATCGCGGTCCGCGTCGCGCTCAGCCGCGCACCGTCGCGCGTGGCGCGCTGGGTGGCCGCGGCGAACCACCCGAGCGCGTCGGCGTCGCGACCGGCGACGCCCGCGAGGACGCCGAGCCACAGCTCCACCGGGCCGAGGAAGCCGACCGTCGGCAGGACGACGTTGCGCCCGGCGAACGGCTCGAGCTTGCGGTACAGCGCCATTGCGTGGTCGGGCAGCTCGAGCGAGAGCGCCGCCTCGCTGAGCAGCGCCATCGCGGCGAGCCAGAGGTTGTCGCGCGGCAGCGGGGCGAAGTCGTCGGCGGCCAGCCGCTCGAACTCGAGGATCGCCTCCTCGCGGCGCCCGAGGTCGGCGAGCGCGGCCGCGAGCGCCGCGCGCCAGACCGGCATCGCGGGCGAGCCGGCGGCGTAGTGGCGCACGCCTTCGGCGATCTCGCCCGGACCGTGGCGCAGGGAGGTGAGCAGGAGCGTCTGCGACGCGACGGTGATGGGCACGGTCGAGTCGGTCAGCCCGTCGGCAACGGCGGCGACCTCGTCGAGGATGCGCTGCGCGTCGTCCAGGCGACCCTCCATCGCGGCGCGGCGGGCGCGGTGCAGCGGGACGAACGCGTTCGCCCGCGGGTCGCGGCTCTCGCGCGCGAGCCGCGCCAGCGTCTCGATGGCCAGATCGGCGGCGTCGATGTCGTCGAGCTCGAGCAGCAGGTCGACGTGACGGCTGCGCGCGGCCAGCGACATCACGGTCTCGCCGGTCCGTGCCGTGATCGCGAACAGCTCGTCGAGCCACGCGAGCCCCTGCTCGTTGACGTCCGGTCCGGTCGTCGCGAGCTGTGCCGCGCTGAGCGCGATCGCCAGCGTGGGCGCGTCGCCGAGCCGTCGCGCCATCTCCAGCGCCTCGCCGGCCAGCGCCGCGCGCCGGTCGACGGCATCCGACCAGTACAGCGCGACGGCCAGCGAGCCCAGCAGCGAGACGCGCAGCGGCGCATCGGCGGGCCCGACGCGCTCGAGCGCCTCGCCGAGCAGCGCGACGTGCGCGTCGTCGACGTAGCCCGGGGTCAGCGCGAACGGCGCGACACCCAGCGCCGCGCGAGCGAAGACGTCGTCGGCGTCGATCGCGCGCGCGGCGGCGATCGCCGCCTCGAACGTCGCCCGCGCGGCCGGCCGGCCCGCGCGCGACTGCGCCGTGCCGAGACCGAGCAGCAGCGCCGCGCGACGCGCCACGTCGCTGTCGAGGCGCTCGAGCACGGCCAGCGCGCGCTCGAACAGGTCCGCGGCCTGCTCGTAGGCGAGCAGGTCCAGCGCGCGGTGGGCGGCGCGCTCGGCGTAGTCGACGGCTTTGGCGATGTCCCCGCGCGGCGCGGCGCACAGGAAATGGTGGGCGATCTGCGCCAGGTGCGCCTCGATCGCGCCCCGATAGACCTGCTCGAGCGCCTCTCCGACGACGCGGTGGCCGGTCAGGCGTGCGGCGATCGGCATGCCGGTGAAGAGCGTGTCGCGGATGAGCACGTGGCTGAAGCGGTACTCGCCGAGGGTGCCGGCGACGGGCTCGACGAGACCGAGCTCGGTCGCCGCGTCGAGCGCGTCGAGCACGCTGTCGCGATCCAGCGCCGACGCGTGCTCGAGCGTCGCGAGATTGAACGTGCGGCCGATGATCGCGGCGAGCTCGACCGTCGCGAACTGGGGCTCGTCGAGCGGCTCGAGGCGGCGGCGGATCGTCTCGCGCACGCCGTCGGGCAGCGGCAGTTCGTCGGGCGGATCCTGCAGCCGTCCCTCGGCCAGCAGCAGCGCCAGGACCTCGCGCGCGAAGAACGGGTTGCCCTCGGTGACGGCGTGCACGGCGTCGATGAGCGCCGGCGCGGCGGGCTCGCCGCTGGTCAGCTCGATGAGCCGGCCCACGTCGCCGCGCGACAGGCCGCCGAGCACGAGGCGCCGGCCCGAGCGCAGGATGTTCTGCAGCGCCATCTGTGCTTCGGGGGTGCGATCGGGCACGCGTTCGTGCATCGTCACGACGAGCAGCACGGCGGCGTCGCGCAGCATCCGCGACACGAAGTCCAGCGCGATCAGCGAGCCCTCGTCGACGGCCTGCAGGTCGTCCATGAGGATCAGGACGGGGCCGCCGGCGCTGCGCACGCGCAGCAGCGCCACGACGGCGTCGAACAGCGCGAAGCGCGACGTCTCGGAGTCATCCTCGGCGGCCGCGCACGGGTTGGGGTCCGGCAGGCGCTCGGCGAGCTCCGGCAACAGGCGCAACAGCCCGTCGGCCGCGCCGCCCAGCTCGCGGCGCAGCGTCACCCCGTCCACGCCATGCGTGAGGCCGCGCACGACCTCGACCCACGGCCAGTAGGCGGGTGCCGCGCGCCCCCAGCCGCGCGTCCAGATCACGCGCGCGCCCGCGGCGCGGGCGTGCTCGGCGAGCGCCGCGGCGAGCCGCGTCTTGCCGACGCCGGGATCGCCGAGCACGATGTGGACGCCGCCCCGGCCGCGACAGGCGTCCTCGAACGCGTCGTGCAGCTCGCGCAGCTCGCGAACACGGCCGACGAGCGGACCCTCACCCGACGAGTCCCAGGCGCCGATCACCCGTTCCTCGGGCAGCGTTGTTCCCACACCCGCGGCCACCCTACTCGCGACATGCCGCGCGGCGCGGGACGGTGCCCCGGACGCGCCCCTATCGCTCGATCTCCCATGTCAGCGGGCTACCCGGATCGGGCTCGTAGCGGCACGACGTCCCGGTGCGCACCGTGCCGCGCAGGACGTGGCCGAGATCGGGCTCCTGCTCGGCGATCCGCCGCAGCGCGGCCTTGATCGCGCGGGTCACGTTGATCCGCGCGCGCTCGCTCGCCGCGCTCGTGCGTTCGTCGGCCTGCTCGATGTCGGCGGCGATCAGCTCGAGTCGGTCGCGCGCACGCGAGACGCGCTCGGGGTCGTTGAACGCCTGCGCTTCGGCGAGCTCGTCGCGCAGCTCCCGCGCCTGCGCGCGTTGGGCCGCGAGCGCGGTCGTCTGGATCTCGCGCCCGCCGCTGATCGCGTCGGCCAGGGCGAGCGAGGCGACCGCCGTGCCCGGACGCTCGAGCAGCGTCGCCAGGTGATGCAGTCCCTTGGCGTCGTGCAGGCAGACGCTGCGCCCGCCGTACTCCAGCAGCCAGACGTCCTGCTCGCGCCGCAGCACGGCCCGCCGCGGCAGATCGCCACGCGAGCGCTGCGCGGACCGCGGCGTCTCCTCCAGGCGGGCCAGGAGCGCATCGGCGCGCGCGACCGCGCCGTCCATCCCCAGATGCGCGGCCTCGTCGGCGACGCGCAGCACGAGCGCGCGGGCGCGCGGGGCGTCGCCGGGGGCGGCACGGCGCGCCAGCACCTCGGCGGCGTCGAGCGCCGTCAGCACGACGATCGGCCGCGCGCCCATGCGCTCGGCGGCCGAGCGCGCGGTCTCGAGGTGGCCGAGCGCGCGCTCGTCCTCGCCGATCGTCATCGCCAGGACGCCGAGGTAGCGCGCCACCGGGCCGAGGTAGACGGCGCCCAGCGACACGACGTTGCGCCCTTCGTAGGCGACCATCAGCTCGTAGAGGCGGTGCGCGCGCGGGCGGTCGTCGAGCAGCGTGCACAGCTCGGCGAGCTGCGACATCGCGACGAGCCAGAGCTCGTCGCGCGGGACGTCGCCGAAGTCGGCGGCGGCCAGATGCTCGAGCTCGCGCCGCGCCTCGTGCTCGCGACCCAGCTCGGCGAGCACGACCGCCAGGCCGCAGCGCCAGCGGCGCATCGCCGGCAGGCGGCGCGCGTTGCGCCGCACGAGCGCCTCGACGTCGCGGTGGCGGCCCTGCATGCGCTGCGCGAAGAACGTCTGGTCGTCGGCGATGATCGGCGCGATCGAGCCGCGCACGTCGCGCGACTGCTCGACGGCCTGGCCCGTGAACCGCTCCGCCGACGCGAAGTCGCCGCGCAGGTGTGCGGCCATTGCGCGGTGCAGCGGGTCGTAGACGAGCATCCGCGGCTGGCCGAGCCGGCGTGCGGTGGAGCCGAAGGCCTCGATCTCGTCCTCGGCGCGGTGCGGGTCGTCGAGCTCGAGCAGGAGGCTGATGCGCCACAGCCGCACCTGCATTCCCAGCTCGGCGTCGTTCGTGCGCTCACACAGCTCGAGCGCCTCGAGCGAGATCGGCAGCCCGCGTGTGACGGTGTCGGGCCCCCAGACGGCGACGAAGCCCTGCGCGAGGGCGAACGCCAGCGTGCGGTCGGCCAGCACGCGGTGCGTCGCGGAGCTGCGCGCCGCCGCTCCGCTGTACAGCGCCCGCGCGAGCCCCAGCGCCTCGTCGACGAGCCGTTCGCGGCGCTCGCGCTCGGGCGACCAGTACAGCGCCAGCGCGAGCTGCACCCGCAGGTGACAGCGCAGGCCGTCGATCGTCGCGCCCTGCAGCGGCTCCTCGGGCGCCAGCGCATCCAGCCGCACCAGCGCCTCCTCGAGGGTCGCGACGAGCTCGGGCTCGACGAGGCCCGGCGACAGTGCGCCGAGCGTCCCGGCGAGCGCGGTCTGCGCCAGGCGCTCGGGGTCGTCCAGCCGGCGGGCGTGCTCGGCCGCGGTGCGCAGCGCCCGCAGCGCGCCGTCGACGTCGCCGGCCCGCATGCGCGCCTCGCCGAGGCCCTGGGCCAGGCGCCACGCGCGCGGCTCGTCGGCCGGCAGCGAGGCAGCGACGTCGAGCGCGTGCTCGTAGAGCCGGGCGGCCTCCTCGTAGGCGAACTGCACGACGGCGCGCTGAGCCGCTCGCGCGGCGTAGTCGACCGCCCGCTCGGCGCCGCCCTCGGCCGCGCCCTGCAGGAAGTGGTGGGCGATCTCGGCGAGGTGCGGCTCGAGGTGATCGCGGTAGGCCTCCTCCAGGGTCTCGGCGACCTCGAGGTGAAGCCGCGCGCGGCGCGTGGCGCCGAGGCTCTCGAGCAGCGTGTCGCGCACGAGCGCGTGCGCGAAGCCGAAGCGCCCGGGGTCGCCGCCGGTGACGACGATGCCGCCGCGCAACGGCAGCTCCAGCCAGGCGAGCACGGTCGCGGTCGGCTCGCCGAGCACGCGCGCCAGCGTCTGCAGGCGAAACACGCCGCCGATGACCGCGGCGGCGCCGAGCGCCCGCGTGACGTCCGGCTCGAGCGGGCTGAGGCGGCGGCGGATCGCGTCGCGCACGCCGTCGGGCAGCGGCAGCGGGTCCGCGGCGGCCCGGGCGTCGTGCAGCCGGCCCTGCGAGGCCAGCAGCTGCACGAGCTCGTCGACGAAGAACGGGTTGCCGGCGCTGGCGTGGTGGACCGCCGCGACGAGCTGCGGCGCGATCTGCTCGGGCTCGCCGGCGGCTAGGCCGCGCGCGCGGACCGCCGCGAGCTCGGCGACCTCGTCGCGGCCGAGGCCCTCCAGCGGCAGGCGCATCGCGGCGCGCGCGAGGCCGCCCAGCGGCGCCGCCAGCTCGGGGCGCGCGTGCGCCTCGGCGTGGCGGTACGCGGCGATCGCCAGCAGCGGCACGTCGGGCAGCGCGCGGGCGACGAACTCGAGCGCCAGCACCGACGACGCGTCGGCCCAGTGCAGGTCGTCGAGGACGATGACCAGCGGCTGCTGCTCGGCGGCGGTCGACAGCAGGGTGGCGAGCGCATCGAAGAGGCGGAAGCGGGCCTGGTCGGAGTCCAGCTCGGAGGGCTGCGCGGCCTCGCCGAGGGTGTCGCTCAGCTCGGGCAGCAGGCCGGCGATCCAGGGGGCGCCGGGGCCGAGCGCGACCTTCAGCGCAGCGCGATCGGCGCTGCGCACAAGCGTGCGCCCGACCTGCACCCACGGCCAGTAGGCCGGTGCGCCGCCACCGTCCCAGCAGCTGCCCCAGGCCCACGCGGCGCCGCGCTCGGCGGCGTGCTCGACGAACTCGCGCGCGAGCGCGGTCTTGCCGATGCCCGGCTCGCCGGTGAGCAGCACGAGACCGCCGCGGCCGCGCAGCGCGCTCTCCAGCGCGGCGTCCAGCTGCGCAAGCTCACGCCCACGCCCGACGAGGCGCGGCCCCCGACCATCGCTCGAGCCCGTGGCGTGCACAGCATGCTCCCCGCCCGCAGGTTAGAGGACGGTCGCGCCGCGTTGCTCCAGAAGGCGGACTGATGGCGGCCGCGCCGCAGGTACCGGGCCGGTGCTGCCACACTCAGAGATTCGTCCCAGCGTGGGCCTCAGATCACCGGCCCGCGCCGACCTCCCACCCCCCGGAGATCCGCTCCTTGTCCACGAACAGCTTCGATGCCCGCAGCACCCTCGAGGTCGGAGCGCGCACCGTCGACATCTTCCGTCTCGACGCGCTGGCCTCGCGCTTCGACGTGGCGCGCCTGCCGTTCTCGCTGAAGATCCTGCTCGAGAACCTGCTGCGCACCGAGGGCAACGGCTCGGTGACGGCGGCCGACATCGAGGCGCTGGCGGGGTGGGAGCCGACGGCGGTGCCCTCGAAGGAGATCGCGTTCACGCCCGCCCGCGTGGTCATGCAGGACTTCACCGGCGTACCCGCGGTCGTCGACCTCGCGGCGATGCGCGACGCGATGGCGGCGATGGGCGGCGACCCGGCGCTCATCAACCCGCTGGTGCCGGCCGAGCTCGTCATCGATCACTCCGTCCAGGTCGACGCGTTCGGCAGCCGCGACGCGTTCACCCGCAATGCCGAGCGCGAGTTCGAGCGCAACGAGGAGCGCTACGCGTTCCTGCGCTGGGGCCAGACGGCGTTTGACAACTTCGCGGTGGTGCCGCCGGACACGGGCATCGTGCATCAGGTCAACCTCGAGTACCTCGCGCGCGTGGTGTTCGTCGACGGCGACGGCGTGGCGTACCCGGACACGCTGGTCGGCACCGACTCGCACACGACGATGATCAACGGCCTCGGCGTGCTCGGCTGGGGCGTGGGCGGGATCGAGGCCGAAGCCGCGATGCTCGGTCAGCCGATGCCGATGCTCATCCCCGAGGTCGTCGGCTTCAAGCTGCGCGGCTCGCTGCCGGAGGGTGCGACGGCGACCGACCTCGTGCTGACCGTCACCGAGATGCTGCGCGAGCGCGGCGTGGTGGGCAAGTTCGTCGAGTTCTACGGCCAGGGGCTGGCGTCGCTGCCGCTGGCCGACCGCGCGACGATCGGCAACATGAGCCCGGAGTTCGGCTCGACCTGCGCGATCTTCCCGATCGACGCCGAGACGATCCGCTATCTGCGCTTCTCCGGCCGCCCGCAGGAGCTCATCGAGCTCGTCGAGGCGTACGCGCGAGAGCAGGGGCTGTGGCACGACGAGTCCTCGCCCGAGCCCGTGTACTCCGACACGATCGCGCTGGACCTCGGCGATGTCGTGCCCTCGCTCGCGGGGCCGAAGCGCCCGCAGGACCGCGTCGCGCTGAGCGAGGCGCAGGCGGCGTTCCGGATCGCGCTGCAGGACTACGCGCCGCAGAACGAGGACGACGCCGAGGCCGCGCTGGGCGACACGATCGAGTTCGACGCGCTGTCGTTTCCGGCCTCCGACCCGCCGGTCTACACGGAGGGGCGCGGCGTCCGGCCGCCGGAGCACGCGACCGATGCCGACCACGCCGAGGCGATCGCCGCCGCGCGCGAGGCGGGCCACGTCGACAACAGCGTGCCGATCGTCGTCGACGGCACGCAGACGCGGCTGGACAACGGCCACGTCGTCATCGCCGCGATCACGTCGTGCACGAACACCTCCAACCCGTCGGTCATGCTCGCCGCGGGGCTGGTGGCGCGCAACGCGGTCGCGCGCGGCCTGGAGTCCAAGCCGTGGGTGAAGACCTCGCTGGCGCCGGGCTCCAAGGTCGTGACGAAGTACCTCGACCACGCCGGGCTGACCGACGACCTCGAGGCGCTCGGCTTTCATCTCGTCGGCTACGGGTGCACGACGTGCATCGGCAACTCGGGTCCGCTGCCGCGCTCGGTGTCCGAGGCGGTGGCCGAGCACGACCTCGCGGTCGTGTCGGTGCTGTCGGGCAACCGCAACTTCGAGGGCCGCATCAACCCCGACGTGAAGATGAACTACCTGGCGTCGCCGCCGCTCGTCGTGGCCTACGCGCTGGCGGGCTCGATGGACGCCGACATCGTCAACGACCCGATCGGCGTCGACCGCGACGGTGTCGACGTCTACCTGCGCGACCTGTGGCCGTCGGGCCAGGAGGTCGGCGAGATGGTCGAGCAGGCGGTGCGCTCGGAGATGTTCCGCTCCTCCTACGACGACGTCTTCGCCGGCGACGAGCGCTGGAACTCCCTGCAGGTGCCGACGGGCGACCGCTTCGCGTGGGACGAGGGCTCGACCTACGTCCACCTGCCGCCGTACTTCGAGGGGATGCCGGCCGAGCCCGCGGCGGTGTCGGACATCGAGGGCGCGCGCGTGCTCGCGATGCTCGGCGACTCGGTCACGACCGACCACATCTCGCCGGCGGGCTCGATCAAGCCCGACTCGCCGGCCGGGCTGTACCTGCAGGAGAACGGCGTGTCGCCGCGCGACTTCAACTCCTACGGCGCGCGGCGCGGCAACCACGAGGTGATGGTGCGCGGGACGTTCGCGAACATCCGGCTGCGCAACCAGCTCGCGCCGGGCACCGAGGGCGGCGTCACGACGAAGTTCTCGGCGCACGCGTCGCCGGTGCAGATGCCGATCTACGAGGCGGCGCTGAAGTACCTCGAGGAGGGCACGCCGCTGGTGGTCCTGGCCGGCAAGGAGTACGGCTCGGGCTCGTCGCGCGACTGGGCGGCGAAGGGCACGCGGCTGCTGGGCGTGCGCGCGGTGCTGGCGCAGTCCTTCGAGCGCATCCACCGGTCCAACCTCATCGGGATGGGCGTGCTGCCGCTGCAACTGCCGGCCGCCGCGGCCGAGCTCGGGCTGACCGGCGAGGAGGTCTTCTCGATCACCGGCCTGGCCGAGCCGATGAACGCCGGCGAGCAGATCCCCGACGCGGTCATGGTGCGCGCGGACGACCACGAGTTCGAGGCGCGCGTGCGGATCGACACGCCGAAGGAGGCGGAGTACTTCCGCCACGGCGGCATCCTCCAGTACGTGCTGCGCCAGCTGCGCGACCGCTGAGTCTGATTCGCGTCTGAATTGACGTAGACGCGCGCTGTTCGGTCACGTTCTCGGCGGAGCATCGCTGCGCATGGAGGGGTCACCGCGAGATCGTCCTCATGGGGGACGCAATGGGGCAGACCCCCTCGATCTCCGCATCGCCGACATCGCTGCGCATCGACAGCGGCGCGACGCTGTTCGGGCGCGGCGTGCGCTTCACCTGTCAGCAGGTCATGTACGAGCCCGCCTACGTCGCCGCCGCATTGCGCGGGCTGCTCGCCCCAGCCTGAGCAGCCGCGTCGCGGCAGGATGCGCAGCGCCCGTGCACCACGGCTTCGGTGCGCTCGTGCACGAACCCGCGCTTCGCCGCCGCGCGCTCCAGCCGCGCGGTGTCGAGCTCGAAGTCGATGTCCTGCATCGACCCGCATCGCGTGCAGACGAGATGGTGGTGGGGCTCGACGCGCGGGTCGAACAGCGTCGTACCGGCGCGCTGGACGCGGCGCACCATCCCGAGCTCCTCGAGCAGGTCGAGCGTCGCGTAGATCGTCGGCAGCGCGATGTTGGGCAGGCGGTCGGAGACGGACTCGAGCAGCTCGTCGGCCGTGACGTGGCGGTCGAGCTCCCTCAGCGCACGGTGCAGCAGCACCCGCTGCGGGGTAACCCGCATCCCACGCGCGCGCAGGGCTGTCGAGAGATCGTCGGTCACGCTATCCATCTTAGGGCATCCTAGTTAGGGAGTCCTTATAGCAAGTTTCTTGTGATAGTGGGTAGACTGGCGCCGTGACCACCGCAGACCTGACGCTCGTTCGCCGCTGGCGCGCCGCCGACGAGCGCCAGCGCCTGCTGCAGGTCATCCAGCCCGCGCTGATCGGCCTCATCGACGGCACGATCTCGACGCTCGCGCCGATCTTCGCCACGGCGTACATCGCCGGCTCGCACGCCGCGCTGCTCGTCGGCCTCGCCGCCGCGCTCGGCGCCGCGATCAGCATGGGCATGTCCGAGGGCCTGTCCGACGACGGCCAGATCACCGGCCGCGGCGCCGCCCTCTCGCGCGGCATGATCACCGGCGTCGCCACGTTCGTCGGCGGCACCGCGCACGCGCTGCCGTTTCTCATCAACGACCTCGACACGGCGCTCACCGTCGCGTACATCGTCGTCTCGATCGAGCTCGTGCTCATCGCCTGGGTGCGCAAGCGCTTCCTCGGCGTGCCGCTGAAGACGTCGCTCATCCAGGTCACGCTCGGCGGCGTCATCGTCGCCACCGTCGGCGTCCTCGTCGGACACGCGTAGCCTCGATAGCCTCGGTCGCGGTGCGCCGGGAAGACTGGTCGGCACGGACTGCCCCTGCCCGGATCGAGAGGAACCGCACGTGCCCATCGCCGCATCCGCCGGTATCGCGGACGTCCTGACGGACCTGTTCATCGTCCTGCTCGCCGCCAAGCTCGGCGACGAGCTGTTTCGGCGCCTGCGCCAGCCGACGCTCGTCGGCGAGATCCTCGCGGGCCTGCTCGTCGGCCCCGCGGTCTTCGGTCTCGTCGAGCCCAGCGAGGTGCTCGAGGTGTTCGCCGAGCTCGGCGTCGTCTTCCTGCTGTTCTGGGTCGGCCTCGAGACGAAGCTGTCGGACCTGCGCGAGGTCGGCCCGACCGCCGTCTCGGTCGGCATCCTCGGTGTCGTGATCCCGTTCGCGGGCGGCATCGCGCTGGGCGCAGCGCTCGGCGAGAGCACCGGCACCTCGCTGTTCATCGGCGCCGCGCTCGTCGCGACGAGCGTCGGCATCACGTCGGCCGTGCTCATCGACCTCGGCGTGCTCGAGCGGCGCACGAGCCGCACGATCCTCGGCGCCGCGATCGTCGACGACATCCTGGCGCTGCTGCTCGTCGCGGTCGCCGCCGGCGTCGCGGCGGAGGGCGGCGTCGACATCGGCTCGATCGCGGTGACGGCCGGCATCGCCGTCGCGTTCGTCGTGTTCATCGCGCTCGGCGGGACGCAGCTGCTCGGCCGGCGGCCCGCGCTGCTGCACACGCCGCGCTTCTCCGAGTCGCCGCTGCTGCCCGCCGTGATCATCTGCCTGGGCCTCGCGGCGTTCGCCTCGCAGATCGGCCTGGCCGCGATCATCGGCGCGTTCCTGGCCGGCATGATCGTCGCCGAGACGCGCGACCAGCATCCGATCGAGGAGGAGGTCGCGCCGCTGTATGCGTTCTTTCCCCCGTTCTTCTTCGCCTTCATCGGCCTCGAGATGTCGCTCGCGGCCTTCGGCGACCTCGACACGCTGCTGCTGCTGGCCGGCGTCACCGTCCTCGCCGTCGTCACGAAGTTCGCCGGCGCCTACCTCGGCGCCATGCGCATGGGCCGCCGCGACGCCGCGTTCGTCGGCGTCGGGATGGTGCCGCGCGGCGAGGTCGGGATCATCGTGGCCGGCATCGGCAACGCCACCGGCACGATCGACGGCGAGATGTTCGCGATCATCGTCGGAATGTCGGTCATCACGACGCTGATCGTGCCGCCGATCCTGCGCCGGCTCGCGACGGCCGAGCCCGAGCCCGAGCCCGCCTGAGACCGGCCGGCGCCGCTACGTGCGGTGGCTGCGCAGGTGCACGACGCGGTCACCGGCCTGCACCGCCGCCGCGCGCGGATCGTCGAAGCGCATGAGATCCTCGCCGCGGGCGACCGCCACGACGGGCCCCGCGATGCCGAGGCCCCGGATCGGCCCGGCCTCGTCCTCGCCCACCTCGTGCTCGGCGATGTCGAGGCCCTGCCCGACCCGCATGAGGTCCTCGAGCACCTCCGTGACCTGCGGCTGCCGCACGGCGAAGCCGAGCAGGCGGCCCGCGGCGTCGGCCGACGTGATGACCGACGTCGCGCCGCTCTGGCGCAGCAGGTGGACGTTCTCGGCCTCGCGCACCGCCGCGACGATCGTCGCCCTCGGGTTGAGCTCGCGGGCGGTCAGCGTCACGAGCACCGCCGTGTCGTCGCGGTTGACCGCGACGATGATCGAGCGCGCCGTCTCGATCCCGGCATGGCGCAGGACGTCCGTCGAGGCGGCGTTGCCGCAGACCACGGTCAGCCCGGCTCCGGTGGCGTGCTCCCGCGCGTCGGGCGATTCGTCGATGACGACGACCTCCTCGTCGCTGACGCCCTTGTCGAGCAGGGTGCGCAGCGCGCTGCGTCCCTTGACGCCGAAGCCGCAGATGATGATGTGGTCGTTCAAGGTTCGCTTCCAGCGTGAGCGGCGGTAGGCATCGCGGCTGCGCTGGGCAAGGATCTCAAGTGTGGTGCCGACGAGCAGGATGAGGAAGAGCACCCGCGCCGGCGTCACGAAGATCGTCGTCACCAGCCGGGCGCCGTCGCTGACCGGCCGGACGTCACCGTAGCCCGTCGTCGTGATGCTGACCGTGGAGTAGTAGAACGCATCGAGCAGGCCGACGTCGTCGTCCTCGGGGTCGACGTAGCCGTCGCGCCCGACGTAGGTCAGCAGCGCGACGAACAGGATGAGCGCGAGCGCGATCCCGACGCGCAGGAGGATGTTGCGCACCGGCCCGTGGGGACGGCCGGGGAACTCGACCGCCACGCCGTCGCTCGCGCCGGCCACGGCTACCCCGCGGAGCGCGGCGCGGGAACGTCGATCTTCAGGCGCTTGATCATCCGGTCGATGCGGTGCGCGATCTCGGTCGGCTCGACGCCGAGCGTCGACGCGATGTCGCGCAGCGGCGTGTCCTCCATCGTCATCCCGAGGACCGGCAGCTCCTCGGAGCTCAGGCGGTTGCCGGCGTCGTCGAGCAGCTCGCGCGAGATCGGCGGCAGCACGCGCTCGCCGCGCGCCACACGGCGGATGGCGTCGTAGAGCTCGTTGGCCGGCGCGTTCTTGCTCACCAGGCCGTCGGCCCCGGCCAGCCGTGCCGGGATCGTCAGCGCGGCCTCGGCGTAGGCGGAGTACAGCAGCACCGCGGGGGCCGGCACCTGGCGCTTGATGCGCCGGCAGAGCACGAGGCCGTCGTCGCCCGGCAGGTGGTAGTCGAGCACGACGACGTCGGGCTTCGTGCGGTTCAGCGTCGGCCAGAGATCCTTCTCCGACGTCGCGGCGTCGAGCGGGACGAAGCCCGGCTCGGCGCGCAGCACGGCGGTCAGTCCGGCGCGCATGGCGGGGTGGTCGTCGACGATGAGGATCCGGATCATGGCTTCGGGCTCCCTGGGTCGGGATCGGTCTGCAAGGACAGTACGACGCTCGTCCCGCGGCCGCCGTCGCCGGGCCCGAGCGACAGCGTCGCGCCGATCGTGTCGGCGCGGGCGCGCATCGAGCGCAGCCCGTTGGAGCCCGGGCGGCGAATCGCCGGCAGCCCGCGGCCGTCGTCGCGCACCTCGATCGTCGCGGCCGAGCCGTTGCGGGCGAGGACGACGTCGACGTGCTCGGCGCCGCCGTGGCGCACGGCGTTCGTCAGGGCCTCGGCGCCGATGCGGTAGACGTGCGCGGCGACGTGCGCGGGCAGTTCGCCGAGCGATCCGCGCACGGTGATCTGCGCCTCGGTGACCGGCGCGAGCTCGCCCGCGCGCTCCTCGAGCATCCGCTCAACCGAGCGGCCCTCCAGCGGCGTGCGCAGCTCGGCGACGCTCGTGTCCATGTCGGCGCCGGCGGCGCGCAGCTCCGCGAGCGCGTGGCCGACGAGCTGCGCCTGGGCGCCCTCGACCTGCCCCTGCAGGGCGCTGAGCACGAGGTGCGCGGCGTGGACGCGCTGCTTGGCGGAGTCGTGCAGCTCCCACGCGATCCGCTGACGCTCGCTCTCCACGGCCAGGCGCTCGGAGCGCAGTCGCTCGTCGCGCAGGCGCTCGAGCACGTCGGCGGCGTACGCCAGCGCCAGCACGACGACGAGCGGCACCATGAGGTGCGTCGCGATCGTCTCCAGCCGGATCGTGCTCTCCAGCGTGTTGGCGTCGAGCTCGGTGTAGACCGCCACGCCGAGGTACGCCATCGCGAACGCCAGGCCCCAGCCGAGCGCGCGCCGGAACGATTGGCCGGTCGAGGGCAAAATCAGCGCGGTGAGCATGAGGACGTAGAACGGGCTGCGCCAATCCTCCGACGCCACGACGAGCGCGAGCGCGAGCGCGCCGTCGGCGAGCCACGCCGCCGGCGCGAGCTGCAGGCGCGGCACCGCCCTGAGCACGCCGAGCGAGCCGGCGGTGTAGGCGACCACGGCGAGGATGAGCTCTGCGTCGTGGGCGGTGACCCGATGGACGAGCAGCAGCATGACGGCCACCGCCGCGGCCAGCAGCCGCGTCATCAGCAGCAGCGTCATCCAGCGCGAGGTCACGGCGGTGCGGTCAGGCGCTCCCCGAGCGCCCGGCTGAAGTCCTCGCGCGTCACGATGCCCGTGACCCGGCCGCCGTCGACGATCGGGATGATCAGCACCCGGTGATGCAGGAAGATCTCGGCCAGCTGGGTGTCGGAGAAGTCCTCGCCGACGTCGATGTGCTCGGTGTTCATGTGCTTGGCGACCGGCTCGTCGACGCAGGTCGCGCGCTTCTCGAGCGCCTCGTCGAGCGAGCGCGGGACGAAGCCGGCGTAGCCGAGGGTCGTGAGATAGCCGGGAAACAGCGCGGCGATGAACTCGCGCTCGCCGAAGATCCCCAGCAGCTTGCCGCGCGCGTCGACGACGGGCAGCGCGGGGACGTCGATCTGGATGATCTGCGCGACGGCGTCGACGAGGCGCTCGTCGTCACGCAGCGAGGGAACCTCGCGGCGGATGGTGCTGGCGATCCTCTGCGGGCTCATGCACGTCCTCCTGCTGTTAGAGATATCGCAAGGCGACGTAGCCGGTCGCCAGTAGCATCGAGACGAGCGTCGCCGGGATGCCGACCTTGAGGAAGGTGAGGAAGCCGATCGGCCGGCCGGCGCGATCGGCCATCCCCGCCGCGGCGACGTTGGCGGCCGCCGCGATCAGCGTGAAGTTGCCGCCGAAGCAGGCGCCCAGCGACAGCGCCCACCAGTAGGCGTCGTCGCTGCCGGCGCCGCCCTGCAGCTGTTCGACCACCGGGATCATCGTCGCGGTGAAGGGGATGTTGTCGATCACGCCCGAGCCGATCGCCGAGACCCACATGATCCCCAGCAGCTCGGCCGTGCGGTCGCCGTTGGTGACGGCGGCGATCCCGTCCGCGACCTCCTTGATCGCGCCCTTCTCCTCGAGCGCGCCGACCATCACGAACAGCCCGACGAAGAAGAACAGCGTCGGCCACTCGATCCCGCGCAGCGCCTCCTCCACCGTCTGGCGGGTGAGCAGCAGCATGATCGTCGCGCCCGTCAGCGCGACGGTCGCCGGCTCGACGCCGATCGCGCCGTGGATGAAGAACGCGAAGATCGTGAGGACGAGCACGGGCAGCGTGCGCTTGAGCTCGTCCATGTCCTCGATCGAGCGGCGCGCGTCGAGCTCCATGACGCGCGCGCGCGCCTCGGGCGCGATCTGCAGGCGCTTGCGGAAGAAGAGGTACAGCAGGCCGGTGACGACGACGAAGGCCACGGCCGAGATCGGCGCCAGGTTGACGACGAAGTCCGAGAACGTCAGGTCGGTCGCGCCCGCGATGAGGATGTTCGGCGGATCGCCGATGAGCGTCGCCGTACCGCCGATGTTCGAGGCGATGATCTCGATGAGCACGAGCGGGATCGGGTCGATGTCCAGCGCGTCGGCCAGCAGGAACGTGATCGGCACCATGAGCAGGACCGTCGTGAGGTTGTCGAGGAACGCCGACAGCAGCGCGGTCGACAGCGCCAGCGACAGCACCACCGCGAACGGCCGTCCGCGCGCCATCTGACCGGCCCGGATCGCCAGGAACGTGTAGATCCCGGTCGGCTCGGTGACCTTGACGATGAGCATCATCCCGGCGAGCAGGCCGATCGTCTCCCAGTCGACCGCCTCGATGGCGTGCTCCTGGTCGATCGTCTGCGAGAGCACGACGAGCATCGCGCCGACGAGCGCGACCTTCGTGCGATCGACGCGCTCGGTCGCGATGACCAGGAGCGCGGTGGCGAAGATGGCGACGGCGAGGAGCATCCAGGCGTTCTTCGCGCATCCTCGCAAACGCAAACGACCGCAGCGGCGCGGGTAGCCTGCTCCCCATGCCGCTACCCGACGTCCTTCGCAAGCTGCTCACCGCCGCCGGGCCCTCGGGCTACGAGACGGCCCCCGCCGCCGTCTTCGCCGAAGCGGGCCGCGCGTTCACCGACGACGTCGAGGTCGACGTCATGGGCTCGGTCGTCGCGCGCGTCAAGGGGACGACGGACGGCGCCCCGTTTCTCGCCGTCGTCGGGCACATCGACGAGATCGGCCTGATCGTCACGCACATCGACGACAACGGCTTCCTGCGCTTCATGGGCGTCGGCGGGTGGGACCCGCAGATCCTCGTCGGCCAGCGCGTCGAGCTCATGACCCGCAACGGGGTGGTCTGCGGCGTGGCCGGGCGCAAGGCGATCCACCTGCTCAAGGAGGAGGAGCGCGAGAAGGTGCCCAAGCTGCGCGACCTGCACATCGACGTCGGCGCCAAGGACGGCGACGAGGCGCGCGAGCTCGTGCGCATCGGCGACGTCGCGGTGATCGCCGGCGAGCCGCTGGAGCTGCGCAACGACCGTGTCGTGTCGCGCTCGATGGACAACCGGCTGGGCTCGTTCATCGCGCTCGAGGCGGCGCGGCTCGTCGCCGAGGCGGGCGGCGCGCCCGGCGAC
>JAUXSD010000275.1 GCA_030681525.1 Solirubrobacteraceae bacterium
AAGATGGGCCGCATCGCGCCGGCCAACCGGCGCATCTACCTCACGGAGTTCGGCTACGAGACGAAGGGCATCCCGGGTCGCCCGCGCGTCGACGAGCGCCAGCAGGCGCGCTGGATGACGTGGGCGGAGTACCTCGCCGACCGCGTGCCGACCGTGCGCTCCTTCGCGCAGTTTCTCCTGCGCGACCAGCCGCCCGCGCCCGTGCGCGTGTCGCAGAGCGAGAGCCGCCCGTTCGGCGAGTACTCGACGGGGCTGCTGCACGTCGACGGCTCGGAGAAGGTCGTCGCCCGAACCTTCCTCGCCGGCCTGTTCGCCCAGCTGCAGGCGAAGGGAAAGGTGCTCGTCTACGGACGCCTGCGCCTCGGCGCGGGCCGCAAGGTCGTCGTCCTGCAACGCCAGGTCAGGGGCGGCCGCTGGACGCGGGTGGCGCGGCTGTCGGTCGACGGGCGCTCGTCCTTCCGGCGCACGATCGCGCACCGCGGCGGCGCCTCCTATCGCATCACGTATCCGGGCGCCGACGGCAAGCGGCGCACGGGCCTGGCGATCAAGCCCGTGCCGCGCGCGCGTTGAGGCCCCGCGAGGGTTGCTAGCATCACCGGCCGCATGCCTACGACTTCCCAGCTTGTCCGCAAGGGCCGCAAGGTGCCCAAGAAGAAGCTCTCCACCCCCGGTCTGAAGTCCGGCAAGGGGCGCAAGAAGAAGGTCGCTGCCCCGCAGCGCCGCGGCGTCTGCACGCGCGTCTACACGACGACCCCGAAGAAGCCGAACTCCGCGCTGCGCAAGGTCGCGCGTGTGAGGATCACCGGCTCGATCGAGGTCACCGCCTACATCCCCGGCGAGGGCCACAACCTTCAGGAGCACTCCGTCGTGCTCGTCCGCGGCGGTCGCGTCAAGGACCTGCCGGGCGTGCGCTACAAGGTCGTCCGCGGGACGCTCGACGCCGCCGGCGTGAGCGACCGCAAGAAGGCCCGTAGCTCCTACGGCGTGAAGAAGAAGTAATGCCGCGCCGCTCTGCCGCAACGATCCGGCCGATCGAGCCGGACCCTCTTCATCGCTCGCGCATCGTCCAGCAGGTCATCAACCGCGTGATGCTCGACGGCAAGAAGTCGGTCGCCGAGAAGATCGTCTACGACGCCCTCGCGATCATCGGCGAGCGCACCGGCAAGGACCCCGTGGAGCAGCTCGAGCTGTCGATCAAGGCCCTGACGCCGGTGCTCGAGGTCCGCTCCCGCCGCGTCGGCGGCGCGACCTACCAGGTGCCGGTCGAGGTCCCCTCGCGCCGCGCCCGCACGCTCGCCGTCCGCTGGCTCGTCGAGTTCGCCCGCCAGCGTCGCGAGCGCACGATGGCCCAGCGCCTCGCCAACGAGCTCATGGATGTCCAGTCCCAGCAGGGTGGCGCATACAAGCGCAAGGACGACATCTACCGCATGGCCCAGGCCAACAAGGCCTTCGCCCACTACCGCTGGTAGCCGAGCCCGCGGCACCGGCACCGGCGCCGCGCGGCTGAACCGTCGCGTGCAGCACGCGCCCGGCGCACTGCGACGCTACTTGCGTGCCGCTCGCCTGTTGCAACCTCCCGTGAAGCTCGGCCTCGCCACCATCGCCTGCGGCCTCGTCCTCCTGCTCGCCCTGTTCGGCGTGGCGACCACGACGGCCGAGGCGGCCTCGAAGGCGCCGCGGCTGACCGGGATCCGATGCGTTCCGGTCACGGCGAAGGCCTGCCGGAAGGGCGTCCGCGTGGCGGTCGGCAAGCAGCTGCAGCTGCAGGGGCGCGGCCTGAAGCGCGGCATGCGCGTGAGCTTCCGCTGGTCCCGTGGCGCGCTGGCCACCAAGCTCGTGCGCTCGCGCGGCGGCTGGACCGTGCGCGTGCCGGCCGGCACGGCGCTCGGGACGGTTGGCGTCACGGTGCGCGACGGCCGCGGACGGCGCTCGAACAAGCGCAACGTCAGGGTGATCGCGCTCGCGCCGCTGCCGTCGCTGAACGCGGCCCGCCCTGGCGAGCTGCCCGCGGTGTTCGCGGGCAACGGCATGTGGATCTGGTACGTCAACCGCAGCGAGGGCGGCAACCTCGACGCGATCGCCGCCCGTGCTCGCGCGGCCGGCGTCGGCACGGTCTTCGTCAAGAGCGCCGACGGCGGCGACGTGTGGTCGCAGTTCACGACGCAGCTCGTGGCGGAGCTGCACGCCCGCGGCCTGCGCGTCTGCGCCTGGCAGTTCGTCTACGGCGCCGCGCCGGAGGCCGAGGCGACCGCCGCCGCCGCATCGGTCGCGGCCGGCGCGGACTGCTTCGTGATCGACGCCGAGACGAAGTACGAGGGCCGCTACGCCGCCGCACGGCGCTACCTCGCCGCGCTGCGCGGCGCGATCGGGCCGAACTATCCGCTCGGCTTCACGTCGTTTCCCTACGTCGACTACCACCCGCGCCTGCCCTACTCGGTCTTCCTCGGGCCCGGCGGCGCGCAGGCCAACCTGCCGCAGGTCTACTGGAAGGCAATCGGCAGCTCGGTCGACGCCGTGAGCGCCAAGACCGTCGCGCAAAACCGCGTCTACGCCACGCCGATCGCCCCGCTGGGCCAGTCCTACGACGCGCCGAAGGCCGCGGACCTGCGCCGCTTCCGGGCGCTGTGGGCCGGCTACGGGGCGGCAGGCCTGTCGTGGTGGAGCTGGCAGGCGACCGGCGGCGCGGCCTGGTCGGTGCTCTCCGAGCCGGCGCCGGCGCCGGTCGTGCCATCCGATCCCGGCTGGCCCACCCTCGACCAGGGCGCGACCGGCGACCAGGTGATCTGGCTGCAGCAGCACCTCGCGTCGGCCGACCCGTCGGTGGCCGTCGACGCGAAGTTCACGGCGGCGACGAAGAAGGCGCTGCAGGCGTTCCAGTCCGCTCGCGGGCTGCCGGCCACGGGCGAGACCGATGCGGCGACGTGGCAGGCGCTGCTGACCGTGCCGGTGCGCGTGGTGGATTGGACCGCGGTCAAGTAGCGGTTGGCGCCGCGGCCCGTGGACCGCACGGACCGATCTGTCGTGCGCGTAGGCGCGAATGTCGCAGGAACTGCATCATTGAATGCGAGTCGGACTCGGGGTGCGCCCGCGTTCGTGCGAGCGTCCGCCGCGCCGGGACGGTTGAGCGCGGGGGTCACCACGAAAACGTCCCACATAGGGACGTTTTCGGGAGGACCCCCTTCGCCGCTCCAGAGCCGTCCGCTCGCCGCCCTTTGGCGTCGCGCGTCGTGAACGCTCACGGGCGCGAGGTGGCACCGACCAGCTTCCCTCAGCGATGCCGTTCGCCGGCGCTCAAACCAGACGCGGGGCGGCGCCCAGCCTGCTGCCCCGCGAACGCCAGCAACCCGCCCGCCGCCAGCAGCAACACGCCGCCCGCGATCTCCAGCCCCAGCGCCACCCCCGCTCGCGCGCGCGCGTCCTCGTAGGCCAGCGACTCCGGCAGCCGGCCCGAGCCGCGCGTGTCGGGCAGGTCGACCGTCAGCGCCACCATGAGCACCACGAGCCCGAGCGTGATGAGGCCCGCGCCCGCCGCACGTCCGGCCAGACGCAGCCCGTGCAGCGTCAGCGCGACCGCGAACACCGCCACGACGAGCAGCGCGTAGCCGTGGTTCTCGCCCCCGGTCGCGGAGCGCTGGACGACCTCCAGAGACCCCACGGTGACCTCGAAGACCGTCGAGAACTCGGCCGCCACGAGCAGCCCGGCCGCCACGATCGATAGCGCCGCGGCGAGGCGCCGGAGGTTCACGAAAGCCCCGGGCGGGCCTGGGGCCCTTTGCTATAGTGGCCCATCGTTCCCCGGGCCGATGTGCTCATCCGCGGCCGCCCCGGGACGCAGTGCGCTTCACGATGGATTTCTCGACCACATAGCGCGCCGGGCCTGATAACGATCAGCCGTGCGCGCGGGCCCCAGGGGCCCGCTTTTTTTGGTCGAGACCGGAACCCAGAGACAAGAGACGACATGCCACGCACACACTCGCTCGAGAAGACCCGGAACATCGGGATCATGGCGCACATCGACGCCGGCAAGACGACCACCACCGAACGCATCCTGTACTACACGGGACGCACCTACAAGATCGGTGAGGTCCACGAGGGCGCCGCCACGATGGACTGGATGGAGCAGGAGCAGGAGCGCGGCATCACGATCACCTCGGCCGCGACGACCTGCGAGTGGCGCGACCATCGCATCAACATCATCGACACCCCGGGCCACGTCGACTTCACGGTCGAGGTCGAGCGCTCGCTGCGCGTGCTCGACGGTGCGATCGCGCTCTTCGACTCCGTCGCCGGCGTCGAGCCGCAGTCCGAGACCGTCTGGCGTCAGGCCGACAAGTACGCCGTTCCGCGGATCGCGTTCATCAACAAGATGGACCGCATCGGCGCGGACTTCGAGGGCTCGCTGAAGACGATGGAGACCCGCCTGGGCGCGAACGCCGTGCCCGTGCAGATCCCGATCGGCTCCGAGTCGGAGTTCAAGGGCATCATCGACCTGCTCGAGATGAAGGCGGTCATCTACCTCGACGACCTCGGCAAGGATCAGGACGTCGTCGACATCCCGGCCGATTTCGCCGACGCTGCCGCCGAAGGGCGCGAGCGGCTGCTCAGCCAGCTCGCCGACCTCGACGACGACATCGCCGAGCTGTACCTCGCCGAGGAGGACGTCCCGACCGCCCAGATCAAGGCCGCGCTGCGCAAGGCGACGCTGTCGATTGCGATCACCCCCGTCTTCTGCGGCTCGGCGTTCAAGAACAAGGGCGTCCAGCCGCTGCTCGACGCGGTGCTCGACTACCTGCCCTCGCCGCTGGAGGTCAAGCCGATCGAAGGCCACCTCACCGACAAGCACGGCGACTCGACCGGCGAGATCATCCTCGAGCCCAACGACGACGACCCGTTCGCGGCCCTGGCGTTCAAGATCATGGCCGACCCGTTCGTCGGCAAGCTCACGTACTTCCGCGTGTACTCCGGCAAGCTCGAGGCGGGGTCGAAGATCCTCAACATCTCGACCGGCCGCCAGGAGCGCGTCGGCCGCCTGCTCGTCATGCACGCCAACGACCGCGAGGAGGTCGACACCGTCTACGCGGGCGACATCGCCGCTGCGGTGGGCATCAAGCAGATCGTCACCGGCGACACGCTGTGCGACCCCAACCGGCCCGTGAAGCTCGAGACGATCGACTTCCCCGAGCCCGTCATCAAGGTCGCGGTCGAGCCCAAGACGAAGGCCGACCAGCAGAAGATGTCGGTCGCCCTCGCGCGCCTCGCCGAGGAGGACCCGACGTTCCAGGTCGCCACGAACGAGGAGACCGGCCAGACCGAGATCTCCGGCATGGGCGAGCTGCACCTCGAGATCCTCGTCGACCGCATGAAGCGCGAGTACAAGGTCGAGGCCAACGTCGGTCGCCCGCAGGTCTCCTACCGCGAGACGATTCGCGGCACGGCCGAGAAGGTCGAGGGGCGCTTCGTCAAGCAGACCGGCGGCTCGGGCCAGTTCGGCATCGTCTACATCAACATCGAGCCCGCTCCCGGCGAGGGCTTCGACTTCGTCTCGAAGATCCGCGGCGGCTCCGTGCCGAGCGAGTTCATCCCGGCCGTCGAGAAGGGCGTCGAGGAAGCGCTGACGACCGGCGTCAAGGCCGGCTACCCCATGGTGGACGTGCGCGTGACGCTCGTCGACGGCAAGTACCACGACACGGACTCGTCGGAGATCGCGTTCAAGGTCGCGGGCTCGCTAGCCTTCAAGGAAGCCGCACGGCGCGCCAAGCCCGTCCTGCTCGAGCCGGTGTTCGCCGTCGAGGTCGTGACCCCCGAGGATTTCCTCGGCGAGGTCATCGGTGATCTCAACAGGCGACGCGGACGGATCGAGGGTCAGGAACGGCGTGGCAACGCGCTCGCAGTGACCGGTCGCGTGCCGCTGAGCGAGATGTTCGGGTACGTGAACGACCTGCGGAGCAACACGCAGGGCAGGGCCAGCTACACGATGCAGTTCGACGGATACGAGGAAGTGCCGCCGAACATCGCCGAGAAGCTCGTGGAGCACCGGTTGGGCGAGTCGCAAGCCGCCTGATCGCAAGAGATTCGGTAGTTTCATCCAGTTCATCGAAGACGTAGAGGAGCGAATCGAAAGTGGCAAAGGAGAAGTTCGAGCGCGACAAGCCGCACGTCAACGTCGGCACGATCGGTCACATCGACCACGGCAAGACGACGCTGACTGCAGCCATCACGACCGTGCTCGCCGAGCATGGCGGTGGCGAGGCGCGCAGCTTCGCCGAGATCGACAACGCGCCCGAGGAGAAGGCGCGTGGGATCACGATCGCCACCTCGCACGTCGAGTACCAGACCGACAACCGGCACTACGCCCACGTCGACTGTCCGGGACACGCCGACTACATCAAGAACATGATCACCGGCGCCGCGCAGATGGACGGCGCGATCCTCGTGGTCTCCGCCGCTGACGGCCCGATGCCGCAGACGCGCGAGCACATCCTGCTCGCCCGTCAGGTCGGCGTGCCGTACATCGTCGTGTTCCTCAACAAGGCCGACCTCGTCGACGACGAGGAGCTGCTCGAGCTCGTCGAGCTCGAGGTCCGCGAGCTGCTGAGCTCCTACGACTTCCCCGGCGACGACATCCCGTTCGTCATCGGCTCGGCGACCCAGGCGCTCGAGGGCGACGCGGACGCCAAGGCGAAGATCATGGAGCTCGCCGAGGCGCTGGACACCTACATCCCGGAGCCCGAGCGTGCGCTCGACAAGCCGTTTCTCATGCCGGTCGAGGACGTCTTCTCGATCACGGGCCGCGGCACCGTCGCGACCGGCCGCATCGAGCAGGGCATCGTGCACACGGGCGACACCGTCGAGATCGTCGGCATCCGCCCGCAGTCCTCGACGACCGTCGTCACCGGCGTCGAGATGTTCCGCAAGATCCTCGACGAGGGTCGCGCGGGCGACAACGTCGGCTGTCTGCTGCGTGGCACCAAGCGCGAGGACATCGAGCGCGGCCAGGTGCTGTGCAAGCCCAAGTCGATCACGCCGCACACGAAGTTCAAGTCCGAGGTCTACGTCCTCAAGAAGGAGGAGGGTGGCCGTCACACCCCGTTCTTCACGGGCTACCGGCCGCAGTTCTACTTCCGCACGACCGACGTGACCGGCTCAGCGCACCTTCCCGAGGGCGTCGAGATGGTCATGCCGGGCGACAACGTCACGATGCAGATCGACCTGATCCAGCCGATCGCCATGGATCCGGGCCTGCGCTTCGCCATTCGCGAGGGTGGCCGCACGGTTGGCTCAGGCGTCGTGACGGAGATCATCGAGTAAGGAGCACGCGGGTTCTTTGAGCAGCATGAAGGGGCGGTCCCGGACGTTCTCGGGTCCCGCCCTTTCCTGGGCTTTCACGCACGCACGCACACACCATGGCTACCACCACAGAAAACAAGATCCGCATCCGCCTGAAGGCGTATGACCACTCGGCGATCGAGACGGCCGCCAAGGAGATCGTCGACACCGCGACGCGGACCGGTGCAACCGTTTCTGGGCCGGTGCCGTTGCCGACCGAGAAGAACGTGTACTGCGTGATCCGCTCGCCGTTCAAGGACAAGGACTCGCGCGAGCACTTCGAGATCCGGACCCACAAACGGCTCATCGACATCCATCAGCCCACGCCCAAGACGGTCGACTCGCTCCAGCGCCTCGACCACCTGCCGGCCGGCGTCGACATCGAAATCCGCCTGGCGACCTGAGCGATGCCCGCGATCCTCGCCAAGAAGCTCGGCATGACGCAGCTGTTCCTCGAGGACGGAACGGTCGAGCGCGTCACCGTGCTCGAAGCCGGCCCGTGCCCGGTCACGGGTGTGCGCACGCATGAGGTCGACGGCTACGAGGCCGTCCAGCTCGCGTTCGGCTCGGTGAAGGAGAAGTACCTCACCAAGCCCGAGCTCGGCCACCTCAAGAAGGCCGGCGCTCCGCCGATGCGCCTGGTCAAGGAGTTTCGCGACGAGGCCGGCGAGCATCTCGTCGGCGAGACCGTCACCGTCGAGAACTTCGAGGTCGGCCAGAAGGTCAAGATCTCCGGGACGTCCAAGGGCAAGGGCTTCCAGGGCACGATCAAGCGCCACAACTTCGCCAGCGGCCCCAAGTCGCACGGCTCGCACAACGTGCGCGCGCCGGGCTCGATCGGCGCCTCCGCCTGGCCCGCCCGCGTGATGAAGGGCATCAAGGGCCCCGGCCAGATGGGCAACAAGCGCGTGACGCAGAAGGGCCTGGAGATCGTCCGCCTCGAGCCCGGCGAGAACCTCATGCTCGTGCGCGGCTCCGTGCCGGGACCCCGCAACGGCTTCGTGGAGGTGCGCACCGATGCCTAGCGCCAAGATCCTCGGCGGCTCGAAGAAGGCCAAGCTCGACGACGACGCCTTCGGCGCGTCGTTCAACGAGGCCCTCGTCCACGAGACCGTCCGCGCCGAGCTCAACGCTCGCCGCCGGGGCACGCACGCCACCAAGACGCGCGGCAACGTGCGCGGCGGCGGCGCCAAGCCGTGGCGCCAGAAGGGCACCGGCCGCGCCCGGGCCGGCTCGTCGCGCTCGCCGATCTGGACGGGCGGCGGCACGACCTTCGGCCCGTCGCCGCGCCACTACACCTTCAAGGTCAACCGCAAGGAGCGCCGCGCCGCGCTGCGCAGCGCGCTGTCGGTCCATGCCGCCCGCGATTCAATCGCGGTCTTCGACCCCAAGCCGTTCGACACGCCCTCGACGAAGCAGGCCGCCGCGCTGCTGGCCGGCTCCGGCCTGGCGCTGCCCACGCTCGTCATCCTCGCCGACGACCAGGAGCAGGCGGCGCTGTCGTTTCGCAACATGAAGCGCATCTCCGTGCTGTCGACGTCGATGGTCGGGATCGCCGATCTCATCGGCGCGCGCTCGGTCGTCTGCTCGCAGGCGGCGCTCGACGCGCTGACCGCACGCGCCAAGGGCGAGCGCGGCGCCGACACGGTAACGGAGCGCGAGCAAAGCGAGGCGAAGGCCTGATGGATCCCAGCCAGGTTGTCATCCGCCCGGTCGTCTCCGAGAAGTCCTACGTGCTCGCGACGGCCAACAAGTACGTCTTCCGCGTCCACGCCGACGCCCACAAGACCCAGATCCGCCAGGCCGTCGAGGCCCTCTTCGACGTGTCGGTCATCTCGGTGCACACGATGAGCGTCAAGTCCAAGCCCAAGCGCCGCGGGCAGATCCACGGCCGCACCCGGCAGTGGAAGAAGGCCATCGTCCACGTGGGCGAGGGCGACTCCATCCCGATCTTCCAGGGCCTCGAGTCCCTCGAGGACTAAGGCGGTTCGTCATGGCCATTCGCAAGCCCAAGCCCACGAGCCCCGGCCGTCGCTTCTCGACGTACCCCGATTTCGCCGAGATCACGAAGGACAAGCCCGAGAAGACGCTCGTCGAGGGCCTCACGAAGTCCGGCGGGCGCAACGCCCGCGGGCGCAAGACCGCCCGCCACCGTGGTGGCGGCGCCAAGCGCCTGTACCGCAAGATCGACTTCAAGCGGCGCAAGGACGGAGTCCCCGGCAAGGTCGCTTCCATCGAGTACGACCCCAACCGGTCGGCCTACATCGCGCTGATCCACTACGTCGACGGCGAGAAGGCCTACATCCTCGCGCCGGGCCGCCTGCGCGTCGGCATGACCGTCGAGTCGGGCGAGGAAGCGGACATCACCCCCGGCAACTGCCTGCCGCTGACCCGCATCCCGATCGGCACCGTCATCCACAACGTCGAGCTCGAGCCCGGCCGCGGCGGCCAGCTCGCGCGCTCGGCCGGCACCGGCGTCCAGCTCATGGCCCGCGAGGCCGGCATGGCCACGCTGCGCCTGCCGTCCGGCGAGATGCGCCTCGTGCGCGACAGCTGCCGCGGGACGGTCGGGACGATCGGCAACGCCGATCACCAGAACGTCAAGATCGGCAAGGCCGGCCGCAAGCGTCACATGGGCGTGCGCCCGCAGACGCGCGGCACCGCCATGAACCCCGTCGACCATCCGCACGGCGGCGGCGAGGGCTCAACGACTGCAGGTCGCCATCCGGTGACCCCGTGGGGTGTGCCGACGCTCGGCTACCGCACGCGCAAGAAGAACAAGCCGTCCGACCGCTACATCGTGCGCGGTCGAAGGAGAGGGAAGAAGCGGTGAGTCGCTCAAGCAAGAAGGGCCCGTGGGTCGAGGAGCGCCTGATGGCGCGTGTCGAGGCGCTCAACGCCTCCAACTCCAAGCAGATGCTCAAGACCTGGTCGCGGACGTCGACGATCTTCCCGGAGATGGTCGGCCACACGATCGCCGTCCACGACGGCCGCAAGCACGTTCCCGTCTTCGTCTCCGAGTCGATGGTCGGCCACAAGCTCGGCGAGTTCGCGCCGACGCGGCTGTACCGCGGCCACGCCGGCAGCGGGAAGGTCCGCTAGCGATGGCCGACGAGAAGGACCCCAAGGACGAGGCCGCGGAGACGCCGGCCAAGAAGCCGCGCGCGCCGCGCCGCAAGAAGCCCGCGGCCGCGAAGGCCGAGCCGCCTGCCGCCGCGGCCGCGACGGAGGAGGAGACCACCACGGTGGTCGACGAGCCGACGGACGAGACGGCCGCCGCGCGCGCTGCCGGAACGCCGCCCGCCTCCAAGAAGACGCGCGCGTCGAAGGCCGCCGCCGCCAAGGTGACGACCGACGAGGACACCGTCGAGGCGCCCAAGCCGGCGCGCCGCACGCGCCGCAAGGCCGAGTCCGATTCACCGCCCGCTCCCGTCGCCGCGCCCAAGCGCGCCGCCGCGGCCACCGCCGACGGCCCGCCGATGGTCCGCGCGCACGCCAAGTACGTGCGCACGTCGGCGCGCAAGGCCCGCCTGGTCTGCGACCACATCCGTGGCAAGTCGGTCGACGAGGCCCGCGCGATCCTGGCGCACGCCAGCCGCGACGTCGCGCGCGACTGGTCCAAGCTGCTCGAGTCGGCGGTCGCAAACGCCGAGCACAACCACGAACTGCTCGGCGACGACCTGCGCATCCACGCGGTCAAGGCCGACGAGGGGCCGACGCTCAAGCGCTTCCGTCCTCGCGCGATGGGTCGCGCGACGAAGATCCGCAAGCGCACGAGCCACCTCTCGATCACGTTGACTTCAAAGGACGGGAAGTAAGAGATGGGTCAGAAGGTCCACCCCGAGTCCATGCGCGTGGGATACATCCACGACTGGAAGTCCAACTGGTTCAACGAGAAGCACTTCGCCGACTACCTCGCCGAGGACGTCGCGATCCGTGACCACATCACGCGCAAGCTGTCGCACGCGGGGCTGTCGGACATCACGATCCGCAAGGACGCCAACGAGGTGGAGGTCAACATCCACACCGCGCGTCCGGGCATCGTCATCGGCAAGTCGGGCTCCGAGGTCGACGCGCTGCGCAAGGACCTGCACCGCATCACGCGCAAGCAGATCAAGGTCAACATCCTCGAGATCAAGCGCCCCGAGCTCGACGCCAAGCTCGTCGCGCAGTCGGTCGCCGAGCAGCTGCAAAATCGCGTCGCCTTCCGGCGCGCGATGAAGCGCGCGCTGACCAGCGCGATGCGCTCCGGCGCCAAGGGCTGCAAGATCCAGGTCGGCGGTCGCCTCGGCGGCGCCGAGATGGCGCGCACCGAGAGCTACTCCGACGGTCGC
Source organism: Solirubrobacteraceae bacterium (assembly GCA_030681525.1). Lineage (GTDB taxonomy): Bacteria > Actinomycetota > Thermoleophilia > Solirubrobacterales > Solirubrobacteraceae > CADCVQ01. The sequence goes on from JAUXSD010000275.1 coordinate 11,661, forward strand.
GTGCCGCTGCACACGCTGCGCGCCGACATCGACTACGGCTTCTTCGAGGCGAAGACGACGTTCGGGCGCATCGGCGTGAAGTGCTGGATCAACAAGGGCGAGATCATGCCCGAGGGCTACTCCGGCGCCGACCTCACCGACATGGAGGGCCCGTCAAACCAGCAGCAGGATCGCGACGGCGGCCGGGGCCGCGGGCGCGGCGACCGCGACGGTCGCGGCGGCGGCGGTGGCCGCGGCGGCCAGGGCGGCGGCGGCGGCGGACGTGGCGGGCCG
>JAUXSD010000065.1 GCA_030681525.1 Solirubrobacteraceae bacterium
CTCGCGCAGCAGGCGGTACAGGCGCACGTCGACCTTGGCGATCGCCCGCGCCAGCGGGCCGGCCCGCAGCCGGGCGCGCAGCGAGCGGCGTGCCTCGGGATCGGCGACGGGCGGCGTGGGCGCGCAGAGCACCGGATGACCATAGCCAGGCGCCGGCACCGCCCTGGCCCGCTGCGCGCAGCAACCCCGACTCGACGGAGCGGTGTCGCGGGGCACGCGGACCGGCAGCCGGTACGCACGGGCCGCCGTCCGCAGTAGGACGACCGTCCAGTTCGGGCCGGTCGCGCGTCGGCACGACATGCATCGGGCACACTCCCGAGGTGCAGCTGGCCCTGATCGCCAACCCCCATTCGGGGACAGCTCCCGATCCGGACGAGCTCGAGTCGCTGCTGGCGCAGGACGGCGCCGCCGTGTTCTGCGTCTCGATCGAGCAGATCGCCGACAAGGACGGCGGCGATCTCGTCGACGGGGCGCTCGACGCGCTGCGCACCGACGGCACGCCCGACCGGATCGTGGCCGCCGGCGGCGACGGCTCCGTCGGCCCGGCCGCGCTGTGCGCCGCGAAGCTCGGCGTCCCGCTCGCCGTCATCGCCGTCGGCACCGCCAACGACTTCGCGCGGGCCAAGGACCTGCCGCTGGACCTCGGCGAGGCCTGCGCGCTGGCCCGCGACGCCGCCGCGCCCACTGCCCGCGCCGAGCTCGGCATGGCCGGCAACCGTCCCTTCGTCAACGCCGCCGCGGCCGGCCTGTCGGTCGTCGCCGCGCACGCCGCCAAGCCGCACAAGTCGCGCTTCGGCCCGCTGGCGTACGCGATCGGCGCGGTGCGCGCCGCCGTCACCGCGACCCCGCTGCGCTGCACCGTCACGCTCGACGGCAAGCGCCGCACCGGCGGCCGCGCGTGGCAGGTCGTCGTCGCGGTGACCGGCGCGTTCGGCGGCGGCAGCGAGATCGGCGGCACGCGCGTCGGCGACGGCCGGCTCGACCTCGCGATCGTGCCGGCCGGCTCGCGCCTCGGGCTCGTGCGCCGGGCGTACGGCATGCGCGCCGGCCGGCTCACGAAGCAGTCCGACGTGACGCACGAGCGCGGCGCCACGATCGAGATCGACATCGCGGGCGACCGCGACTTCAACGTCGACGGCGAGACCTGCCGCTGCGAGCCCGCACACTTCACCCTGTACGACGGAGGCTTTCACCTGGTGACCCGCTCATGATCAACCTCCGCTGGCCGTCGGCGATCGCGGCCGTGCTGATCGCCCGCTACGCCGCGGACTCGCTGCGCCACCGCCGCGAACAGGGCCAGGGCTACGAGCTGCGCGGCGAGTCGATCGAGGTCGGCACCGACGAGTTCCTGCGCGCCACCGAGGCGATCACGATGGCGCCGATCGCCCACGGCAACGACATCGAGCTGTTCATCAACGGCGACCAGATCTTCCCGGCGATGCTCGAGACGATGGGCAACGCCAAGCGCTCGCTGAACTTCCTCTCCTACCTGTACTGGAGCGGCGAGATCGCCTGCGAGATCGCCGACGCGCTGTGCGCGGCGGCCTCGCGGGGCGTCGAGGTCAACGTCCTGCTCGACGCGGTCGGCAGCGCGAAGATGGACCGCCAGCTCGTCAAGGACATGGACGAGGCGGGCGTGACGTTCGCCTACTTCCGCCCGCCCAAGCCCTACGCGATCCGTCGCGTCAACAACCGCACGCACCGCAAGCTGCTCATCGCCGACGGCGAGGTCGGCATGACCGGCGGCGTCGGCATCGCCGACCAGTGGACCGGAAACGCGCAGGATCCCGACCACTGGCGCGACACGCACGTCCGCGTCCGCGGGCCGATCGTGCGCGGGCTGCAGGGGGCGTTCGCCGAGAACTGGCTCGAGGCGACCGGCGACGTGCTCGTCGGGCCGGCCTACCTGCCCAAGCTCGCGCCGGTCAACGACAACGGCCCGATGCAGGTCGTCCGCTCGACGGCCGAGGTCGGCGACACGAACGTCGAGGCGCTGTACTTCCTGGCGATCGCCTGCGCGCGCAGGACGCTGCATCTCACGTCGGCGTACTTCGCGCCGCGGCCGGCGTTCATCGAGGCGCTGACCGACGCCGCCGACCGCGGCGTCGACGTGCGGGTGCTCGTGCCCGGACCGCACACCGACAAGGACTTCGTCCGCCAGGCCGGCCACTCGGTCTACGAGGAGCTGCTCGAGGGCGGCGTGCGGATCTACGAGTTCTGCCCGACGATGATCCACGCCAAGACGCTGACGATCGACGGCGTCTGGTCGTCGGTCGGCTCGGTGAACTTCGACAACCGCTCGTTTCAGCTGCAGGACGAGGTCACGCTGTGCATCTGCTCGAGCGAGTTCGCGGGCCGGCTCGACGAGCAGTTCGAGCGCGACCTCGAGCGCTCGGCGGAGATCGAGCCCGGCCGCTGGAACGGCCGCCCGCTGCACGCACGTGCGAGCGAGGCGGTCGTCCGCCTCGCTCGCCGCGAGCTGTAGACCGGATCGGGAGGCAGGCCGTCAGGCGGTGGCGACCGCGACGGCCGGGCGGCGCTCGAGGCGCTCGTGGCGCAGCATCCAGCCGACGACGAGCCAGTAGGCGCCCGCCGCGATCGCGCCGCCGGCGACCGACAGCGGCAGCGTCAGGATCCACGTGACCGGCAGCCCGATCGCGATCGCCGCGGGAACGCGGCCCGAGCGCTTGAGGGCGACGCCCAGCGCGATGAAGCCGCCCAGCCACAGCAGGTTGGTGGGCACCGCGACGGCGGCGAAGAACGACGGGTCCTCGCCGCGGACGTTGGAGACGATCGTCAGCAGGCCGAGAACCGTCATGCCGGCGGACGCGGCGATCGCGCCGCGCGAACGGCCGGCGATCTGCGCGAGGCGCAGCACGACCGGCACGAGCAGCAGGCAGGCGACCGTGAGCGCGCCGATCGAGACGTGCTCGATCCCGCGGATCGTGCTCTGGCCGGACTGCTCGTCGGTGATCTGGATGACGCCCGACACGGCGAGGGCGACGGCGGAGGCCATGGCGGCCGGAGCGGCCAGGCGGCGGATGAGTGGGGAGTTGAGGTTGAGCATGGAGGCAAGCCTGCCGGGCGGCGGGGCCCGCGTCGTCGCCCGCCGGTCGCGTCCTGCGCCGACCACGGGTGCGTCGTGCGTGCGACGTTCGTCTGACCCCCGTCAACCTCGCGATGGATATGCGCAGGCGGGCGGATCCCTACCGTTTGCCCGGGTATGGACGCCCTCGTGCAACTGGCCGAGATCCGCCGCCGGCCGCCGCCGGCCGACCTCGCCCTGGCCGGCGGACTGCTCGTCTGGGCCCTGCTGGAGGCGGCCTTCGTCGCCGGCCCGGGGCCGGACTGGGCGCGCTACCTCGCGGCGCCGGCCTTCGCGGTGCCGTTTGTCTGGCGCCGGCGCTGGCCGGTCGCCGTGCTGCTCGTCGTGGTCGGCGCCCTCGTCGTGCGCGCGGCCACCACGAGCGGCGCGGAATCCGGCGCGATGCCGTTCCCCGCGTTGCTGCTGGGGGCGTTCTCGGTCGCGCTGTACGGCCGGCCCGCGTGGCTGGCGATCGCCGCCGCGCCGCTGCCGATCGCCGGCTTCGCGTCCGCCGCCGCGCTCGGCTTCGTCGACGGCGACCCGACCCCGGTCGACGTCGCGATCCTCTCGTTCATCTCGCTCGGCGCCTGGACCGGCGGCTGGGTCGTGCGCCGCCGCGCGGCGGCGCTGGCCCGCGCCGAGGCGGCCGCACCGGCCCTCGCCCGCGATGCCGTCGCGGCCGAGCGCGCGCGCATGGCGCGCGAGCTGCACGACATCGTCGCGCACTCCGTGTCGATCATCGCCGTTCAGGCCGGCGCGGCCGAGGCGCTGCTGGACGCCGGCGATCGCGAGAAGGCCAGGGCGCACGTGCAGGCCGTGCGCCACACCGCGCACGAGGCGCTCGTCGAGCTGCGCCGCCTGCTCGGCGTGCTGCGCGAGGAGGACCCCGAGTACCGCCCGCAGCCCGGCCTCGCTCGCCTCGACGAGCTGCTCGAGGACGCGCGCCGCGCCGGCTTGCGCGTCGAGCTCGAGCAGGACGACCTGCCGGAGAGGATCCCCGCCGGCGTCGACCTGGCGGCCTACCGGATCGTGCAGGAGGGATTGACCAACGCGCGCCGCCACGCGGGCGCCGTGCGCGCGGTGGTGCGCGTGCGCCACGACGGCGGGCGCCTGGAGCTCGAGGTCCTCAACGACCCGGCCGCGGGGCGGGCGGGCACGGAGTCGGCCGGCAGCGGACACGGTCTGGCCGGCATGCGCGAGCGCGCCCGCCTGTCGGGCGGCACGCTCGAGGCCGGCCCGCTCGGCGACGGCGGCTTTCGCGTCCACGCGAGCTTGCCGACGGGGGAGCCCGCCGCGTGATCCGCGTGCTCATCGCCGACGATCACGAGCTCATGCGCGGCGGCCTGCGCGCGATGCTCGACGCCCACGAGGACCTCGAGGTCGTCGGCGAGGCGGCCGACGGCGGCGAGGCCGTCGACCGCGCGATCGAGCTGCGCCCCGACGTCGTGATCATGGACATCCGCATGCCGCGCGTGGACGGCATCGAGGCGACGCGGCGCCTGGCGGCGCACGGCGCGGGCGCACCGCGCGTGCTCGTGCTGACGACGTTCGACCTCGACGAGTACGTCTGGGCGGCGCTGCGGGCGGGCGCCGGCGGCTTCATGCTCAAGGACGCGCCGCCGCGCCAGCTCGCCGAGGCGGTGCGGACGGTCGCCGCCGGCGAGGCGCTGCTCGCGCCGGCGATCACGCGCCGCCTCGTCGAGCGCTACGTCGCCACGCCGCCGCCCGGCGCCGGCGCCCGGCAGAAGCGCTTCGCCGAGCTGACCGGGCGCGAGCTGGAGGTGCTGGGCCTCGTCGCGCGCGGGCGCTCGAACGCCGAGGTGGCCGGCGAGCTGTTTCTCTCCGAGGCGACCGTCAAGACCCACGTCACGCGCATCCTGGCCAAGCTCGGCCTGCGCGACCGCGTGCAGATCGTCGTGCTGGCCTACGAGAGCGGGCTCGTCCAGCCCGGGATGGCCGACGGCTGACGCGGGCGGTCGCCCGTCAGCTCACGGCAGCATTCCCGGACGGTCTGCGCCCACGCCGCCCATGGCTGCGCCAGCTCCGCGTCGAGCTCCGCCACGCCGCGCGCGGTGCAGCGGCGCAGGGCGCCGCCGCGCGCAAGGCGCAACGACGCATCGTCCGCCGTCTCGATCCCGACGAGGCACAGGGTCCCGGCCACGCGGTGGCCGGGGGCCAGCGCGACGTGGACGTCCTGCGCGGCCGCGGCGGGATCGAATCGCATGCTGTCGTGCAGCACGACGCCGCGGTGGTCGGCGATCCGGGTCGTGCCGGCGAAACGCCCGCCCGGCTCGCCGGCCCGCCCGAGGACGACCACGTCGCGCAGCGCGGCAACAGCGCCCGCGGCCAGCGTGATCGTCGCGCAGCGCTCGACGTCGGCCCCTGCCGCGACGATCAGCGGCGCCTCGTCGAGCACGAGCCGGCCGCCGGTTCCGATCTCGACCTCGAGGCCGATCCGTGTGCGTCGGTCGCCGGGCAGCGCCACCGTCGCGGCGACCGGCCGCACGACGAGCGTCGCACCGGGACCGACGACGATCCTCACACGGTCGTGGTCGCCGGCCAGGGGGCCGGCCTGCGTCGGCAACACGCAGGCCTGGACCGCCTGCGGCCCGACGTCGAGCACGCGCGGCGCGAGCCGCTCACCGCGGCGCAGCCCTTCGACCGCATGACCCGCGCCGCGCCGCCCCACGACCAGCAACGCCGTCCGCGCGTCAGTGCACGTGGTGATGAGGCTCCTCGTCGAGCGGCGCCACGCCCGAGTCCAGGCGACCGTCCACGCGAAACGCCGTCAGGCGCTCGAGCACCCAGCGCGCCACCGGCGCCGCGCCGCCCGCCGACATGAGCGACACCGCCTCCACCGGCAGCTCGCCTCGCCGCGCGCGCGCGTCGGTCACCATCAGCGCCACGTCGGAGCGCACGTACGGCGCGAGATCGGTCTTGTTGATGACGAGCAGGTCGGCGCGTGCGATCCCCGGGCCGCCCTTGCGCGGGATGTCGTCGCCGCCCGCCACGTCGATGACGAAGATCTGCGCATCGGCGAGGGCGGGGCTGAAGACCGCGGTGAGGTTGTCGCCGCCGCTCTCGACGAAGACGAGGTCCAGCGGTCCCGTCGCCAGCTCGAGATCCGCGACCGCCTCGAGGTTCGTGGAGATGTCGTCGCGGATCGCGGTGTGCGGACAGCAGCCGGTCTGCACCGCCACGATTCGTTGCGCGTCGAGCACGCCTGTCGCGCGCAGGAACTGCGCATCCTCGGTCGTGTAGATGTCGTTCGTGACCACGCCGATCCGCGTCGTTGCGGCAAGCTCGCGGCAGAGCGCGGCGACGAGGCTGCTCTTGCCCGATCCCACCGGCCCGCCGACGCCGATGCGCACTGCCCGCTCAGCTGACAAAGAACCGCTCCGTTCGCTCGTGGTGCACCGCGGCCGCCAGCTCGAGCCCGATCGCCGCCGGCGCGGGCTGCTCGTGCAGCGGTCGCTCGTCGGCTGCGACGGTCCGCGCCGCGTCCTCGATCCAGACCGCCTGCTCGGCCACCCAGCGGCTGGCCACCGGCGGGTCCAGCGCCAGCAGCTTCAGGGCGGCCGACGCGACCGTCGCCGCATCGTCGTAGAGCGCGAGGACCGCCACGCCCGTGTCGTCGAGGCCGATCTCCGCGCCGACGACGCCCAGCGCCACCGGACGGGGCGTGGCACGCGAGCGGGAGCGATAGCCCGCGATGAGCGGCCCCTGCGGCGCCGGCCACACCGTCGACGCCGACCGCAGCAGCGCCGCGCCCAGCCGACGCGCGCTCTCACGCAGCACCGGGCTGGGGCAGCGCGCCCCGAACTCCGCGTCGACGCCCAGTGCCCCCTCGACGCCGTCGCGCAGCGCGCCGCGCCGTGCCGCCACGGCGAGCCGCGCCTCGGGCTCGGCGACGAGCCGCAGCCGCGCGGCGATGAACGCCGCGACGTCGGCGCCCGCCAGCCCGTCGGCCACCGCCTGCTCAAGGCCGAGCGAGTGCGCGTAGCCGCCCGCCGGGAACCGCGAGTCGGCCAGTAGGATCCCGAGCGCGCCGACCATCAGAACAGTTCGTAGCGCTGCGCCAGCGGAAGCACCTCGGCGGGTGCGGGCTCGATCTCGTCGCCGTCGATCCAGACCCGGAACGTGTCGGGCTCGACGCGGATCTTCGGGCACGCGCAGTTCAACGGCAGGTCGGCCTTGCCGCGCGCGCGGGTGTCGGCCACCGCGCGCACGGTTGCCTCGAGACCGAGGCCGTCGAGCGAGCCCTCGGCCACCGCCAGCGGCGAGACGAACGCGAGCGACGCGCGTGCCGCGAGCCGTCCGCCGCCGGCGAACATCGGCGCCGACAGCACGGGCTGCGGGGTCGGGATCGATGCGTTGGCGTCGCCCATCGGCGCCCACGCGATCGCGCCGGCCTTGATCACGAGCCGCGGCCGGATCGCGAAGAACGCCGGATCCCACAGGACGAGGTCCGCGAGCTTGCCGACCTCGACCGAGCCGACGTCGGTGTCGATCCCGTGCGCGACCGCCGGGCAGATCGTGTACTTCGCCACGTAGCGGCGCAGCCGCTCGTTGTCGGCGCGCCCACCGCCGCGACCGAGCCGCTGCTTCATGACGTGCGCCGTCTGCCAGGTGCGGATGATGGTCTCGCCGACGCGCCCCATCGCCTGCGAGTCCGAGCCGATCATGGAGATCGCGCCGAGGTCGTGCAGCACGTCCTCGGCGGCGATCGTCGTGGGCCGGATGCGGCTCTCCGCGAACGCGAGGTCCTCGGCGATGCGCGGGTTGAGGTGGTGGCAGACCATGAGCATGTCGAGGTGCTCGTCGATCGTGTTGACGGTGTGCGGGCGCGTCGGATTCGTCGAGGACGGCAGGACGTGCTCGAACGAGGCGACCTCGATGATGTCCGGGGCATGGCCTCCGCCGGCGCCCTCGGTGTGGTATGCGTGGATCGTCCGGCCGGCGATCGCCGCGAGCGTCGACTGGACGTAGCCGGCCTCGTTGAGCGTGTCGCTGTGCAGCGCCACCTGCACGCCCGTCTCGTCGGCGACGGCGAGGCAGGCATCGATCGCCGCCGGCGTGGAGCCCCAGTCCTCGTGCAGCTTCAGTCCGGCGGCGCCCGCGCGGATCTGCTCGTAGAGCCCGTCGCGCGAGACGCTGTTGCCCTTGCCGAGCAGCAGCACGTTGACCGGCGCCGTGTCGAGCGCCAGCAGCATCTCGCCCAGCGCACGCGGGGAGGGCGTGCACGTCGTGGCGCGCGTGCCCTCGGTGGGGCCGGTTCCGCCGCCGATCAGCGTCGTCATGCCGGCCGCGACCGCCGTCGGGACCAGCCCCGGACAGATGAAGTGCACGTGACAGTCGATCCCCCCGGCGGTGAGGATCCGGCCCTCGCCGGCGATGATGTCGGTCGTCGGCCCGATCCGCAGCGCGGGATCGATGCCGTCGGAGATGTCGGGGTTGCCGGCCTTCCCGAGCGCGACGATGCGACCGTCCTTGATCCCGACGTCGCAGCGCACGATCGCGCTGTGGTCGAGCACGACGACGTTCGTGATCACGAGGTCCGGCGCGCCCTGCGCGGACGTCGTGGTTCCCTGCGCCATCGACTCGCGGATCGTCTTGCCGCCGCCGAAGACGGCCTCGTCGCCGCCGACGCAACGATCCTCCTCGACCTCCAGCCACAGGTCGGTGTCGGCAAGGCGCAGCTGGTCGCCGACCGTCGGCCCGTACAGCGCGCCGTACTGCCTGCGGTCGATCCGGCTCATGGGCGGCGTTGCCGGAGACCGGGCACGGTGGCCGTGCCCGCGAGGGCGACGAGCGTGACCGTGCGCGACGCGCCGGGCTCGAATCGCGCCGAGGTGCCCGCGGGGATGTCGAGGTGGTAGCCGGTCGCGGCGCCGCGGTCGAAGCGCAGCGCGTCGTTGACGTCGGCGAAATGAAAATGCGAGCCGACCTGGATCGGACGGTCGCCCTCGTTGACGACCCCGACGACGACGGTCGCGCGGCCGGCGTTGAGCTCGAGCTCGCCGGGCTGGCAGCGCAGCTCGCCCGGGATCACGAGATCGGCTCGTGCAGCGTCACGAGCTTGCGGCCGTCGGGGAACGTCGCCTCGACCTGGACCTCGGCGACGAGCTCCGGCACGCCCTCCATGACGTCGTCGCGGCTCAGCACGCGCCGCCCCTCGTCCATCAGGTCGACGACGCGGCGACCGTCGCGGGCGGCCTCGATGACCCAGCACGACAGCAGCGCGACGGCCTCGGGGTGGTTGAGCCGCACCCCGCGGGCGCGGCGGTCACGCGCGATCATGCCGGCGACGGCGAGCAGCAGCTTGTCCTGGTCGGCCGGCGAGAGGCGCACGGGACGACCCTAGGCCGGGTGCCCGCTCCGCGCCTGCGCCGTGCGTCGAAACTCGCCGCCGACCGACTGTCCACGCGGCCAGTCCATCCGAGCGGCGTTCACACGGCCATCAGCTCCTGCACTCGGGCTGCTTCGAACGTCGCGATGTCGCCGCCGGCGACGATCCGGCCGACGTCCATGATCGCGTACGTGTCGGCGAGCCGGATCGCGAAGTCGACGTACTGCTCCACGAGCAGGATCGCCAGCCCGTCGTGCTTCAGGTCGCTGATCGCGTCCTCGATCTCGAGGATGATCGACGGCTGGATGCCCTCGGTGGGCTCGTCGAGCAGCAGCAGCTTCGGCCGGGTCACGAGGGCGCGCGCGATCGCGAGCTGCTGCGCTTCGCCGCCGCTGAGAAACCCGGCCGGCCGGTCGAGGATCCTGCGCAGGCGGGGAAAGCGCTCCAGTGCCGCCTCGACGGAGTCCGCGTCCGATCGCGCCGACGCCTCGGCGACGACGCGCAGGTTCTCGTGCACCGTCAGGTACGGAAACGCCTCGCGCCCCTGCGGGACGTAGGCGAGCCCCTGCTTGACGCGGTCGTACGGCGCGCGCCGCGTGACGTCCTGCCCGGCGAGCGTGATCGTGCCCGACCGGGCCGGCTGCAGCCCCACGATCGTCTGCAGCAGGGTGCTCTTGCCGACGCCGTTTCGCCCCATGAGGCAGCACAGGCCGCCCGTCGGAACGTCGAGCGACACGCCGAAGATCACTTGGGTCGGGCCGTAGGAGACCTCGACGGAGTCGACGCTGAGGATCGGTGCGGCGCCGGGCGTCACGCGGGCACCTCCGCGGCGCCGCGGGCGTCGCGCGGGCGGCCCAGGTAGACCTCGCGCACGGTCTCGTTGCGCTGCACGTCGGCGACCGATCCCTCCGTGAGGATCCTGCCCTCGTGCATGACCGTCACCTGGTGAGCGAAGCGGCGCACGAAGTCCATGTCGTGCTCGACGACGAGCACCGTCGTGCCCTCCTGCGCGATCCTCGTGACGAGCTCGCCCGTCTGCAGCCGCTCGCTCTGGGTCATGCCGGCGACCGGCTCGTCGAGCAGCAGCAGTCGCGGGCGCTGGACGAGCACCATCGCGACCTCGAGCCACTGCTTCTGGCCGTGCGACAGCGCCCCGGCACGGGCATCGGCGTGCGCGGTCAGGTTGACGGAGTCCATCGCCGCGGCGACCTCGTCGGACACGCCCTTGCGCCGCCGCAGCAGGGCGCGAAACGGCTGCCTGAACGCGGCGGCGATGTCGACGTTCTCGAGCACCGTGAGCTCGTCGAAGACCGACGGCTTCTGAAACGTGCGGCCGATGCCCGTGCGGACGATCGCGTGCTCGGTCTGACCGACGAGCTCCTCGCCGGCGAACACGATCGAGCCGCTCGTCACGCGCACGAGGTTCGTGATCGCGTCGATCAGCGTCGTCTTGCCGGCGCCGTTGGGGCCGATGACGAAGCGGACCTCGTGCTCGTGCAGGCTCAGGTCGAGCCCGTCGATCGCGTGGAAGGCGTCGAACGCGACCACCAGCCCGCGGATCCGCAGCAGCTCGGCGCTCACGCGATGTCCTCCGATGGCGACGCCGTGGCCGCGGGTCGCGCGATCCGGCCCCGTGTCCGCAGCAGCACCAGACGCCCGGCGTACCCGCGGACGTGCTCGACGGCGCCGGCGATCCCCTTGGGCAAGAACAGGATCACGAGGACGAACAGCAGCCCCTGCAGGTACAGCCAGGTCGACGGATACTGCTCGGAGATGCTCGTCTTCGCCCAGTTGACGATCACCGCGCCGGCGGCCGCCCAGGCAAGCGCGGTGCGTCCGCCGAGCGCGACCCAGATGACCATCTCTATCGACGGCACGATCCCGAGCAGCGCAGGCGAGATGATCCCGACGACCGGCACGAAGAGCGCCCCGGCGAGGCCTGCCAGACCGGCCGCCAGCACGTAGGCGACGACCTTGATCCGCGTCGGGTCGTAGCCGAGGAAGCGCACGCGGTCCTCGTCGTCGCGGACCGCGACGAGCAGCCGGCCGTAGCGCCCGAGCACGAGCTCGCGGGTGCCCAGGAAGACGATCAGCAGGACGCTCGCGACGATGAGATAGAGGATCTTCTGGTCGGCCGGATGCGACACGCTGAGCCCGAAGAAGCTCTGGAAGTTCGTCAGGCCGTTCGTCCCGCCGGTCAGCCCCTGGTTGCCGACGAGCACGATCACGAATGCGCCCGCGAGCGCCTGCTGGAGGATCGCGAAGTACGCGCCGCGCACCCGCTGGCGAAAGATCGCGTAGCCCAGCAGCGCCGCGAGCGCCATCGGCACGAGGATCGCCGCCGGGACGGCGAACCACGCCGAGCGAAACGGCTCCCACAACAGGGGCAGATGCTCCACCCCGCTCCAGGTCATGAAGTCCGGCAGCTGTCCGGCGGGCGCCTCCGCGAGCTTCATGTGCATGCCCATGCAGTAGCCGCCGAGGCCGAAGAAGAGGCCCTGCCCGAGGACCAGCATCCCGCCCTGCCCCCACGCCAGCCCGATGCCGATCGCCAGGATCGCGAAGCACAGGAACTTCGCCAGCAGCGAGAGGCGAAAGTCCGACAGGACCGCGGGCGCGACGAGCAGCAGCGAGACCGCGACGAGGGCGAAGCGCACGGCGAAGGCCGAGGGCCGGGGCACGCCGCGGGGCAGCAGCTTGGCGACGGCGCTCATGTCGCGAGCCCGCGGCGCTGCTGGACGACCATGCCCTGCGGGCGCCACTGCAAAAAGAGCACGATCAGTCCGAACACGCCGGCCTTGGCGATGCTCGCGGTCGTGTTGTACTCGATGAAGGAGTTCGCCATGCCGAGCGCGAGCGCGGCGAAGACCGCGCCGCGCAGCTGGCCGAGGCCGCCGACGATCACGACGAGAAACGCGTCGATGATGTACGCCAGGCCGAGCGTCGGCCCGACGGGCCCCAGCAGCGTGATGCCGACGCCCGCGAGACCGGCCAGGCCCGAGCCGATGAAGAACGTCGTCCGGTCCACGAGCTTTGTGCGAACGCCGCTGACCGAGGCCAGCGGGCGGTTCTGCATGACCGCGCGCATGCGACGCCCGGCCGGGGTGCGCTGCATGTAGACCGCGATCGCGATCACCGAGAGCACGACCATCGCGATGATGAACAGGCGCGAGTGCGACAGCGACACGCCGAGCACGCTGACGCCGCCGTCGAGAAACGACGGTGCGCTGACGTTGACGTTCTGCGCGCCGAAGAGGTCGCGCGCCAGCTGCTGCAGCATCAGTCCCACACCCCAGGTGACCAGCAGCGTGTCCAAGGGCCGGCCGTACAGCCGGCGGATCACCGTGAACTCGAGGATCAGGCCGAGCGTGCCGGCCACGAGGAAGGCGGCCGGCAGCGCGAGACCGAACGCGAGCGTGATCGCGCCGGTCCCGAGCGCCGTCTGCACCACGTACGTCGTGTACGCGCCGGCCATGATGAACTCGCCGTGCGCCATGTTGATGACGTTCATCTGGCCGAACGTGAACGTCAGCCCCATCGCCACGAGCAGCAGGATCGACGCGATGCTCAGCCCGACGAAGAGCTGGTTGAGGATCGTCTGCATCTGCGTCGTCCCGCCGCTTTGCCGGTGCGCCCTAGAGGCCCTCGGCCCAGGGGTAGGACTTCAGGAACGGATCGGGCTTGATCGGCCCGTCGGACTCGTAGACCGTGTCGATCAGCCCGTCGGGCCGCAGCTTGCCGATGCGCGCGGTCTTGTAGATGTGCTGGTTGTCGCCGTCGATCGTGACCTTGCCCTCGGGCGCCTCGAACACGAGCCCCTTGGAAGCCGCCTTGACCTTCTCGGGATTCGTCGAGCCCGCCTTCTCGGCCGCCATCGCCCAGAGGTGGACGCCCACGTAGCCGGCCTCGATGGGGTCGTCGGTGACGCGGTCCGCCCCGTACTTGGCCTTGTAGGCCTTCACGAAGGCCGCGTTCTTGGCGCCCGGCGTGGTCTGGTAGTAGTTCCACGCGACGTACTGGCCGACGATGTTGTCGATGCCGACGCCGCGGACCTCGTCCTCGGCCGTCGACACCGAGATCACGGGCAGCTTCTTGGCATCGAGGCCCGAGTCCTTGAACTGCTTCCAGAAGGCGACGTTGCTGTCGCCGTTGATCGTCTGGAACACGGCGTCGGGGCCGGCCTTCTTGATCTTGTTGATCGTCGTCGCGTACTCCGTGTTGCCCAGCGGCGCGTACTCCTCGCCGACGATCGTCATGCCGTTGGCCTTCGCCCAGGCCTTGATCTCCTTGTTCGCCGTCCGCGGGAAGACGTAGTCCGAGCCGACGAGGAACAGGGTCTTGACCTTCAGCTCCTTCTTGAGGAACTCGAGGCCGGGGACGATCTGCTGGTTGGTCGTGGCGCCCGTGTAGAAGATGTACGGGGATGCCTCCAGCCCCTCGTACTGGACGGGGTAGTACAGCAGCGACTTGTTGCGCTCGAAGACGGGCAGCATCGCCTTGCGGCTCGCCGACGTCCAGCCGCCGAAGGTGGCGGCGACCTTGTCGGTCGAGATCAGCTTCTGGGCCTTCTCGGCGAACGTCGGCCAGTCGGAGGCACCGTCCTCGACGACCGGCTTGAGCTGCTTGCCGAGCACGCCGCCGGCCTCGTTGATCTCCTCGATGGCCAGCAGCTCGGCGTCCCGCACGGACACCTCGCTGATCGCCATCGTCCCGCTGAGCGAGTGCAGGATGCCGACCTTGATCTGGTCGCCGCTGACGCCCGGCTCGGCCCCCGACGACGTGCTCGAGCTCGAGCTGTCGTCGCTGCTCCCGCAGCCTGCCGCTGTGAAAGCCATGGCCGCAAGTCCAGCGGCCATCCATGTCCTCGTTCCGAACGTGCGCAAAGCATCCCCTTGATCTCAACGGTGGCTGGTCGGCGGCGACCGTATCCCGGCCACCGCCGACCGCACCCAGCCCGCTGTCCAAGGTTTGGGCGCCGCCGCTCGACCAACTGGCAGCCCGGCGGGCCCTACTTGCTGCGCTGGGCCCTACGCACGCCGAGCGCGACCGTGCCGACGATCAGCAGTACGCCCAGGCCCTGCAGGCCGGGCGAGTCGTCGGCCTCCCCGAGGACGATGGCGCCAACGCCGATCGCGGTGGCGAGGAGGGCGGCCAGGATGGTGAGAACGGGCTTCATGGGATGTCCCTTCCGAGATCGCACCCGGCGTCGCCACGACGCGTCGGCGGTCAGGCCGCGGATGGTTTCTCATGCCTACCGCGCGCCGTGCTCGACGGCCTGGCGGCGGTGCTCGTCGGCATCGGCCCGCTCGGTGTGGTGCTCGTCGAGCCAGGCGATGAGGTCGTCGGCGTCGCCGGTGACCGCCGTGCCGTCCTCGAGCAGCAGCGCCGGGATCTCGTCGGTGCCGACCTTGCGGCGCATCTCCTCGCGGTCGATCCGCTCGGCCGGGACCGGGACGGCGGCGAACGTCACGCCGAGCTCGGTGAAGCGCTGGCGCACGCGGCCCGAGAACGGGCACCACTCGGCCTGGTAGAGCGTGATCATGCGCGGGGCCTTCCCCCTAGGACGCGGAGCCGAACCCGACCTTGTGCTCGTCGCGCGCGGTGCGCACGTAGACGACCTGGCCGAGGTTCAGCCGGATCGTGCCGTCGTCGACGGTGAGGTCGTGCCACTCGCCGCCCGCGACCGCGCGCAGCAGCCCGTCGAGCGCGTCGTCCTCGAGGCGCACGCCGAGCGATTCGGTGCCGTTGACGAAGCCGATCGTCACCCGCTGCAGCGCCATCAGTGACCCTCCGCCGGCTGGACGATCTCGGTCAGCAGCCCGCCCGCGGTGGCCGGATGCAGGAAGGCCACGCGCGAGTTGCGGATGCCGGTGCGCGGCGTCTCGTCGATGAGCCGCAGGCCGGCGGCCTTCAGCGACGCGAGCGCCGCCTCGATGTCATCGACCTGGTAGGCGACGTGATGCATGCCGGGACCCTTCTTCGCGAGGAACTTGCCGACCGGGGTGTCGGGGCTCGTGGCCGCGAGCAACTCGATGTGGTTCTCACCGACGTCGAGCAGGACCGCCTCGACGCCCTGCTCGGCGACCGTCTCGCGGTGGACGAGCTTCATGCCGTAGTCGCGCTCGTAGAGCTCCAGCGACGCGTCGAGGTCCTCGACCGCGACGCCGATGTGATCGACGCGGTTGAACATGCCGCGCATCCTATTGCCGTGACAGCCCGGCGTCGTGCACGAGCAGCGCGATCTGCACGCGGTTGTCGAGATCGAGCTTCATGAGCAGCCGGGAGACATGGGCCTTCACCGTGGCGACGCTCATATACAGCTCGGCGGCGATCTCCGCGTTTGAGCTGCCCTGGCCGACCGCCAGCGCGACCTCGTGCTCGCGCTCGGTCAGCTCGCCGAGCAGGGCGACCGCCCGCGCGCTGATCGCCGGGGCGCCGTCGGCCGCCATCTGATCGACGAGCTTGCGCGTGACGGTCGGCGACAGCACCGCATCTCCCGCCGCGACGAGGCGGATCGCCCGCAGGATCTCGGTCGGCGGCGTGTCCTTGACGAGAAAGCCGGCCGCGCCGTCGCGCAACGCGGTGAGGACGTGCTCGTCGACGTCGAACGTCGTCAGCACGATGACCTGCGGCGCGTCCGGGCGCGCGCGCACCAACCGCGTGGCGGCGAGCCCGTCGAGCCTGGGCATCCGGATGTCCATGAGGACCACGTCCGGGCGGTGGGCGTCGATCGCGGCGATGACCTGCGTGCCGTCCTCCGCCTCGCCGACGATCTCGAGATCCGCCGCGCCGCCGAGCATCATCGCCAGGCCGGCGCGCACGAGCGCGTCGTCGTCGACGATCAGCACGCGGATCGGAGGGCCGCTCACGACGGCCACGGCAGCCACGCCCACAGGCGGTAGTCGCCGGTCTCGGTGTGCCCGTGCTCGAGCCGCCCGCCGGCGAGCTGGACGCGCTCGGCCAGCCCGATCAGCCCCGCTCCGGAGCCCGGGATGGCGGCCTGCCCGAGCTGGGCGAGCGGCGGGCGGCTGACCACCTCGGCGATCAGGCCGGTGCCCGGCGCCCCGGAGATCGTCGCCTCGACGGCGGCCAGCGGCGCGTGCTTGCGCGCGTTCGTCAGCCCCTCCTGCACGATCCGGTAGACGGTCCGCCCGGTCGCGGTCGGCAGGGTGCCGTCGTCGACGAGCTGCTCGAGCGCGACGGCGGTGCCCGCGGCGCGCGACTCGTCGACGAGCGCCGCCACGTCGCGCAGCGTCGGCTGCGGGCGCTGACCCTCGGCGCCCGCGGGCTCGGCGGCGCGCAGCACGTCGATGACCTGGCGCAGGTCGTCGAGCGCCTGATGGGCGCTCGCGCGCACGACGCCGGCGGCGCGGGTGATCTCCTCGGCCGGCGCGTCGGGATGGACCTCGAGCGCACCGGCGTGCAGGCTGAGCAGCGACAGGCGGTGGGCGAGCACGTCGTGCATCTCGCGCGCGATGCGCGTGCGCTCCTGCGCGCGGGCCTGGCCCACGCGCAGGTCGCGCTCGGTCTCGGCGAGCCGGGCGCGCTCGCGCAGCGCGAGCATGAGCTCACGCTGCGAGCGGATGAACATGCCCCAGCCGACGACCGCCGCCTGGATCCCGGTGGCGAAGCCGATGTTGACCCAGAACGGGATCTCGTCGGGGTACAGCGAGAAGTACGCGGGCAGCAGCGCGATGGCGAGCGCGGCGAAGCCGATCGCGACGACCGCCCGGCGATGGACCGCCACGCTGAACAGCCCGATCAGCGCCGCGCCGCCCGCGGCAGGCGAGACGCCGCCGAGCACGACGGTCAGCAGCGCCACGCCCACGGGCCAGCGGCGCCGCCACCAGATCGCGGCGCACGCGACGACGCCGGCCACGACGGTCAGCGCCGCGACGGCCGGCGACGGCGTCGCTCCGTTCTCCAGCAGCGCGCCCGGGCCGTAGATGCCCCCGCCGACGGCGACGAGAAAACAGGCGACGTCGACGATCCAGTCGCGGCGGCTGCGGCGCGCCGGACGGCGCGCGAGCTCGCGGCGCTCGGCATCGCTGGGTGCGAGGAGCAGCCGTAGCCGGGCCGTGCGGGTGCGAGCGGGCAGGCCGTTCGTGGCGATGGCGCCCATGGGTGACCCAGGCTACGCGAGGACCCATTGCGCCGACAGCGACTTTGGTCGGTTTCGCCCTGGCCGTCGGAGGGGGGCGAAATGGCCGGGCTGCCGATGTGCCCGCGCCGCCGCGGCGGCAGAGTGCTGGCATGAGCTCAACCCACCTAGCCACATTCGACGGACTCGTCAAGCGCTACGGCGACACCACCGCGGTCGAAGGCCTGTCGCTCGCCGTTCCCGAGGGGACCGTCTGCGGCCTGCTCGGACCCAACGGCGCCGGCAAGACCACCGCGATCCGCGTCCTGCTCGGGCTCGCGACGCCGAGCGAGGGATCGACGACCCTGCTCGGCGAGTCGCCCGGCAGCCCCGGCTTTGCCGACGCGGTGCGCAAGGTGGGCACGCTCATCGAGCAGCCCGCCATCTACGCCCGCGCCACCCCGCGCCAGAACATGAAGATCGAGGCCTCGGCGCGGCGGCTGAAGGATCCCGATCGCCAGATCGACGAGCTGCTGGCGCTCGTCGGCCTCTCCGCCCGGGCCGACACCCGCTCGGGCGCGTTCTCGCTGGGCATGAAGCAGCGCCTCGGCCTCGCGCTGGCGCTGCTCGGCGGCCCGGAGCTCATCGTCCTCGACGAGCCGACGAACGGCCTCGACCCGGCCGGGATCGTCGAGATCCGCGAGCTCATCAAGACCCTGCCCGCACGCGGCACGACCGTGCTCGTCTGCTCGCACCTGCTCGCCGAGGTCGAGCTCATGTGCGACCGCGCGACGATCATCCGCAGCGGTCGCCTCGTCGCCGAGGGCACGATCGGCGAGCTGCTGGCCGACTACGGCACGTCCGCGGTCACCATGCGCGTCCGCGCCGGCGACACCGATCGCGCGACGCTGCTGCTGCAGGGCATCGGCCTTGACGCCGCGTCGCTCGGCGACGGGCACATGGCGATCACGGGCCCGATCCACGGCGGCGAGCAGATCAACCGCGTGCTCGCCGACGGCGGGATCTACCTCTCGGAGCTGCACACCGACAAGGCGCACCTCGAGCAGGTCTTCCTCTCGCTCACCTCAGACCACGACGAAGCGGCCCTGCCGCAGCTGGAGACGATCGCATGACCGCCGAACTGCGCAAGCTGCTCGCACTGCCGACCCCCCGCTGGGCGCTCGTCGCCACCGTCTTCGGCGCGATCGTCGCGCTGATCGTCGCCGCGCTGGCCGGGCCCGGCAGCGGCGCGGACATGATGCCCGTCCAGCTCGGCGTCGGCCTGACGACGACGGTCGGCGCGATCGTGCTGGGCGCCTGGATCATCGGCGTGGAGTACGGCCAGCGCACGCTGCGCCGCGCGCTCAGCGCCGATCCCAGCCGCGCGCGGCTCGTCCTCGCCAAGCTCGGCGTCGCCCTCGGCGCCGTCACCGTCGTGACGCTGCTCATCTCGGCCGCCACGGCGCCGCTGTTCTCGGCGATCGCCTCGGCGCACGACGAGACGATGTCGGTGGCCGACCAGCTGCAGTACGGCCTCGCCGCGCTCGTGAACAACCTCATCTACGCCACCGTGGCGTTCGCCCTGGCGCTCATCACGCGCAGCATGGCCGGCGGGATGGCGCTCGCGCTCGTCTTCGCCTTCGTCATCGACAGCCTGATGAGCGCGATCCCGACCGTCGGCGACTACGCCCTCTCGACCGGCGTCGTCGGGCTCATGACCGAGATCTCCGGCATCGACATCGGCGGGATGGACGGCAGCGGGCCGACCCTGCTGCTCGGGCTCGCGATCACCGCCGCCTGGCTGGCCGCGATGCTGGGCATCAGCGTCACGCGCTTCATGCGCACCGACGTGGACTGACCGCGACAGGTGACCGGCGCCCGAACGGGCGCCGGTCATCTCGCCGTGGCGGAGCGCCTCAACGGCGCTCGACGCGCTCGCAGCCGCGCACGCTGTCGCGGCTGTCGACGAGTGCGACGTCGCGCCCGGCCCCGCAGGAGACGACATCGCGCATGCCGTCGACCGCGACGATCCGGTCGCGGCCGCTGCCGCCGCGCAGCGTGTCGCGGTCGTAGCCGCCGGTGAGCCGATCGCTTCCGGGCCCGCCGTCGAGCGTGTCGCGCCCGCGGCCGCCCTCGAGGGTGTCGTCGCCGCCGTCGCCGAGCAGCACGTCGTCGCCGGTTCGGCCGTGCAGCAGGTCGTTGCCGCCGCCGCCGGCGAGCAGGTCGTCGCCCGCCTCGCCCTCGAGGTGGTCGGTGCCCGTCGAGCCCACGACGGCGTCGTCGCCGCCGCGGCCCAGGACGAGCATGCCCATGGGGCCGGCCGTGGCGCCACGGGCGAACGTCATGTTGCGCATGACGATGGTCGGATCGGACGCGTGAAAGCGATCGCTGCCGCTCGTGAGCACGAAGCGGTAGCGCGAGGGGTCCGCCGGGGCGCCGCCCCCGCCGGCGCGCCGGCCGGCGTTCGTCCAGCCCAGCGTGAAGTCCGACTGCGACCCGCCCTGCGGGCCGGTGGTGTCGTCGGTGACGATGAGCTCGCAGTTCGTGATGATGCCGCGGCGCGCGCCGCGGTACTGCTCGAGCGGGACCGGCGTCGGGTGGTCGGCGAACTCGCGGGTCGCGTGGATCGTGTCGAGGCCCGGTCCGCAGTCGACGTCGTCGTAGCCGCTGCGGTAGAGGTGGTCGTCACCGGGGCCGAGGTCGACCTGGTCGTACTTCAGGCCGCTGACGACGGTGTCGTTGCCGTCGCCGCCGATGAGGACGTCGACGCTGTCGCCGCCGGAGAGCCGGTCGTCGCCGGGCCCGCCGTCGAGCGTGTCGCGCCCCGGGCCGCCGCGCAGGATGTCGTTGCCGCCGCCGCCCCGCACCGAGCGGTCGTCGCCGCGGTTGGCGTCGACGTAGTCGTCGCCCGCGCCGCCGTCGAGCAGGATGTCGTTGCCGAAGCCGGCCTCGACGATGAAGTCGTGTCCGCCGTCGCCGCGCACGGTGTCGTCGCCGTCGCCGCCGTCGAGGCGATCGTTGCCCGGTCCGCCGTCGAGGCGATCGTTGCCGCTGCCGCCGTTCATCCGATCGGCGCCGGCGCCTCCCGACAGGCGGTCGCCGCCGGAGTCGCCGCGCAGGGTGTCGGCGCCACCGAGGCCGAACAGCCGGTCGCGGCCGAAGCCGCCGGAGATGCGGTCGGCGCTCGCGCCGCCGCGCAGGGTGTCGGTGCCGCGGGTGCCGGCGAGCGCCTGGGCGGTCGCCGGGATCGCGCAGAGCAGGCCCAGCAGGCAGGCGATGACGACGCGCGGCACGCGCTTCCTATCGACCGCCCAGCCCCCGGGCTGAAGCGACGCGTCAGTCGTCGCCGGGCGAGCCCGGCGGCAGGGCCGACATGCGCACGCCGGTGGGGGCGTCCTCGTCCTCGGCGACGACCGCCGCGACGACGCGCAGGCCGTGTCCGGCGCGGCGCTCCATGCGCGGGACGCCGCGCATGATCCGCTCGATGTCCTGGCGCTCGAGCACCTCGTGCTCGAGCAGCGCGAGCGCGAACTCCTCGAGCTTCTCGCGCTGCGCCGACAGCAGCTCGGTGGCCGCGCGCGACGCCTCGTAGGCGAGCTCCTGCTGCTCCTCGTCGCGGATGCGGCGGAACTGCTCGGAGTCGATGCTGTTGTGCGGGATCGCGCGCTGCGCGGCTCCCGCGGTGCCCATCGCGTAGTCGTAGACCATCGCGCGGGCGACCTCCGAGACGCGCTTGAGGTCGTCCGACGCGCCGGTCGTGACGGCGCCGAAGACGATCTGCTCGGCGACGCGGCCGCCGAGCAGCACGGTCATGTGGTCGATGAGCTCCTCGCGCGTCTTGAGGTAGCGGTCCTCGTCGGGCAGGTTCAGCGTGTAGCCCAGCGCCCGGCCGCGGGGGACGATCGAGATCTTGTGGACGGTCTCCACGCCGGGCAGCAGCTCGGCACACAGCGCGTGGCCCGCCTCGTGGAAGGCGACGACGCGCTTCTCGTGCGCGTTGAGCACGCGGCGCGACTCGACGCCGGCGACGACGCGCTCGAAGGCCTGCTCGAAGTCGTCGCCCGTGAGCGTCTTGCCGCCGCGCCGCGCGCAGCGGATCGCCGCCTCGTTGCAGAGGTTGGCCAGGTCGGCGCCGGTCAGGCCGCTCGTCCGGGCGGCGACCATGCCCAGGTCGACGTCCTCGCCCAGCGGTTTGGTGCGGGTGTGCACGCCGAGGATCCGCTCGCGGCCGTCGATGTCGGGCGGCGATACGAAGACCTGGCGGTCGAAGCGGCCCGGGCGCAGCAGCGCCGAGTCGAGCTTCTCGAGCAGGTTGGAGGCGGCCATGACGACGACGTCGCCGGTCGAGTTGAAGCCGTCCATCTCGACGAGCAGCTGGTTGAGCGTCTGCTCGCGCTCGCTGGAGTTGTCCGAGCCGCGGGCGCCGCCGACGGCGTCGAGCTCGTCGATGAAGATGATCGCCGGCGCGTGCTTGCGCGCCTCGCGGAACAGCCGCCGGATGCGGGCGGCGCCGAGGCCGGCGAACATCTCGACGAACGAGGCGGCCGACTGCGAGAAGAACTGCGCGCCGGACTCGTGCGCGACCGCCTTGGCCAGCAGCGTCTTGCCGGTGCCGGGCGGGCCGTGCAGCAGCACGCCGGCCGGGACGCGCGCGCCGATGTCGCGGAAGCGCTTGGGGTCGCGCAGGAACTCGACGACCTCGCGCAGCTCGTCCTTGGCCTCGTCGACGCCGGCGATGTCGTCCCAGCCGATCGAGGACTTCACCTCGGGCTTGATCTGCACCGGCTTGGTGCGGGGCATCATCTTCAGCGTCCTCCAGAGGAAGAACGCGATGATGAACATGAAGAGGATCATGAAAACCCCGGACCACTCGGTCCCGAAGGTCTTGATCTGCTCTGTCCAGCTCTCGTTCATCGTCGGCCTGTCATCGGCAGGGCCACGACGGACCTTCAGTCCGGCTGGACGGGTGTTGCCTCGACCCGCAGGATCTCGGCGAGCGCGGCGCGACCGACCTCGAGCTGGTGCTCGCTGGGCTCGCGCGTGCCCAGCAGGCGCTGCAGCTCGTGACCGGGCTTGCGCAGGATCCGCGTGACGACGCTGCCCGAATGCTTCTCCGACCAGACGAAGACCTCGACGGCGACGCCGAGCGACGCGACGCCGAGCGCGAACTGCGCGGCCGGACCGGGCTTGTCGAGCGCCCGGCGCAGGAGCGCGCCGCCCGCCAGGTTGGAGGCCAGCAGCGGCGCCATGAGATGCGAGCCGCAGCGGTCGTGCTCCTTGGCGGCGTCGGCGGCGTCCGCGTCGTCGTTCTCGTAGGCAGCGATCGCCTTGTGCTCGACGCCGTGGTACTCGGCCAGCTCACCGCCGCGCAGCGCGACGAAGCTCGGCAGCAGCGAGACCGCGCCGATCAGGACCTCCGAGCCGGCGCCGGACTTCAGGCGGCCGCGCAGCAGGCGGCTGCCCGCCGTGGCGCCGAGCATCGCGCCGAGCACCTTGGCGTCCTGGAACGGGAGCTTGGCCTCGGGCAGCGCGCGCTTGACGAGCGGGATGACGATCATCGCCTCGGCGAGGCGCACGACGCCGCGGACGCCGGCCAGCTTCTCGACGCCCTGCAGGCGCGGCTTGCGGCCCGAGGCGGTGGCGATCGAGCCGTCGCGGCGGCGCACCGAGGCGGCCCAGTGCGTCGGGCCGTGGACGAGCAGGCCGTTGCGCAGCGCCATGCCGCCGAGCCGGAGCTTGTCGGGCTCCTCGCTTGCCATGAAGGTGTCGTTGGCGGGTTCAGGCACCGAGCAGCTCCTTGCAGACGTCGCGGAAGAACGATGCGCCGTAGCCGAGGTCGCGCACGTCGATGCGCTCGTCGGCGGCGTGGATGAGCGGCATCGTCTCGTGCAGGTTCATGTGGCGGTGGGGAAAGAAGCCGTAGGCGACGCACTCCGGGAAGGCGCTGCGAAACGTGCGCGAGTCGGTGAAGCCGGGCAGCATCGTCGGGACGATCCGCGCGCCCGGGTCGTTCGCGGCGATCCAGCCCTCGATCGCGTCCATCAGCGGTGAGCGCACCGGCGACCCGTTGCCGATCACCCGCTCGGTGAACTCCAGCCGGTAGCCGTCCTCGCCCAGGACCTCGCGGATGCGCTTCAGCGCGTGCTCCTCGCCGAGGCCGGGCGGGACGCGGCAGTCGACGCGCAGCTCGGCGCTGGCGGGAATGACGTTGATCTTCGCCGAGGCCGAGATCCGCGTCGGCGCGAGCGTGACGCCGAGCAGCGGCTCGACGAGCATCGCCAGGCCGGCGTCGCGGGTGCGCAGCTGCTCGAGCGCGGTGGCGAGATCGCCGTCGGACGCCACGCCCAGACCCTCGAGCAGGGCGATCGTCTCGTCGGTGCGGTCGAACTGCGGCTGGCGCTCGGCCATCCGCGCCAGCAGCGGCGCCATCTTCAGCAGCGCGTTGACGCCGATCTTCGGGATCGACGCGTGGCCGGCGACGCCGTCGGTCGTCACGCGAAAGCGAAAGACGCCCTTCTCGGCGATGCAGACGCCGTAGTGGCGCGCGCCGTCGTACGTGAAGTGCGTCCCGCCGCCCTCGTTGAGCAGGTAGTCGCAGCGCACCTTCGCGGGGTGGTGCTCGCAGATCCACATCGCGCCGAGCTCGCCGCCGACCTCCTCGTCGACGACCACGACGACGAGCAGGTCGCCCTGCGCGGGGCGCCAGCCCGCGCGGGCCAGCGACAGCGCGGCGGCCACCTCGGCGGCGGTCTGCGACTTCATGTCCAGCGCGCCGCGACCCCACACGCAGCCGTCGGCGAGGTCGCCCGACCACGGGTCGTGCGTCCAGTCCGACGCGGTCGCCAGGACCGTGTCGACGTGCGAGAGCAGGCACAGGACGGGGCCGTCGGCGCGGCCGCGCAGCCGGGCGACGAGGTTCGGCCGCTCGGGCACCGCCGCGAGCAGATCGACCTCGAAGCCGGCGGCGCGCAGATCGGCCGCGAGGCCCTCCTGCAGGACGCGCTCGTTGCCTGGCGGGTTGACGGTGTTGCAGCGAATCAGCCGCTGCAGCAGCTCGGTCGTCTCCTGCTGGAGCTCGGCGGACACGGTCGCGTCCATGCTATTGGGCGCCACGCGGCGGTCTTCGACCTACGTCTGCGCGGGCTCGAGGCCGGCGCCGCGCAGGCAGGCCTGCACGTGGCGCCCGCCGACCTGCTTGCAGCGGGCGCGCAGCGCCTCGGGCGTCGTCTCGATCGAGCCGAGCACGGAGCCGACGCCCTCGTAGCAGTGCGCCTGGTGGGCCTTCGGCGCGCGCGCGCAGAAGCGCCCGGCGCGGGCTCCACCGGCGTCGGAGCTCGTGATGTCGCGCGAGACGCCGTAGAGGCACTGGCTCTCGTAGCGCGTGGCCAGACGGCAGTTGGCCAGCGCCTTGGTCGCATC
>JAUXSD010000283.1 GCA_030681525.1 Solirubrobacteraceae bacterium
CAGATGCCCGTCAGGCAGCCAGTCGCGCAGGCTCGGCGGCAACAGCAACTCCTGCTCACGATCACACGACAAGAAGTTCTGCGTCATCCCGACAGAGTCTTAACCCCGCCGGACGGACCCGCGAGTTACGCAACAGCCACCTCACATGAACAAGTCGACACGCCCCCCGACGCCGGTCCTGGCGCGAACGACCACACGACTGCAAACTGACCCTCAGCGATGCAGTTCTTGCCGGCCGCAGGGCTGAACGCCCGGGGCCGACGCCCGGCTGAGCCTAAGCCGCGATCTTCTTCTGGCCCGTGCGCTGCTCGCGGGCGATCTCGCGCTCGGGCCGCGCCGGGCGCGGCATGCGCCGCGTGAGGTGCTTGCGCCACGCGCCGACGAGTCCGATGCGCCAGGCGTAGTAGCCCGTCTTGCCCGGGATCGCCGAGAAGTCCATCTTCACGAGGTGGCTCAGCGCGCGCCGCGACAGGTACGCCGTGCGCAGCACGTGGCCCAGGCGCGGGTACATCCGCTGCTCCTCGGTGCTGGCCTTCACGCGCTTGATCAGTTGCTTCCACAGCCACTCCGGCGGGCGCCACAGGGTCAGCGTGTAGAGCAGGAGGTTGTTCAGCCGCGGCGGGATCGACATGAACGTCGCGGAGATCTCCTCGATGTCGATCCCCTTCTCCTTCATCGCCTGCTCGAGCTCGGTGTTCGGGATGACCTTCAGCGAGTAGATGAACAGCGTGTACGGCCGCTCCATGTCGTAGAGCAGCTGCAACGTCTCCCTGATGTCCTCGCGCGTCTCGACGGGGTTGTCGGTGATGATGTCGTAGGCGGGCGGGATGTGGTACTTCGGCGAGAACGACGCGTTGACCGCACCGGCGGCAAGGATCTTCTCCGGCGGCGACGGGCGCTTGTAGAACTCGAGCGTCCGGCGGCTGCCGCTCTGGATGCCCATGCGGATGCGGTTCATCCCGGCCCAGGTCAGCAGCTCGAACTTGTCGCGCTTGACGTAGTTGGGGATCACGCCGTAGACGGCGAACGGCAGGTCGAGCTCCGCCTTCCACAGCTCGGCGAACTCCTCGATCTCGCGATACGGGATCGCCATGAAGCTGTCGTCGTGGAAGGAAACGTGGCTGAGGTGCGGGAAGCGCGCGCGGGCGGTCTTGACCTCGTCGACGATGTAGCGCGCGCTGGGATGGCGGATGCGCTTGTACTTCGGGTCGTTGGAGATGAACTTCGTGTTGCCGCAGTACGTGCAGTGAAACGGGCAGCCGATCGACCAGAGCGTCGTGTAGCTCAGGCCGTCGTTCTCGATGTAGTGCTGGGCGTTCATCGGCGCA
Source organism: Solirubrobacteraceae bacterium (assembly GCA_030681525.1). Classification (GTDB taxonomy): domain Bacteria; phylum Actinomycetota; class Thermoleophilia; order Solirubrobacterales; family Solirubrobacteraceae; genus CADCVQ01. The sequence continues at coordinate 1,329 of JAUXSD010000283.1, forward strand.
AAGCCGACGCCGGCCTCGTAGATGACCTCGCCGTCGCCGTACTGCGGAAACGGCAGCGACTCCATCATGTCCGTCGACATGAGCGGCAGGAAGTGGTTCTTGAGGATCTGCCCGTCGGGCTGCTTGAACCAGAAGTTCTTGACGTCGGTGGGGTCGCGCCCCTCGACGAGCTTCTGGCGCAGCTCCTCGAAGGCGAACTCGCCCTCGCCCGTACAGATCGCGTCGACGTCGGCGAGGATCGCGTCCTCGGGCTGGATGATCGGGTGGATGCCGCCCCAGATGACGTACGTGGAGGGATCGAGCTCCTTGACCTTGGCGATGAGCTTGCGCGTCAGCTCGGAGTAGCCGGTCATCGAGGAGAAGCCGACGAGGTCGGCGTCGATCAGCCCGCGGGCGGCGAGCTCGAGATCCTCCTCCTCCAGCGAGCCGGCGCTGCCCAGCGTGCCGCGCAGACCGTTGCGGATGCTGCGGTAGCGGTTCGTCGACACATAACAGGACTCCGTGTCCTCGTTGATGCGGGCCGCGAACGCGGCCATCTTCCGAAACCCGCAAGACGTGATCCCGTCTTCTAGCGAGACGAGCTTGATGCGCACAGACCTGCCTCCATGCTCCGCTGGTAGGACGCCAATCGTACAGTGGCATTCAATGGACACCCCCGATCTGCCTGCATTCGCGTCCACCGCCGAACGGGACGGTTAGCGTTGTCCGGGTGACCCGCTCCGCCACCCTCGAGGATGGGCTCGTCGCCGGCGCCGTCGCGGCGCTGCTCAGCGGCGCGCCCTCCACGCTGCACGCGCTGGCGACGCGCACGAGCCCGCTGGAGGCGACGCTCGCCGCCGGGACGCTGCTGGCGCCGTCGCGGACGACCAGCCCGACCGTGCTGGTGCTGGCCGCGGTGCCGGTCCACCTCGCGCTGTCATTCGGCTGGGCGCTGGCGCTCGCCGCGGTCCTGCCGCGCCGCCGCACGGTCGCCTGGGGCACGCTCGCCGGACTGGCGATCGCCGCGCTGGATCTCGGCGTGATCGGGCGCCGTTTCCCGCGCATCCGCGCGCTGGCCCCCGTGCCGCAGGTGCTCGACCACGTCGCCTACGGCGCGACCGTGGGCGCGGTGCTCAACCGCCGGCGGTGACCAGGCGGGCGTTCAGCGCGTCGAGCACGGGCTCGATCGGGGTGAAGCACATCGTCTGAAACAGGCCGAAGACCAGCGTCGTGATGCCGATCGCGCGCACCGTGCCGTTGGCCGCCGGCCGCGTGTAGACCGGCCCACCGCTGTCGCCCTCCCGGGCGATGATCGACGTGCACGTCACGCGCGTGCCGGCGATCCGGCTGGCCTGGCGGTTGATCCGGCGTGCGCTGCCCGACAGGATCACGCCGCACTGGTCGATCCCGCTCGTGCGGCCCGAGTAGCAGACGCGGCGCTTGCCGAGCGGCCGCGCCGTGCCGATCACGAACCACGGCGGGCGCGACACCCCGCGGTCGACGACGGCGGCTGCGGGGCGGCTGGCGCCGGACGGCACCGGCAGGACGAGCGCGTCCAGCGGCCGCGAGCGCGCGAGGTTGCGCTGCACGCGCCCGAGGACGATGCCGGGCTGCGGCGGGCGGCGCAGCGCGGCGTTGCGCCGCTGGGTCGTGCCGTCGCGGCGCACGCCGCCGCAGTGCGCGGCGCTCAGGCCGCCCGGATGCCCGCGCAGGCTGATGAGGAACGCCGACGTGCAGACCACGGCGTCGCGCGGGGGTCGCGCGCCGCCGACGAGCCGGGCGCGGGCGAAGATCAGCTCGCGGCCGGCCATCCAGCCGTCGAGGTCGGGCGCCGTCCCGGCGCGGCGGATGCGCAGCGACGAGCGGCCGCGGATGGCGACGACGTCGAACCCGCCGCCGCTGTCGGTGGAGGCGCTGCGCAGGGGCGTCCAGCCGGCCGCGCGCAGCAGCGTCGCGGCCTCGCCGGGCTCGGCGGCGCCGATCGAGCGCGCCAACTCGGCCACCTCGGCGCAGCTCGCGCCGCTGACGCCCACGAGCGTGGCGTTGCCGACGGGCTCGCAGCCGCCGTACTCCCCGAGCTGCGCGGATGCGCTCGCCGCGAAGAGCAGCAGCATCGCGGCGGCGCAGAGAAGGGTCTTGCGGGCGGCATCCATGCGTCGATGATGCTTGCAGACACCGGGCGAGGCGGCGCTGATCGCCCCCGGCTACGCGCCAGACGGGGCCGACAGGCGCTCGACGACCGACGTCAGGCCGGCGACGTCGACCGACCCGGGCAGGCCGATGACGACGAGCTGCGAGGCCGGCGTCCCCTCCCCCCACGAGCGGTCGGCCTCGATGCTGTAGCGCCGGCCGACGAGCTGCAGCACGTAGCGCCGCTGCGGATCCTCGCGCAGGTGCAGCAGGCCCTTGGCGCGGACGATGCCGTCGGGCAGCGCCTCGAGCGCGGCGACGAGACCCGCCCCGCTCAGCGGCGCGGCCCCGCTCCAGCTCCACGTCTCGAAGTCCGGATGCGCCGCATGGTCATGGCCGGGGTGATCGTGCTCGGCGTGGTGATCCGGCGCGGGCGGGTCAGATCGCGAGGACGCGGCCGCCGCCGGGCGCACCGCGGCAGGGCGGGCGCCGAGCGCGACGTCCACGGGGACCGCCCCGAACGACGTCTGCACGATCGCGGTCGACGGTCCGGCCAGCTCGCGCAGCCATCCGTGCGTCCGCGCGAGCTCATCCTCCGCCACGAGGTCGCGCTTGTTGAGCACGATCAGGTCGGCGGCGCGCAGCTGGCGCCGGATCATCGGCCCGGTCGCCTCGTCGGCGGCGCGCGCGCGCACCGACACGGCGTCGGCCACGATGACCGCCGCGTCGCGGCGGTAGCCGGGCATGTCGCCGAGCGCGACGATCGCGCCCGGATCGGCGACGCCGCTGGCCTCGACCACGACATGCTCGGGCGGGTCGTCGCGGTCGCGCAGCAGCGCGAGCTCGCCGATGAAGTCGCCGCTGACCCCGCAGCAGATGCAGCCGTTGCGCAGGCTGATCATCTCGCCCTCGCGCGACTGCACGAGCTCGGCGTCGATGTTGATCGCACCGAAATCGTTGACGAGCACCGCCAGGCGGCGGTCGCCCGCGTCGTGCAGCAGCCCGTTGAGCAGCGTGGTCTTGCCGGCCCCCAGGAAGCCGCCGATGACGGTCAGGGCGATCGGCTCGCGCGACGGCGCCACGCTCATCACAGCGACGCCTCGCCCCGGTCTGCCGGCTTGCGCGCGACGATCCCGGCGACGCCGCGCGCGTGGCCCGAGCGCTGCGCCACGCCCTCGTGCTGGTCGACGACCTCCAGGCGCGCGAACGCCTGTGCCAGCTCGCCCGGCGCGACGAGGTAGTCGGGGTTGAAGCTGTGGCCGAGCTCGTCGACGTGACAGCGCGCCAGCGTCTCGAAGACGAGCAGCCCGCCGGGCGTGAGCGCGTCCTGCAGCGGCTCGTAGAGATCGCGCAGCAGGAAGTTCGTCATCACGATCACGTCGTAGGGCCCGGCCGGGAGCGGCTCGCGCTCGAGGTCCACGACGCCCACCGTGATCGCCATCGTCAGCCCGCGCGCCTCCACGGTCGCGCGCAGCGCGTCGATCGCGACGTCCGAGACGTCGATCGCCTCCACCATGTAGCCCAGCTGCGCGAGGTACAGCGTGTTGCGCCCGTCGCCGCACGCGACGTCGAGCGCGCGCCCGCCGCCGTGCAGCAGCCGCTCGTGCGCAACGAGCCATTCCGACGGCGTCTCGGGCATCCACCGCCGGCCGGGCTGCGCGTAGCGCTCGTTCCAGCGATCGCGCGAACTCATGCGCGCACCGTAGCTGCTCATAGCCCACGGCCCGGTTGGGTAGGCCGACTGGCAAGCAACCACGACGCGAGGAGAGACACATGGCTGAGTCAGACCCCAGGGAATACCGCGGCGGCGTGCGTGAGCCCGACCAGAGCGGCGGCGGCGACGAGGGCATCGTGCCCCGCGAGATGGTCGACGAGCCCACGGCGGACACCTCCGCGGCCGACAACCAGCTCGGCGACGCCGTTCAGGGCCAGGTCACCGACAAGGACCCGCATGACAGCGCGATCGACGAGTCCGGCGGCGACGACGCCGACGCGACGCAGGGCCTGACCGGCCGCACGGCGGAGAGCCCCGACGAGCTCACCGACGAGAACACGAAGGGCAAGTGGGACGTCGCCAACGCCGCGCTCGGCGACACCGGCGGGGGCAAGGCCTAGTTCAAGCGCGCCCGGAGCCCTCGCAGCTCCGCCGCCAGCGCCTCCCGCAGAGCGGGCTCCAGCGAGAGCTCGAGTCGCATCTCGGCCGCGCGGATCGCGCGGCCGAGGTCGTTGCGGCGCGTGTAGGACCCGGCGAGGTTGTTGAGCATCCGCAGCGCGGTCTCGTGGGGCGACCAGGGCCGCACCTCCGCCGGGTTGGGCGCGACGATCGGCCGGCCGGCGTTGAAGGGGTCCAGCAGGACCGGCGGGACGCCCGGCGCGAACTGCCCGACGACGTAGTGGCCCGACAGACCGACGCCGTCCAGTGCGATGTCCGCGCGACGCGCGGCCTCGACGTACACGACCGACAGCGCGATCGGCAGCCCGCGGCCGCGCTCGAGGACGAGGTCGACCATCGAGTGGTCGGGATGGTCGTACTCCGCCTCGGCCCCGGCGAAGCCGTGGCGCTCGGCGAGCACGAAGCACAGCGCGGCGAGCTCGCCGCCCGTCGACCGGGCGACCTCGCGCACCTCGGCGGCCAGATCGTCGAGCCGCGCGAGCGCCGCGTCCGCGTCGACCGGCCGGAGCTCTGCCGCCAGCGCGAGCGCGAGCGCATCGAGCCGGGCGGTCGGGTCGGCGGCGAGCGCGGCGAACGATGGCACGGACGCCATTGTCGCGCTTGGCATCATGCAGTCATGCCAAAGATCCGGATCGACGAAGCCGACGGGCTGACCGTCGCCGACATCACCCATGCGAAGTTCACCGCGCTGCCGGCGACCGCCACGGTCGCCGACGTGCGCGATTGGTTCGCCGCGAGCACAAGCCGCCGCCAGGCGTTCGTCGCCGACGACGGGCGCTACGTGGGGTCGCTGACGCCGCACGATCTCGAGCGCGCCGGCGACCCGGCGCGACCGGCGGTCGAGGTGGCGCAGGACGGCCCCACGGTCTCGCCGCGGGCCTCCGCGGCGGAGGGCCGCGACCTCGCCCTGCTGACCGAGTCGCGCCGCGTCCCGGTGGTCGACGACGACGGGGTCCTGCTCGGTGTCGTCGCCGTCACCGGCGACATGCAGAGCTTCTGCGGGACGAGCGCCGGCGGCGACTGACGCCGCCGCCCGGGCGACCCGCGCGGTGGCCTACTCCTCCGGCGGCGTGGGCGGGTTGAGCGCGCGGGTCTTGCGCGCGGCCACCGTCGCCGGATGGTCGTGGCCGAGCAACCGCTCGCTCTCGGAGATGACGACGTCCTGCAGCGCCACGCCGTCCTGCATCCGCCCCGCCATCCGGTAGGACGACGCGAGCGCCGCACGGGCCTGCAGCGTGTCGAGGTGGTCGGCGCCGTTGATGCGCTTGCTCTCCTCGAGGATGCGCTCCTCGGTCTCGAGCGCCTCGTCGACGAGGTCGGCGTTCCAGCACGCCGATGCGAGGTTGGCGCGCGCGTCGAGCGTGTCGAGGTCGTCTGCCTCGAGGACGCGCTCGCGGTCGGCGACGACCTGGCGCTGGACGTCGACGGCCTCGCGCTTGCGGCCGGCCGTCGAATAGGAGAAGGCGAGGTTCGAGCGCGCGGTGAGCGTCGCGAGGCTGTCGGGGCCGAGGATCCGCTCGGCGTCGGCGAGCACGGCCTCCTCGATCTCGATCGCCTCCTCGGTGCGGCCGGCCGTCCAGTACGACGAGGCGAGGTTCGCCCGCGCCGTCAGCACCTCGGGATGGTCCTCGCCGAGCACGCGCGTGCTGTCGGCGACGAGCTCCTCCTCGATCTCGATCGCCTCGTCGGGACGGCCCATCTGCCACAGCGACATCGCGATGTCGGCGCGGGCGCGCAGCGTGCTCTGGTCGTCCGGCCCGCGCTGCTCGAGGCTCAGCTCGTACGTGCGGCGAAGGCGCTGCAGGGCCTCCTCGGCCTCGGTGTCGATCTTCGACACGACGGCCTTGGCATCCTGCGGATCGGGCAGCTCGGTGTCCTCCCCGCCGAAGATCGTCTGCGTGACCGTGCGGTTCGTGCGCTCGCGCCGCTCGGGTGCCGCGGCGTCGGCCGCCGGGGTCTCGCCCTCCGCATCGGAGACGTCGAAGAGCACCTCGGTGTCCTGGGTGACGGGGTCGCTCCCCTCGGGCGCGCTGGTCGGCGCGGAGGCGGCCCCGGCGGGCGTGATCGTGCCGCCCTGACGCTTGATCGTCCGGCTCTTCGTCTTCTTGCCTCGGGCCACGTCGTACTCCTCCTCGCGAGCGAAACTCCGCGAGGAAATCTAGCGACGGGCGGGCGCGCGCTGCGACCCTGGCGCGCGGGCGCCGGGTCCGGAGCGCTCAGGCTCGGGCGGTGAGCAGCTGCCCGCGCGCCTCGTCCTCGGCGGCGGCGAACTCGCAGCAGAGATCCATCAGCGGGCCGGCGAGGGCGCGCAGGCGCGCGATGCGGTTGCGCTCCTCCGGCGGCTGGTAGTCCTCTCCGTCACGGTCGGTGACGTAGGCGCCGGCGATCTGGCACAGCAGGGAGGCCTGGTCGCGCTTGAGCATGACGGTCGCGTCCGGGCCGGTGTCGCGCACGCCGGCCAGGAGGTCGTCGAGCGACATGAGGGCGCGCAGCTCGAGGACCGCGGCGACATCCTCGATGCCCTCGCGGCCGATCTGCTCGCGACGCCAGGCCAGCGTGTCCCCCAGCGCGGCGTTGTCCTCGCGGTCGACGACGGCATCGCAGACGACGCCGCGCTCGGCCGGGGCGATCCGGTAGCTGCGATCCATGAATGCGCTCATACCCATATCCCCATCATCGGCAATCGGCGTCCATACCGTTATGTACGGGTGGCCGAGATCGGTCGGATGCTTTGCGCCCGCCGGGCCAGGCGCCCGCGCTCATGAGCCTGCCCCCGCCGTCTCGGTGGCGCGCGCGACGTCGGCCGCGAAGGCGTCGACCTCGTCGGGCGTCGTGTCCCAGGCGCACATGAGGCGCACCTCGCCCGTGCCCTCGTCCCACGTGTAGAAGCGCCAGTCGCGGCGCACGCGCTCGGCCGCGCCGGGCGGCAGGACGGCGAAGACGCCGTTGGCCTGGACGGGCTGCGTCAGCCGCACGCCGGGCACCGCCAGCAGCGCGTCGGCCAACCGGGCGGCCATCGCGTTGGCATGCGCGGCGCTGCGGTGCCAGAGGTCGCCCTCGAGCAGTGCGATGAACTGCGCGGCGAGAAAGCGTCCCTTCGAGGCGAGCTGGAGCGTCTGCTTGCGCAGGAAGGCGAAGCCCTCCGCGTGCGCCGGGTCGCAGAACACCACGGCCTCCCCCATCAGCAGGCCGTTCTTCGTCCCGCCGAAGGAGACCGCGTCGACACCGACGTCGGTCGTGATCTCGCGCAGCGAGACGCCCAGCGCGGCGGCCGCGTTGGCCAGCCGCGCGCCGTCGACGTGCAGCAACAGGCCCCGCTCGTGGGCGAAGTGCGCGAGCGCGTGCAGCTCGTAGGGGCTGTAGCGGGTGCCCAGCTCGGTGCTCTGCGTGACGCTCACGACCCGCGGCTGGACGGCGTGCTGGTCGCCCAGCCGGCCGAGCTGCCACTCGACGTGCTCGGGCGTGAGCTTGGCGTCGTGCGTCTGGACGGCCTGCAGCTTGACGCCGGCCAGTGCCTCCGGGGCGCCGCCCTCGTCGACGTTGACGTGGGCCTGGGCGGTGCAGATGACCGACTGCCACGGCCGGCAGAGGGCGCGCAGGCACAGGACGTTGGCGCCGCTTCCGTTGAACACGAGGTACGCGGCGCTCTGCTCGCCGAAGTGCCCGCGCAGGAGCGCCTCGGCGCGCGCGGTCCAGGGATCGTCGCCGTACGCGGTGGCGTGGCCGTCGTTGGCCTCGGCCAGCGCGGCGAGCACCTCCGGATGCACCCCGGCGTTGTTGTCGGACGCAAAGCTCTTCACCCGTTGCACAGTAGAGGGCGCACCGGTGGCCTCCCGTGCGATCCGGTCGCACCGGCGCACGGGTTGCGGCACGATAGGCCGCGATGGCGATGAACTTCCTGGCGCTCGAGGGACCTCCCGCGACGTTCGAGGCGGCGCGGGTCCTCATCCTGCCGATCCCGCTGGAGTCGACGGTCAGCTGGGGCGGCGGGACGGCGGACGGGCCGCGGGCGATCATCGCCGCGTCGCAGCACGTCGAGCTCTTCGACCACGAGCACGACGGCGAGCCCGCGCGGGAGTACGGGGTGCACACGCTGCCGGAGCTCGGCCTCAGCGACGATCCCGCCGTGGCCATCGCCGAGATCGCGGCGGCCGTCGCCGCGGCCGCCGCGGACGGGCGGCTCGTCGTCGCGCTCGGTGGCGAGCACACGATCAGCGCGGGGGTCAACCACGGGCTGCTCGAGGCGCTCGGCGGGCCGCTGAGCGTCGTGCAGCTCGACGCCCACAGCGACCTGCGCGCCTCATACGAGGGAACGCCGTACAGCCACGCCTGTGTCGCGCGGCGCATCCTGGAGGACCCGCGCGTCGAGCAGGTCCTGCAGCTCGGCGTCCGATCGGTCGACGCCGAGGAGGTGGCGTTCGCGCGCGCGAGCGACGGGCGCGTGCGGACCTGGTACGCCGAGGCGATCCACGAGGGCGGCTGGCGCGAGGAGTTCGTCGCGCGCGTGCGCGGGCGGCGGGTGCATCTCACGATCGACGTCGACGGGCTCGACCCGGCGATCGTGCCGGCCACCGGGACGCCCGAGCCCGACGGCCTGAGCTGGCGCGAGGCGCTGGAGATCGTCGCGACGACGGCGGCGGAGGGTTCGATCGTCGGCATCGACTGCGTCGAGCTCGCCCCGCAGCCCGGGTTGCACCACGCCGACTTCGCGGTCGCGAAGCTGCTCTACAAGACGATCACGCACGCGCTGAACGGCGGCTGAGTCGGGTGCGGCACGCCAACGAGGTCAAGGCGTTCATCGAGCAGCACTTCCGCCACTTCAACGCCGCCGCGCTGGTCGACGCGGCGCGCGGCTACCGCGACCTGATCGACGCCGGCGGCAGCATGTTCCTGACGCTGGCCGGGGCGATGAGCACGGCCGAGCTGGGGCTGTCGCTGGCCGCGATGATCCGCGCCGGGAAGGTCGACGCGATCTGCTGCACGGGCGCCAACCTCGAGGAGGACGTCTACAACCTCGTCGCGCACGACCACTACGTGCGGGTGCCGAACTACCGCGAGCTGACGCCGTGCGACGAGCAGGACCTGCTGGCGCGCCGGCTCAACCGCGTGACCGACACGTGCATCCCGGAGGAGGAGGCGATCCGGCGCATCGAGGCGGCGGTGCTCGAGGAGTGGACGCGCGCCGACGCCGCCGGCGAGCGGCTCTTCCCCCACGAGTTCATGTACCGCGTGCTGCGCAGCGGTCGGCTCGACGAGCACCATCAGATCGACCCCGCGGACTCCTGGCTCGTGGCCGCCTGCGAGCGCGACCTGCCGATCTTCGTGCCGGGCTGGGAGGACTCGACGAGCGGCAACATCTTCGCGTCGCACTGCCTGAAGGGGACGATCCGCAGCGTCCACACGGTGCGCACGGGCGTCGAGTACATGATGGAGCTGACGTCCTGGTACCGGGCGCAGGCGGCGTCGCGGCCGGTGGGCTTCTTTCAGATCGGCGGCGGGATCGCCGGCGACTTCGCGATCTGCGTCGTGCCGATGCTGCGCCAGGACATGGAGCTCGGCGACACGCCGCTGTGGAGCTACTTCTGCCAGATCTCCGATTCGACGACGTCGTACGGCTCGTACTCGGGAGCGGTGCCCAACGAGAAGATCACGTGGGAGAAGCTCGCCGTGGGGACGCCGCGGTTCGTGATCGAGTCCGATGCGACGATCGTGGCGCCGCTGGTGTTCGCCTACGTGCTGGCGCGCGACGGCGCCGGGCGGATCTCGCGGTCGCGGCGGTAGGGCGTCACGGCGGCGCCCGGCGACGGCGCCTCGGGCTCACACCTCCCGAGGAAGTCCATGACGCGCTCGACGTCCGCGCGGGCCGTCGTGTGGTTCATGACGCAGATGCGCAGCGCGTAGCGCCCGCGCAGCACCGTGGACGAGACCAGCCCCAGGCCGCTGCGCTCGAGGCCCGCGACGAGCGCGGCGTTGCGCCGGTCGGCGTCGTCGTCGTCGGTCGCGACGCCCGCGAACCGCCGGCGAAAGCAGACGATCCCCAAGGACGGGGGCGCCATGAGCTCGAGGTCCTCCCCGGCCTCCACGCGCTCGCGGACGAGCTGTGCGAGATCGATCGAGCGGTCGATCGCCTCGCGGAACGCGCGCTCGCCGAAGTACTGCAGCGACAGCCAGACCTTGAACGCGCGCGAGCTGCGCGTGAGCTGCACCCCGCGGTCGGAGAGGTTGACCTCACCCGCCGCCTCCTCGGAGTCCTGCAGGTAGTCGGGCGTCATCTGAAACGCCGCGCGCAGCGTGTGGTCGTCGCGCACGAGCAGCGCGCCGCACTCGTAGGGCTGGTAGAGCCACTTGTGCGGGTCGAGCGTCACGGAGTCGGCGCGCTCGATGCCGCGCAGCAGTCCTCTCCCCCGCTGCGTCAGCGCGGCGAAGCCGCCGTACGCGGCGTCGACGTGCAGCCAGACGCCGCGCTGCGCGCACAGCGTGGCGAGCTCGTCGAGCGGATCGATCGCGCCGGTGTTCGTCGTGCCCGCCGTCGCCGCGACGAACAGCGGCCGGCGGCCGGCGCGCACGTCGGCGTCCATCGCGGCGGCGACGGCGCGCGCGTCCAGGCGGAACTCCGCGTCGTGGGGCAGCACGCGGACCTGGTCGGGGCGGAAGCCGAGCACGCGGGCGGCGCGGCCGAGCGACGCGTGCGCCTGGTCGGAGACGTAGCCGACGACGTCGTCGGTCATCGATCCGACGAGCGACTCGCGCGCGCACGCCAGCGCGGTCAGGTTCGCCGCCGATCCGCCGCCGACGAGGATCCCGCCCGCCTGCGCGGGATAGCCGATCCACGCCTTGAACCAGCTCAGCACCTCGAGCTCGAGCTGGGTCGGTCCGGCGGACTCCATCCACGATCCCGCGTAGACGTTGCAGGCGCTCGCCACGAAGTCGCCCAGGGCTCCCGGCCAGGTACCGCAGAACGGGATGAACGCAAAGAAGCCTGGATGGTCGCCGCGGCTCATGAACGGCAGGACGTCGCGCTCGAGGCGCTCGACGATCGCCTCGAAGTCCTGGCCGTCCTGCGGCGGCGGGCCGGACAGGCGCGCACGCATCTGCGCCGGGGTGGCGCGCCGCAGCGGCGGGATCGCCGGATCGGTCAGGCGCGCGACGAGCATGTCGACGGTGCGGTAGCCGAGCGCGCGCATGGCGTCCGCATCCATGCCGAGCGGATCGCCTGCGCCACCGTGCCCAGCGCCTCCCATCGGGGCACAACCTACATTTCGGGCCACGCCGAGGGGCCGTGGCGGCGCTTGCACCGACGGCCGGCGAGCGCCGGTCAGGTCTGCCCGATCCAGTTCGCCGTGACCCCGACCTCCTTGAAGCCGGCGCGCAGGATGTTGCGGTAGGAGTTGCTCGGCCGGCCGGCCTGGAGCTCGCCCGTTTCGGTGACCACGACGTCCGAGCCGAGTTGCGCGGCGCGGCGGATTCGAGCTGCGAGCAGCGCCGACTGCGCGCCCTTGCCGCGATGCTCGGGCAGCGTCCCGGCGAGGCCGAGGTACGCGGCGCCGTCTGTCGTGAACAGGGCCGCCGCGCCGGCCGGTTGGTCGCCGTCGAGCGCGAGCCAGCACTGCCAGCCGCCATCGGGAGCGGTCGCGATCGACGCCTCGACCGCCTCGGGCAGGTCGTAGCTCACGCGGACGATGCGTGCGAACGCCGCGCGTTGGTGCGGCGTGACCGCCTCGATGATGCGCAGCGTCGTGTCGGCCACGGGCACATCCTCCACCCCGCGGCGAAAGGCCATCCAGCCCCACCCTGCTGTGAGCCCCCGGTCGCGTAGCCAGGCCGGCAGCTCGGCGGGGCGTGCGCCGCGCGCGACGGCCACGTAGAAGCTGACCCCGGGACCGATGGCGGCGAGCACGGCGTCGACGTCGGACTCCGTTGCGGGCCGGTCGACGCCGAGCCCGACGACGCGATTGAGCATCGGCGACTCCGGAGCAGCCGGGACCCGCAGGACGGTCGCGCCGCCCGCATCGGTTGCGGTGCAGAAGGCGAGCGACGCCTCCACGCCGACGCGCTCCTCCCTGGACGCGGCGACGGCCATCGTCAGACCTCGATCCCTGCGGCGCGCATGTTCTCGAGGACGACGCCGATCGTCTCCTCCAGCGCAGCCGTCGGGCTGAACTCGACGACCTCCGTGCCGGCATGCAGCGACGGCGTGTGGCCCGCCGGCACGTAGTAGGCGTCGCCGGCCGCGTAGGTCTCGTCGCGGTCGGCGAACCTGTAGGTCACCTTGCCCTTCAGCACGTAGCCCCAGTGTGGGCACTGGCAGCGATCGTCCGGCAGCCCGCGGAAGAACCCGGCCAGATCGGTGTCCGCGGTGTAGGACTCGAAGCCGACGGTGTAGCCGCCGTCGAGGTTCTCGAAATGGCCCTCGTAGCCGTCGATCGTCAGCGTGTCGGACGCGGTCTCTCTTGACACCTTGGGCATGGCGCCTCCTCTCGGTCGTGGCTGCCCGCAGCGGGCTCGAGAAACGAGGCTATGAGCGTGTCGGCGACCGCGCATCGGTGCCGGTACCCATCCTCCGATCCGTCGCTACGCAAGTCCGTGGGCATAGGCCCACGCCGTGGCGACCGCGCGCGCGGTGCGTCCGGAGGCCCCGATCTTGTCGTAGACGTTGGCCACGTGGCGCTCGACCGTCCGCACGCTGAGGACGAGCTGATGCGCGATGGCGTCGTTTGAGAGCCCGCGTGCGACGAGCCGCAGGATCTCGGTCTCCCGCGGGGAGAGGCCGCCGACCGGCTCGGCGTCCAGGCACGCGCCGACCTCGCGCAGGGCGTCGCGGGCGCGGGCCCGTGTCTTCGCCGCCGCGTCGGTCCGCCCGGCCGCGTGCAGCGCCGAGGCGAGGTCCAGACGGGTCAGCGCGGCGTCGTAGGCGGCGCCGACGGCCGCAAAGAGATCGGCCGCGTCCTCGAGCAGGGCGGTCGCAGCGCCCGCGTCGCCCTCCGCGGCGGCGATCCGCCCTCGTGCCAGCAGCGCGGACGCGCGAAGCGGCGAGTTCGGGGTCGCCGCCGCGATCGCGGCGATCTCGTCCGCGGCCCGATTCGCGGCGCCCGGGTCGCCGCCGGCCACGGCGGCGCGAACCATGAGCTCCAGTCCCGCGACGCGCTCGAACCGGTCGGCCTCGCCTACGCGGCGGAGAAATCGCGTTGCCGCCCCGGTCGCCGCCGCAGCATCTCCGCGATCAAGCGCGATCAGTCCCTCGACGAGGGCGTGGAAGCGATGCTGCGCGGCGCGCGCGAGGAGCTCCTCGGCCTCGCGGCCGTGTCCCTGCCGCCGCCGCAGCTCGGCCAGCCGCACGAGCGGATCGGCCTCGCGTCCGGGCCGCATGGCGGCGAGCTCGGTCACCGCCGCCGCGAGCTCCTGATCGGCTTGCGTCCAGTCGCCGTGCCACAGGAGCACGTCGGCGTAGTGCGTCCGGCAGACCGAGAACATCTGACGATCGCCGAAGCGCGTGGCGATGTCGCGGACCCTCACGCACCACTCGTTGGCGCGCTCGAGGTCGCGGACGCGCTTGCACGCGTCGATCATGTAGCAGCAGACGGTCTCGATCGCGTCGCCGTCGGTCATCTCGCCGCCGACTGCCGCAGCCGCGGCCGCGTCGAGCAGCCGCATCCCGTCCTCGATCTCGCCGAGGCTGACCAGCGCGAGACCGTGGAGGGCCACCGCGAGCATCTCCACGTCGACCGCCCCCACCTCCCGCGCCAGCGCGACGGCCTGGGCAGCCTGCTTGCGCGCGAAGTCGACGTCGTGCCGGCCCAGCGCGAAGTGCGCGCGCAGAAACAGCACGGAAGCGCCGGCGATGCTCGACGGCTCGCCCTCGACGAGCTGTCCGGCCCGCTCCACCCAGCCCGAGGCCTCGGCCGGCCCACGAAACGCATACGCGTCGTAGGCGAGCTGAATCGCCAGCAGCGCGGCCGCTTCCGCGTCGTCGTGCGACCGAGCGAGGTGATAGCCCCGCTCGTGCGCAGCAATCGCAGCGTCGCTGTCGAGCTGATAGCGCGCGGCGATGCCGAGGCCCTCGTATGCCTGCGGCGTCTCGTTCAGAGCGAGCACGGCGCCGAAGCACGCGCGTGCCTCGTCCCACGCGCCGCGCGCGAGCGCCTCGCGTCCGTCCTCGATCCCAGACTCATACGGTTCGGTTCGCGTAGCCAGCAAGGATAGGTCCCACCCAGCGAGGTGACCACCCGCCTGCGGCCCCGCGGACGATCCCGAGGGCGGCGTTCAGCGCCGCGCTGTCGAGCCCCGCGACCTCGACGAGGTTGTCGCGGCCGTGGCGCCGCGCACGATCGTCAGCGCGACCCCGGCGTCGTCCGCCCTCACAGCCGCTTCTCCGCGAAGTAGTCCGCGATGTGGTTGGCGTTGTAGCGCTCGATCTCGACATAGCCCACGTCGGCGAAGAGCGCGCGGCTGTGGTGCTGCTGGGGCCCGGCGTCGAGCCGGACGCGCTCGTAGCCGAGGGCGCGCGCGGCGTCCTCGAGCGCTGCCAGCAGCGCCCGTCCGGCGCCGCGCGAGCGTGCCGCCGGGACGACGTACATCCGCTTGATCTCGCAGATCCCGTCCTCCAGGCGGCGCAGCCCGCCGATCGCGACCGCCTCGCCGTCCGCGTAGCCGACGAGGAACGCGCCGTGCGGCGCCACCATCTCGTCGGCCGTGGTGATCGAGCCGGGCCGCGCCGCGCGCCCCGGATAGATCTCGTTGAAGTAGGCGATCAGCTCGGCCAGCAGCTCGCGGCCGGGCGAGCGATCGGCCCGGCCGGGCCGGAACTCGATGGCCATGGCGACATCGTCGCGCATCGCGCACCCGGTCAGGCCGGTCCCGCGCCGTCGGCGGCCGTCGCGGCCGACCGCGGCCGCCGCGCAGGCGCTCTGCGGGGCATGAGCGGGCCGGCGACGACGGTCGTCACCAGGCCGATCAGCGTGAGCGTCGCGTGCAGCCGCGCGCCGATGACGTGGGCGTCCAGCAGGTCCAGCGAGATCGCGATCGTCATCACCCCGCCGCACTGCATGAGGGCGCCGATCGCGCGCGCATCGACAGGGTGAAATCCGGCCAGCCGCGCCGCGCCGTAGGCGGCGCCGGCCTTGACCGCGATGACCGCGGTGAGCAGGGCCAGCACGGGCCCGAGCACGCCCGGCCCCAGCTCGTGCAGGTCGGTGTGCAGCGCCGCCAGCCCGAGGAAGACCGGCAGGCCGACGCGCCGCACCGCGATGCCGAGGTGGCGCTCGAGGGCGGTCGCCGTCGCGCCGCTGCGGCTGACGGCGACGCCCACGACGAGCGGCCCGACCAGCAGGCTCGAGAGCAGCTGATCTCCGGCCAGCGCGGCGGCCAGCGCGAGCGCCACGACGGCGCCGACCGTGACCGCCGGACCCAGCACGAGCCAGCGCGCCCGCGCGACCGCGAGCACGAGCGCCAGCAGGACGAGCCCGGCGCCGATCCGCAGCGCGACGCGGCCGCCGGCCGACGTGTCGCCGCCGCCGATCGCGATCGCCGCCCCGATCAGCGCCAGCGCCGTGACGCCGGCCGCCGCGACGATCACGATCGAGCCCACCGCGCCGCGCGCCATCCCCCGGTCCTCGAGGATCCGCGCAACGATCGGCAGGCCGTTGGCGCCGAGTGCGGCGGCGAGCGCGAGCACGAACGCGCTGTGCGCAACGCCGTCGGGCTTCCAGCCGCCGGCATCCGCCAGCAGCGGCCCGGCGACGAGCGCGAGCGCGAGCATGGCGGCGGCCGTCGCGAGCGCGAGCGCCGCGATCGCGCCGGCACGCTCGCGCATCGGTGCCGGGTCGATCGTGATCCCCACGAGCAGCATGTAGAGCACGAGCCCGATGGCGCCGAGGACGGTGACGAGCGTGAGCGCCGTCTCCGGAAACAGCGCGGCGATCCTGCCGTCGGCCTGCTGGCCGGGCACGACGTCGGCGATCCGGCCGCCGAGCAGCAGCCCCGCGAGGAACACGGCCGACATCTCACCCGCGATGCGCGGCTGACGCAGCCGCTGAGCGACGAGTCCGCCGACCCACGCGACCGCCACGATCGCGGCGATGTCCAGCAGCGCGAGCAGCCAGTCAGCCGGCACGCGAGAACTCCGCGCTCCCGGCCGTCGCCGGGAGGACGCCGCGGCGACTCACACCGGCGTTCGCTCGCCGACGCTGCGCTGCAAGAAGTCGATGATGTCCTGCAGAACGGCTCCCGGTGTGAAGACGGCCGCGACACCGAGCCGCTCGAGCTCGGGGATGTCGTGGTTGGGGATCGTGCCGCCTACGGTAACGATCACGTCGACGACACCCTGCTCTCGCAGCAACGCCACGATGCGCGGAACGAGCGTCATGTGGGCACCGGACAGGATCGACAGCCCGACCGCGTCGGCGTCCTCCTGGATGACGGTCTCGACGATCTGCTCGGGGGTCTGATGCAGACCGGTGTAGATGACCTCCATGCCCGCGTCACGGAGGGCCCGGGCGATGATCTTGGCACCGCGGTCATGACCGTCGAGCCCCGGCTTGGCGACGACCACGCGCAGCTTCCGAGCAGCCGTGGCCGGCATCTCAGTAGACCGGTGTTTCCAGGTATCCGCCCCAGACATCCTGCAGCGCCGCGATGATCTCGCCCTCGCTGGCGTGGACGCGCGCGCACCGCAGCAGCGCGGGCATGAGGTTGACGTCCGGGCGCGCCGCGGCGTCGCGCAGCTCGGCGAGCGTGGCCTCGACAGCGCGGCCGTCGCGGCGAGCGCGCACGCCCCGGAGACGGTCGAGCTGCTTGCGCTCGAGCGCCGGGTCGATGCGCAGCGTCTGGACATCGGCATCCCCCCGGCTCTCGAAGCGGTTGACGCCGACGACGATGCGCTCGCCCGCGTCGATCGCGGTCTGCAGCTCATAGGCGGCGTCGGCGATCTCGCGCTGCGGGAAGTTCTGCTTGACCGCCTCGACCATCCCGCCGAGGTCGTCGATCCTGCGAAAGTAGTCGTACGCGAGCTCCTCGAGCCGGTCGGTCAGCGCCTCGACGAAGTACGAGCCGCCGAGGGGATCGATGGTGTTCGTCACGCCGGTCTCGTGCGCGATGACCTGCTGCGTGCGCAGCGCGATCTGGACGGCCTCCTCGGTCGGCAGCGCGAGCGCCTCGTCGTAGGAGTTCGTATGCAGCGACTGCGTTCCCCCCAGCACGCCGGCCAGGGCCTCGATCGCCGTGCGCGTGATGTTGTTCAGCGGCTGCTGGGCCGTCAGCGACACCCCCGCCGTCTGGGTGTGAAAGCGCATGAGCCACGACTTGGGGTTGACCGCGCCGAAGGTCTCGCGCAGCTCGCGCGCCCAGATCCGCCGTGCCGCGCGGTACTTGGCGATCTCCTCGAAGAAGTCGATCTGCGCGTTGAAGAAGAAGCTCAGACGCGGCGCGAAGGCATCGACGTCCAGGCCGCGCTCGACGGCCTGCTCGACGTACGTGAGTCCGTCCTTGAGGGTGAAGGCGAGCTCCTCTGCCGCCGTCGAGCCGGCCTCGCGGATGTGGTAGCCGGAGATCGACACCGGATGCCAGCGCGGCATGTCGGTCGTGCACCACTCGATCATGTCGCCGCACAGGCGCATCGCCGGATCGACCGGGAAGCACCATTCCTTCTGGGCGATGTACTCCTTGAGGATGTCCGCCTGGATCGTGCCGGCCAGGCGGTCCGGCGTGATCCCCTGGCGCTCGGCGGCGACGACGTAGAAGGCCAGCATGACCGCCGCGGGGGCGTTGATCGTCATCGACACGCTGACCTCGCCGACGTCGATGCCCGCAAACAGCGTCTGCATGTCCTCGAGCGTGTCGACGGCCACCCCCTCGCGGCCGACCTCGCCCACGGAGAGCGCATGGTCGGAGTCGTGGCCCATGAGCGACGGCATGTCGAACGCCGTCGACAGCCCCTGCTGGCCGTGGTCGAGCAGGTAGCGAAAGCGCTCGTTGGTCTCCTCGGCGGTGCCGAACCCGGCGAACTGGCGCACGGTCCACAGGCGCCCGCGGTACATCGACGGATAGACGCCGCGGGTGAACGGATAGGCGCCCGGCAGGCCGATCGCGTCGTCGGCGGGCCGGTCGTCCTGCGTGTAGAGCGCCCGGACCGGCTCGCCGCTGAGCGTCCGAAACGGTCCGCCGCTCTCCGGCGAGAGGCGGTAGGCGGACTGCCAGTCCGCTTGCGTCGTCGGCACTGCCGCAGCGGCCTGCGGATGCATCGTGCCCGTCATCCGCGCAGGGCCCGGGCGATGACGACGCGCTGGATCTCGTTGGTGCCCTCGTAGATCTGCGTGAGCTTCGCGTCGCGCATCATGCGCTCGACCGGGTACTCGGTGACGTAGCCATAGCCGCCGAGCACCTGGACGGCCTCGACGGTGACCTCCATCGCCACGTCGGAGCAGAAGAGCTTGGCCATCGCCGAGTACTTGCCGAGATCGCGCTCGCCGCGCTCGGCCTTGGCGGCGGCGCGGTAGAGCAGCTCGCGGGCCGCCGCGCAGCGCGTCTCCATGTCGGCGAGCTTGAACCCGATGCCCTGCAGATCGATGAGCGGCTGCCCGAACGCGATCCGCTCGCGTGCGTAGCCGACCGCGTAGTCGGTCGCGCCCTGGGCGATCCCGAGCGCCTGTGCGGCGATGCCCAACCGCGAGTGGTCGAGGGTGCGCATCGCGATCTTGAAGCCCGCGCCCTCGTCTCCGATGAGGTTCGCGGCGGGGACCCGCACGCCGTCGAACACCGGCTGGCCCGTGGGTGAGCCGCGCATCCCCATCTTGTGCTCCAGACGGCTGATCGAGAAGCCCGGCCGGTCGGCCTCGACGAGGAACGCCGAGATGCCGCGCGCGCTCGGTGCGTCCGGATCGGTCACGGCGAAGACGACGTAGGCATGCGCGACGCCGGCGTTCGTGATCCAGTTCTTGGCGCCGTCGATGACCCACTCGTCGCCGTCACGCCTGGCGCGCGTGCGCATCGCCCGCGGATCGGATCCGGCGTCGGGCTCGGAGAGGGCGAAGGCGGCCAGCCACTCGCCCCCGGCCAGCCGCGGCAGCACGCGCGTCTTGAGCTCCTCCGAGCCGGCCAGGCGAATCGGCAGCGACCCGAGGTCCTGGACGGCGAGCAGCAGCGAAGACGAGGCGCAGGCCTTGGCGACCTCCTCGATCGCCACGCACAGCATGAGCGGGCCCGTGCCCGTGCCACCGTGGGCCTCGTCGAACGGCAGCCCGAACAGATCGTGGTCGGCGAACAGGCGCCGCACGTCCTCGGGGAACTCGCCGCTTGCGTCGATCGCCGCCGCGCGCGGCGCCACGCGCGCGGCGACGATCTCGCGGATGGCGTCGCGAAACGCGAGGTGATCCTCGGTCAGCCCGTACAGCGGGACGAGGTCCGGCGCGGTCGCCGTCATCGGCTCGCCAGCGCGACGCGGCGGGCGGGCGCGTATTCGTAGAAGCCGTGCCCGGCCTTGCGGCCCAGGGCGCCGGCGGCCACCATGCGGCGCAGCAGCGGCGGCGCGGCGAACTCCTCGCGCCCGTACTCCTCGTACAGGCACGCGCAGATGCCGTCGATGACGTCCAGGCCGATGAAGTCGCACAGGGCGAGCGGCCCCATCGGGTGCCCGCAGCCCAGCGTCATCGCTTCGTCGATGTTCTCGCGCGTCGCGTAGCCGGCGTCGAAGAGATGGATGGCGCCGACGAGATACGGGATCAACAGGAGGTTCACGACGAAGCCGGCGCGATCCTTGGAGCGGATCGCGTGCTTGCCGAGCTGGCGCGCCAAGCCCTCGGCCGCGGCGACGGCCTCCGCGCTCGTCGCGTAGCCCGGGACGATCTCCACGAGCGCCATGACCGGGACGGGCGAGAAGAAGTGCAGCCCCAGCACGCGGCCCGGCCGCGTCGTCGCCTGCGCGAGGGTGGTGATCGGTATCGACGAGGTGTTCGACGCGAGGACCACCTCGGGCGCCAGCCGCTCGTCGAGTCGGCGAAAGACGTCGCACTTGACGGCGCGATCCTCGGTCACCGCCTCGACCACGAGCTCGCATTCGGCGAGATCGTCGAAGCGCGTCGTGCGGACGATCCGGTCGGCGGCTGCGGCAGCGTCCTGCGGATCGAGCTTGCCGCGGTCGACCGCTTTGGCCAGCGAGGCGCCGACGCGCGCCTCCGAGGCGCGCAGGGGCGCGAGCTCGGGCTCGTGGACGATCGCGCGCAGGCCCGCGACCGCGACCACCTCGGCGATGCCCGAGCCCATCTGGCCCGCGCCGACGATTCCCACGGTGTCCATGCTCAGGCCGCGGCGCCCGCGGTGAGAGCGTCGCGCAACAGGTCGGCCTTGCCGGTCTGCTCCCACGTGAAGTCGGGGTCGTCGCGGCCGAAGTGCCCGTAGGCCGCGGTCTTCTGATAGATCGGGCGATGCAGGTCGAGCTCCTGGCGAAACGCGCCGGGGCGCAGGTCGAAGTGCTCGTCGACC
>JAUXSD010000284.1 GCA_030681525.1 Solirubrobacteraceae bacterium
CAGATGCCCGTCAGGCAGCCAGTCGCGCAGGCTCGGCGGCAACAGCAACTCCTGCTCACGATCACACGACAAGAAGTTCTGCGTCATCCCGACAGAGTCTTAACCCCGCCGGACGGACCCGCGAGTTACGCAACAGCCACCACACATGAACAAACCGACACGGCCCCGCAGCGCCGACCCTGGCCATCGACTCAACCCCTCAGGGAAGCAGTTTCAGCGCGGACTCGAACGGGTGGCCGAGACCGTGCGAGGCGCTACGCCGCCGTTCTCGTAGCGACCGGGCTGCACCGCTACCACGACCCGCGTCTAGACTGCCCGCACTTCTGCCACCGGCGATACCAGAGAGAGCTGCCATGCCCAAAACCGTCATTCTCGGCTCCGCCCGCACCCCGATCGGGAAGATGGGCGGCGGCCTGTCCACGATCGACGCCACCGAGCTCGGCGGCATCGCGATCAGGGCCGCCCTGGAGCGCGCGAACGTCGGTGGCGAGGAAGTCGGCCACGTGATCATGGGCCAGGTCCTGCAGGCCGGCCAGGGTCAGATCCCGTCGCGCCAGGCGCAGATCAAGGGCGGCATCCCCAAGGAGGTCTCCTCGGAGACGATCAACAAGGTCTGCGCCTCGAGCGTGCGCGCCGTCGGCATCCTCGACGCGCAGATCCGCGCGGGCGACGTCGAGATCGGCGTCGGCGGCGGGATGGAGTCGATGTCGGGCGCGCCGTACATGCTGCCCAAGGCCCGCTTCGGCTTTCGCATGGGCGACGCCAAGGCGCTCGACGCGATGGTCCACGACGGGCTGACCAATCCCTTCTCGGGGCGGCAGATGTTCGACGAGGCCACCGAGATCGGCGACGAGCTGGAGATCAGCCGCCCGGACCTCGACCGCTGGGCGCTGCGCAGCCACGAGCGCGCGATCGAGGCGACCGACAACGGCCGCCTGCTCGAGGAGATCGTCCCGGTGACGGTCAAGGGCCGCAAGGGCGACACGGTCGTCGAGGTCGACGAGGCGCCGCGCCGCGGCAGCACGCTGGAGACGCTGGCCAAGCTGCCGGGGCTCGTCAGCAAGGAGGGCTCGCACACGGCCGGCAACTCGCCGGGCGTCAACGACGGCGCCGGCGCGATCGTCGTCGCCTCCGACGAGTGGGCGAAGGCCAACGGCAAGGAGATCCTCGCCACGATCATCGCCCAGGCGCAGACCGCCGAGGACTTCGCCTACCTCGCGCGCACCCCTGCGGCGGCGGCGAAGGCCGCCCTCGAGAAGGCCGGCCTGACCGTGGACGACATCGACCTCTGGGAGATCAACGAGGCGTTCGCCTCGGTCTCGCTGAACTCGATGCGGATGCTCGGCGTCGACGAGGAGAAGGTCAACGTCAACGGCGGCGCGATCGCGCTCGGCCATCCGATCGGCGCCTCGGGCGCGCGGATCATCGGCACGCTCGTGCACGAGCTGCGCCTGCGCGGCGGCGGCCTGGGCTGCGCGGCGATCTGCTCGGGCGGCGGGCAGGGCGACGCGATCATCCTGAAGGTCGAGGTCTGACACCCTGAGCACGACGAACGGCGATCAGCCCGCGGTGGGGCCGGCCGGCGCGACGAGCGCCGCGTTCTTCGACCTCGACCGCACGCTCATGGCGGGCTCCTCGGGCTGGTACTTCGTCCGCGCCGCCTACGAGCAGGGCATGATCGACCGCCGCCGGCTGGCCGGCGACCTCGTCGACGCGGTGAAGTTCCGCCTGTGGGGCTCGACCGACAAGGGCACCGCGAAGGTGCGCGCGCGGATCGGCACGTACCTCACCGGCGTCAGGGAGCGCGACCTGCGCCGGATGGCGCCGCGCGTCCTGGCGGGCGTCCTGCCGCGGCTGTATCCGCAGATGCTGGCCGTCGCCTACGAGCACCAGGACGCCGGCCGGCCGATCTACATCTGCACCGCGGCGTCGCAGGAGATGGCCCGGCTGCTGTCGCTCGTGCTGAGCTTCGACGGCGGCATCGGCTCGCGCTCGGAGGTGCTCGACGGCGTCTACACGGGTCGCGAGGGCGGGCTGTTCACCTACCGCGAGGGCAAGGCGCAGGCGATCCGGGAGCTGGCCGGGCGCAAGGGCTTCGACCTCGCCGAGTGCTACGCGTACTCCGACTCGGAGTCCGACCTGCCGATGCTGCGCGCGGTCGGCCACCCGGTCGCGGTCAACCCGGACAGCACGCTGACCCGGGTCGCGCGCGAGGAAGGCTGGGAGATCCTGCGCTTCGATCGCCTGCACCGCCGCCTGAAGGTCGCCGCGGCGGCGCTCGCGGCGGCCGCCGCCGGGGGCGCCGGCCACGCGGTCGCGCGCCGATCGGGGCCCGTGGCGATCCCGCCGCCGCGCAGGCGCAGCTCGTGCACGAGCGTGCCGATGATCCGCGCGCCGGAGGCGCCGATCGGATGGCCGAGCGCGATCGCGC
>JAUXSD010000288.1 GCA_030681525.1 Solirubrobacteraceae bacterium
GCTGTCGCGCTTCGTCGGCCAGCAGGTGACCGATCCGACGTCGGGCTTTCGGCTCTACAACAGCCGCGCGATCCGGCTGTTCGCCGACGACTATCCGCACGACTACCCCGAGGTGGAGGCCGTGCTCATGCTCCACCACCACCGGCTGCGCATGCGCGAGGTGCCGGTGCGCATGTTCCAGCGCGGCGGGGGCAGCTCGTCGATCACGTCCGGCAAGTCGGTCTACTACATGATCAAGGTGCTGCTGGCGCTGTTCGTCGCGCTCGCCCGCAAGCGCCCGGTGGTCGAGCCCGGCGACGAGGCCCCGGTGGCGGCGGGCTGATGGACGTCCGCATCCAGATCGTCGGGGTCATCGGCGCGGCGGTGCTGCTGCTCGTCATCCTCGAGCTCGTCCGCCGCCGCCGGCTGCTCGAGCGCTACGCGCTGCTGTGGCTGCTCGCGGGCGTCGTGCTGCTCGGCCTGGCGGTGTGGCGCGGCGCGCTGGAGGTGCTCGCCGAGCTCGTCGGGATCGCCTCGCCGCCGAACGCGCTGTTCTTCGTCGCGTTCGGCTTCGTGCTCGTGCTGCTGCTGCACTTCTCGGTCGCCGTGTCGCGGCTGACCGACCAGTCCAAGGTCCTCGCCCAGCGCCTGGCCCTGCTCGAGGAGCGCGCCGGCCCGCCACGGCCCGCCGGACAGGCCGGCGGCGACGAGATCGAGGCGCGCGAGAGCGTTCCCTCCGGCTCGGCTCCGCGCTGAGCGGCGCGCGTTGCCGCCGACCACATGACGAGCGCTCTCGCCTGGATCTGGCTGCCCGCGCTCGTCGTCCTCACGGCGCTCGGCGTCGGCCTGCTCGCCGGGCGCCTCGCGCGCCATGACCTGGCGCCCGCGCTGCTCGTGCCCGTCGGCCTCGGCGCCGCGATCGTGCTCGTCGCCGCGGGCTACGAGCTCGGGCTCACGCGCACGGTGGTCCTGCCGCTGCTGATCGCCGTCGCCGCCGCCGGACTGATCGCCGGCCGCGCGCGGCTGGACGAGCTGCGGCCCGGGCCGGCGGGCGCCGCCGCCCTGGGCGCCTTTGCGCTCTACCTCGCGCCGGTGGCGCTCAGCGGCCACTGGACCTGGCCGGGCTACAACTTCACCAACGACCCGTCGCTGACCTTCCTCGGCGTGGACTGGATCGTCCATCACGGCGAGACGTTCCCGGTGGCGCCGGACTCGACGTCGGAGATCATGGCCGGGGGGATGGTCAGCAACGGCTATCCGCTCGGCAGCCACCTGCTGCTCGGCACGCTGACGCCGCTCTCCGGGGTTCCGTTCGCCGCCGCCTACGCACCGTTCATCGCGCTCGTCGTGGGCCTCGGCGCCGCCTCGATGGTGCACCTGGCGCGGGCCCTCGAGATGCCCCGCGTCGTGGCGGTCGGCGCCGCGGTCACCGCCAGCGGCGCTGCGCTGCTGTACGCCTACGGGCAGCTCGGCGGGCTGAAGGAGGCCACGACCGTGATGCTGCTCGCGACGGCGGCGGCGGTCGCGCACTCGGGGCTCGTCGCGCGCCTGGACATCGGCGCGGCGGGGATCGTCGCGCTCGTGCTCGCCGCGCTCGTCCCGGTGCTGGCGGCCGGCGGCGTCGCCTACGCGGGCGTCATGGCGGTCGCGATCGCGGCCGCGGTGCTGCTGAGCGGCGAGCGCGCGCCGTTTCGCCGGATCGCGGCCGCGGCGGCGATCGGGATCGCGGTCTTCGCGATCGCGTCCGCGCCGCCGCTGCTCGACGCGCTGCGCTACGGCGACGAGGTGTCGAGCAACTTCGCCGCCGAGGGCGGGGCGAGCACCGGGGAGTTCGGCCAGCTGCTGCGCGCGCTGCCGCTCGGGCAGGCGGCCGGCGTCTGGTTCGCCGAGGACTGGCGGCTGCCGGTCGCCGCCGGCCGGCGCTGGGACGCCAACCGGTTGCTCATCGCCGCGATCGCGGCGCTGGCGCTGCTGGGGCTGCTGCTCGCGGTGCGGCGGCGCAGCGGCCTGGGCGTCGTCGCCGTGACCGTCGCGGTCGTGGCGGCCGTGCTGGCGCCGCGCCTGTCGCCCTACGCGGACTCCAAGCTCATGATCGTCATGACGCCGTTCGTGCTGCTGCTGGCGGCGTTCGGCCTGACCTGGCTCGGCCGGCTGGGCCGGCCGCTGGCGGTGGGCGCCGGCATCGCCGGAGCGGTCATCGCGGCCGGCGTGGCCTACAGCGACGCGATCGTCTATCGCGAGGTCCGCCTGGCGCCGACCGAGCGGATCGAGGCGATCGAGGACGTCGCCGCGGCCGCCCGCGGCCGCGGGCTGACGCTCTTCAACGAATGGGAGGAGTACGCCAAGTACTTCGCGCGGGCGGCGCAGATCAACGTGCCCGGGGAGATCGCCGGACCGTTTCCGATCGTGCTGCGCGAGCCGCGGCCGTCGTTCGCGCAGCACTTCGACCTCGACGAGCAGACCCTGGCCTACGTGCTCAGGCACCGCGCGATCATCACCCGCCGCGGCCCCGCCACGAGCCGCCCGCCGGCGAGCTACGTGCGCGCCCACCGCAACCGCTTCTACGAGCTCTGGGTCAGGCGCCCCGGCGTGCGCGTCAGCGCCCACCTGCCGGCGCAGGAGCCCAACGCCGCTCAGAAGCTCCTGCCCTGCGGCGCGATCAGGCGCTTCGCCCGCTCCGCGCGCCCCGGTGAGTCGCTGCTCGCCCACCGCCGCGCGCAGCCCGTCGTGCTCCCGACGGCGACGGCCACCCGCAGTGCCGGCTGGGTGGCGATCGGGAGCATCCCCGGCACGATCGTGCCGCTCACCCCGGGGCGGGCGTTCGCCACCGTGGCGATGCCCGGCGGGCGCTACCGGGCCTGGATCCGCGGCACGTCCGGGCGGCCGATCGAGGCGCTCGTCGACGGCCGCGTGGTCGGCGCGCTGCAGCACACCAACGGTCCCGGCCAGTGGGTCGACGTCGGCGACGTCACGGTCGCCGCGGGGCGCCATCGCCTGGAGCTCGTCCGGGGCGGCGGCTCGCTGGCCCCCGGCGACGGCTACCAGGGCGAGATCGGTCCGCTGGCGCTCGTCCCGGCCGCCGGCGCGGCAGCCTACGTGCGGGTGGCTCCGGCGGACGCCGGCCGGCTGTGCGGCACCCCGCTGGACTGGGTCGAGCGGGTCTCCGGGGACATCCCGCGCACACCATGAGCGCGGCCGGTGGCGCGCGCGACGCCCACTACGATGAGCGCCCGATGGCGCCCGATCCGACAACGCGAGCCGGCGCGGAGGGGCCGGACGACCCGGCCGCGCAGGCGGCCGGGCTCGAGGCGACCGGCGAGCGGCTGATCCCGGAGGCCTACGCCGGCTCGGTCGTGCTCGCCGAGCACCTGGCCCGCTACCGTCTCGCGGCGCGCCTGGCGCCGGGCCGCGACGTGCTCGACGCCGCCTGCGGCGAGGGCTACGGCAGCGCGATGCTCGCCGCCGCCGGCGCCGCCTCGGTGGTGGGCATCGACATCGACGCGGCGACCGTCGCCCATGCGCGCGAGCGGCACGGCATCGATGCGCGCCAGGGCGACGTCGGTCGCCTGCCCTTCGACGACGCGACGTTCGGGCTCGTCGTCTCGTTCGAGACGATCGAGCACGTCGCCGAGCCCGAGCGGGCGCTCGACGAGTTTCGCCGCGTGCTGGCGC
>JAUXSD010000290.1 GCA_030681525.1 Solirubrobacteraceae bacterium
CGTCCACAGCCGCGAGGGCGAGCCGTGCACGGTCTGCGGCACGCCCGTCCGCAAGTTCGTGGCCGCAGGGCGGGGAACCTACGCATGCGAGAAGTGCCAGACGCGGCCGCGGGCGCCGCGTGCGGCCCGGACGGGCGCGTAGCGAGCGGGGTCGCGGACTGTGGAGGGCCCAACGGCTCATCGTCGAGACCGACGGCCGCGCGTCCCACGCGACGCCGGTGGCGTTCGCGCGCGACCGCGAGCGCGACGAGCGGCTGACCGTGCTCGGCTACCGCGTCATCCGCCTCACCCCCCGCCGCGTCGTCCACCACCCGGCCGCTGTCGCCGAAACGCTGCGGGCGCTGCTGCGCTGAGGCGGCTAGTCGGCCAGCAGGTCGGCCAGCATGCCCGACGAGGCCGCACGGGCCGTCTCGTCATAACCGCCGACGAGGATCCCTCCGACCGTCACCTGCGGCAGCGTCATCATCCCGGTCCGCTCGGCGAGCGCGATGACGCCCTCGGGATCACCGGCGAGGTTGACCTCGTGAAACTCGACGTCCTGCGAGCGCAGGAGCATCTTCACGCGGGTGCAGAACGAGCAGGACTCGGTCGTATAGACGATGACGTCGCGCATAACTTCAGAAAGAATAGTGACCCTCGGACCAGCTCCCCGCGAGCCGCGCCCGGCGGGCCGGCCGGGCGAAAGGGTCCGTCAATCGACGAGCAGATCGGCCAGCATCCCGGCCTGGTCGGCGGCGAGGGTCTCGACGTAGCCGCCGAGCAGCATGCTGCCCACGAAGACCTGCGGGAGCGACTTCATGCCGGTCCGGGCGACGAGCTCGTCGTAGGCGTCCGTGCCCTCCTGCACCATGACCTTCTCGTATGGGATCTCGCGGACGTTGAGCAGGTTCTCCACCGAATGACACAGCGTGCATATCTCGTCGCTGTAGACGGTGACCGGCCGCATGCTCAGTCGACCAGCAGGTCGTCGAGCATGCCGTTGACCGCCGCCGCCTGGACCTCCTGGGCGCTGCCGAGCGGGATGACGCCGATGAACGCCTGCGGCAGCTTCATCGAGCCGGCGCGCTCACCGAGCGCGTGGTGTTCGGGCGAGTCGAGCGTGACCAGCGTCTCCTCGTACGGGATGTTGCGCTCCTCGAGCAGCTCC
The DNA here is from genome assembly GCA_030681525.1 of Solirubrobacteraceae bacterium. Lineage (GTDB taxonomy): Bacteria > Actinomycetota > Thermoleophilia > Solirubrobacterales > Solirubrobacteraceae > CADCVQ01. The sequence goes on from JAUXSD010000290.1 coordinate 1,148, forward strand.
CGCAGCGAAGCGCTGAACCCACAGCCCTCTTTCGTGTAGATCTGCATGGTTCTCATGACCACGAAAGTCTAGTCCCGTCCCATGCCCGGCTCCATCAAGACCGAGGCCGTCGTCCTGCGCACGCTGCGCTACGGCGAGGCCGATCGGATCCTCCATCTCTACACGCCGCACCGCGGGCGGATCGCCGCGATCGCCAAGGGCGTGCGCCGTGCCAAGAGCCGCTTCGGCGGGCGCCTCGAGCCCTACTTTCGCCTGCACATGGTGCTCTACGAAGGCCGCAGCGAGCTGCTCACGGTGACGAGCGCCGACACCGTCACCGGGCACCCGCGCCTCAGAGAGCACGGCCCCTCGCTCGACAGCGCCGCGCGCGCATGCGACGCGATCGCCCGCCTGTTCGAGACCACCGATCCGCATCCTGGCGTGTTCGCGCTGCTGTGCAACGAGCTGGCGCTGCTCGACGCGGGGGCGGGCGGGGGACGATCTCACGCGACGCACGCCAACCAGCTCGCGTTTCGCCTCAAGCTCCTGCTCGCCGCCGGGCTGGCGCCCCAGCTCGCCGCCTGCGCGTCGTGCGGCGAGGCCGACCACCTGGCCGCGTTCTCGGGCGCGGCCGGCGGGGTCGTCTGCAGCGCCTGCGAGGCGACCGGGTTCAGGCTGGGGGAGGAGGCGCACACGTTCATGACCGCCGCGCTGGGCGCTTCGCTCGCCGAGGTACCGGCGGCCGGCGAGCTTGCGCTGCGCCAGGCCGAGCGCGCGATCGCCGAGACCGTCGAGCACCACGCCCACGTGCGCTGGCGAGCGGCGTTCCCCGGGGCCCGCCAGCGGCTATAGGATCGCGCTCCATGAGAGCCGCTCCAGCCGATACGAAGTGGGTGTACGACTTCGCCGAGGGCTCGAGGGAGATGCGCGACCTCCTCGGCGGAAAGGGCGCGAACGTCGCAGAGATGACGCGCATCCTGGGAGCCGACCGGGTGCCGGCGGGCTTCACGATCACGACGGAGGCCTGCGTCTCCTACATGGAGCAGGGCCAGTCGCTCCCCGCGGGCATGGACGCCCAGGTCGACGAGGCGCTCGCCCGCCTCGAGCAGACCGCCGGCAAGACGCTGGGCGACGCCGACGACCCGCTGCTCGTCTCGGTGCGCAGCGGCGCGCGCGAGTCGATGCCGGGGATGCTCGACACGGTCCTCAACCTCGGCCTCAACGACCGCTCGGTCGAGGGCATCGCCAAGAAGACCGGCAACGAGCGCTTCGCGTGGGATTCCTACAGGCGGTTTGTGCAGATGTTCGGGGGCGTGGTGCGTGACATCCCCGGCGAGCGCTTCGAGCAGGCCATCAAGGAGGCCAAGCTCGAGCACGGCGTGACCCTCGACACCGAGCTCGACGTCGCGGCGCTCAAGACCCTCACCGCCCGCTTTCGCGAGATCTTCCGGGAGGCCACCGGCGAGGAGTTCCCGCAACAGCCGCGCGACCAGCTCGAGCAGGCGATCCGCGCCGTCTTCGACTCGTGGACCGGCGACCGCGCCGTCACGTACCGGCGCCTGAACCGCATCCCCGACGACTGGGGCACCGCGGTCAACGTCCAGCAGATGGTGTTCGGCAACAAGGGTGACACCTCGGGCTCCGGCGTGGCCTTCAGTCGCGACGAGGTGACAGGTGCACCCGAGCCCTCAGGCGACTTTTTGGTGAACGCCCAGGGTGAGGACGTGGTCTCGGGAGTGCGCAACACGCAGGACATCGCCGAGCTGCGCGACGTCATGCCCGAGGCCCACGCCACCCTGATGGAGATCCTGCGCACGCTCGAGGCTCACTACAAGGACATGCAGGACACGGAATTCACCATCGAGGAGGGGCGTCTGTACATGTTGCAGACGCGCGACGCCAAGCGCCCCGCGCAGGCGATGGTGCGCTTCGCCTGCGACGTCGTCGACGAGGGTCTGATGACGAAGTCCGAGGCGATCGCGACGATCGACTGCGAGAAGCTAGACGCGCTGCTGCACCCGACCTTCGACCCAGCGGTCGAGTACACGATCCTCGCCAGGGGCGTCGCGGCTTCGCCGGGGGCGGCCAAGGGCGAGATCGTCTTCACCGCCCCCGACGCCGTGGCGGCCGCGGCCGCGGGCCGCGACGTCATCCTCGTGCGTCCGTTCACCGAGGCCGAGGACGTCGCCGGCTTCGACGCCGCGCGCGGGATCCTCACCGCCGAGGGCGGCAAGGCCAGCCACGCGGCGCTCGTCGCCCGCGGCATGGGCCGGCCCGCGGTCACCGGCGCCAGCGCGCTGGACATCGATCTGGACGCCAAGGAGCTGCGGGTGGGGGAGACCCTCCTGTGCGAGGGCGACTGCATCTCGATCGACGGCACCACCGGGCAGATCACCGTCGACGACGTGCCGCTCGTCGAGCCGCAGATGGGCGAGCACTTCGAGCGCGTGCTGCGGTGGTCCGACGAACTGCGCCGCCTCGGCATCCGGGCCAACGCCGACACCCCCGAGGACGCGCGCAAGGCGCGCGAGTTCGGTGCGGGCGGCATCGGCCTGTGCCGCACCGAGCACATGTTCATGGCAGCCGACCGCCAGCCGAAGATGCGCGAGATGATCCTGTCGGACACCGTCGAGGACCGGCGCGCCGCGCTGGACGAGCTGCTGCCGCTGCAGCAGCAGGACTTCGAGGACATCCTCGAGGCGATGGACGGGCTGCCCGTCACGATCCGCCTGCTCGACCCGCCGCTGCACGAGTTCCTGCTGCACGACGAGACCGACCCCCGCGCCGAGGCGCTGCACGAGGTCAACCCGATGCTCGGCACGCGCGGCTGCCGCCTGGCCATCCTGCACCCCGAGATCTACGAGATGCAGGTGCGGGCGATCATGCGCGCGCAGTGCGCGGTGACCTCGCGGCTCGGCCACCCGCCGCGCCTGGAGGTCATGGTCCCGCTGATCGACTACGAGCGCGAGCTGGAGATCATCGAGGAGCTGATCTTCCGCGTCGCCGCCGAGGAGGGGGTCAAGCGCGAGGACTACCTGTGCGGCACGATGATCGAGCTGCCCAGGGCCTGCTTTCTGGCCGACACGATCGCCCAGCACGCCGACTTCTTCTCCTTCGGCACGAACGACCTCACGCAGACCGCGCTGGGCTTCAGCCGCGACGACATCGAGGGCAAGATCCTGGCCCCGTACATCGAGAACAAGGTGTTCGACCGCTCGCCGTTCGAGACGCTCGACACGCCCGGCGTCGGTCAGCTCGTGCGGATGGGGGCGTGGCTGGGCCGCAAGGCGAAGCCCGAGCTGAAGCTCGGCGTCTGCGGCGAGCACGGCGGCGACCCCGACTCGATCGACTTCTTTCACAACTCCGGTCTGAACTACGTCTCGTGCTCGCCGTTTCGCGTGCCGGTGGCGCGCGTGGCCGCGGCGCAGGCGGCGATCCGCCGCGGCGACGACGGCGGCTGGTGAGCGGCCGCCCCTAGTCCACGTGCAGCACGGCCTTGCCGGCCACGCGCCGCTCCATGAGCGCCGCGATCGCCGGCCCCGGCTCGCGCCACGAGCCCTCGAGATCGATCTGGGGGTCGAGCTCGCCGGCGGCGAC
>JAUXSD010000292.1 GCA_030681525.1 Solirubrobacteraceae bacterium
CGCCGGCCGGCGCGGCGGCGCGCCGCTGAGCTTCGCCTGGACGCCGCTGGACGTCGACGTCGCGTTTCACACCCCGGCGCTACGCGAGCCCTGCGCGCTGCTGCGCGCGCAGCTCGCCGCCGAGCCCGGCCTGCTGCCCGATCCGGCCGCGCTCACGCTGCCCGTGCCGTCGCCGTGTGACGGCCGCGACCTGCGCGGCGAGGCCGACCTCGCGGCGGCGGTCGCCGGTGCGCAGCTTGTCGCGCCCGTCCGCTGGGACATCGTGTCGCGCGGGCTCGCGGACGCGGGCGCCGATTGGATCCTCGACCTCGGCCCGGGCACGGATGTCGCGGCGCTGACGGCCGAGAACCTGCGCGGCGACGGCGCCCGCACGCTCGCGCTGGCCTCGCCCGAGGGTCGCCGGCGCCTCGGTGCGCCGGGCGCCGCCGCGAGCGGGCCGGACGTGCGCTACGCGACCTTCGCGCCCAGCGTCGTCGAGCTGTCCGGCGGCCGGCGCCACCTCGACGGGCGCTACACCCGGCTGACCGGACGCCCGCCGGTGATCCTCGCCGGGATGACGCCGACGACCGCGGACGCCCCGATCGTGGCGGCGGCGGCCAACGCCGGCTACGCCGCGGAGCTCGCCGCCGGGGGCCAGCCCGACCGCTGGACCTTCGAGCGCCGCATCGAGGAGCTGCGCGAGCTGCTCGAGCCCGGTCGCGAGGTCGTCTTGAACACGCTGCTGCTCGACCGGCATCTGTGGGAGCTGCACATCTCCCGCGATCGCCTGCTCGTCGACGCGCGGCGCGCCGGCGCGCCGCTCGCCGGGCTGACGGTCTCCGCCGGCGTGCCCGCCGTGGAGGAGGCGCTCGCGCTGCTCGACGAGCTGGCCTCCGCCGGCCTGCGCCTCAACGCGTTCAAGCCGGGCACGGTCGAGCAGGTCCGTCAGGTGCTGGCGATCGCCGACGCCGCGCCGCAGCACACGATCGCCGCGCACCTCGAGGGCGGCCAGGGCGGCGGGCACCATTCGTGGGAGCAGCTCGACGAGCTGCTGCTGGAGACCTACCACGAGCTGCGCGTCCGGGGAAACGTGCTGCTCTGCGTGGGCGGCGGCGTGGGCGATCCCGCCCGCGCCGCCGAGCTGCTGTGCGGGACGTGGTCGCTGGCCTACGGCGAGTCCGCGATGCCGGTCGACGCGGTGCTCGTCGGCACGGCGGCGATGGCGTGCGCCGAGGCGGCGGCGTCGGCCCAGGTCAAGCAGGCGCTCGTGGCGGCCGCCGGCAGCGAGGACTGGGTGCTGCGGGGCGGCCGTGCCGGCGGCGTGACGTCGGCGCGCAGCACGCTGGACGCCGACATCCACCTGCTCGACACGGCCGCCGCGCGGGCGGCGCACCTGCTCGAGCAGGTCGCCGGTGACGCGGCCGCCGTCGCCGCCCGGCGCGACGAGATCGTCGCCGCGCTGGCGCGGACCGCGAAGCCATATCTCGGCGACGTCGAGGCGATGAGCTACCGCGAGCTACTCGAGCGCTTCACGCGCCATTGCGCGATCGGCCGCGGGGGGCGCTACGACGACGGCGCCTGGGGCCATCCGACCTGGCGCGCCCGGGCCGTGGAGCTCTACCGTCGCTTCGGCGCGCGCCTGCACCCGCTCGACGACGGCCGGATCGCGCGGCTGCCGGTGCAGGACGCCGCGCAGCTCGACGATCCGGCCGCCGCGCTGGAGGCGTTCGGCCGGGCGTTCCCGGCCGCCGCGACGACGCTGCTGCACCCGGGCGACGCGCAGTTCTTCCTCGAGCTCTGCGACTGGCCCGGCAAGCCGGTCCCGTTCGTGCCGGTGCTCGACGGCGAGGTACGCCGCTGGCTCATGGCCGACGCGCTGTGGCAGGCGCAGGACGACCGGCTCGACGCCGACAGCGTGGTTGTCATCCCCGGCCCGCGCTCGGTGGCCGGGATCACGCGCGCCGACGAGCCGGTCGCCGAGCTGCTGGGGCGCTTCGAGGCCGAGGCGATCGATCGTGTGCTGGGGGGCGGCGGGGAGCTGCGCCGGCGCGACCGTCTCGCCGACCCGGGCCTGGTTCCCGCGCCGCTGGCCGGCGCGATCACCGGCTACGGCGGAGCGGTCGCGGCGCTCTGCGCGGCCCCGTCGGTGCTCGTCGGCGACGGCGCCGGCGCGCGGCGCGCGCAAGTCAACCCGCTGTGGCAGGTCGTCGTGCCGGGCGACGAGGTGCACGCGGCGCCCGACGAGCACGGCGGGCTGGCCTACCTCGAGGTGCTGCCGGCCGGGGGTCAGGACGAGCGGCTGCGCGTCGCGGTGGAGGACGGGGTCGTGGCGGTGACGCTGCAGATGCCGGCCCTCGACGGGCGGCCGGCGGCGCTGGTGACCCGCTGGCGACCCGCGGAGAACGGAGCCTTCGTCGCCGCCGACGGCGACGCCGGCGTGATCGCGTTCGCGCGCAGCGTGCTCGGGTCCGAGCCGGGGAGCGCCGCGCCGCCCGAGCCGTTTGACGCCGTGCGCGCGGAGTGGACCTGCTCGGCGGCGCACGTCGCGGCGCACCGCGCGGCGACGGGCGCCGAGCACGGCGCCGTGGCGCTCGATCTCGCGTTGACGCTGGCGTGGCCCGCCGTCGCGCGCCTGCTGTCGAGTGCGCCGTTCGCCGCTCGGCTCGCCGAGCTCGTGCACGTCGGCCACGGCGTGGATCCCGGGCCGGCGTGGCCGCCGCGGCCTGCGGACCGCGGGAGCGTGCAGGCGCGGGTGGTCGCGCTCGACGACCCGGACGGGGCGCCGACGCACATGACCTGCCGCGCCGTGCTGCGCTGCGAGCGCGGGGCGGTGGCCACGGTGGACGCGGAGTTCATGCTGCTCGGGGCGGCGCCGGTCACCGATCGGGCGAGCCATCGCCACGCGGCGCTCGACGTCGAGCTCGCGCTGCCGACCGCGGCGGAGGCCCAGTGGCTGGCCGCGCAGCCGTGGTGTGCCGGCGCCCCGCTCGCCGCCGGCGATCGCCTGCGCGTGCGCCTGGACTGCACCACCGACGTCCCGCGCGCGGGCGCGGCCGGCTGCAGCGCGCGTGGGGAGCTGCTGCGCGACGGCGCCGCGGTGGCGACGGTCGGCTGGGAGGGCGCGGGCGCCGCGCACCCGGTCGACGCGGTGGTCGCCCGCCTGGCCGCTCCAGGGCCGGTGCGCCACCCGCGCCCGCGCGTGCCGCTGGCCGAGGCCGACGACACCGCGCCGCTGCGGATGGACGGCTTCGCGCGCGTCGGCGGCGAC
>JAUXSD010000297.1 GCA_030681525.1 Solirubrobacteraceae bacterium
ACGCGATGGACGCGCTGCGCCTGCCGCCCGCCGACGCCGACGTCACGCGGCTGTCCGGCGGCGAGCGCCGCCGCGTCGCGCTGTGCCGCCTGCTGCTGCGCGCCCCCGACCTGCTGCTGCTCGACGAGCCGACGAACCACCTCGACGCGGAGTCCGTCGACTGGCTCGAGCGCCACCTCGCCGAGTACAAGGGCACGATCGTCGCCGTCACCCACGATCGCTACTTCCTCGACAACGTGGCGGGCTGGATCCTGGAGCTCGATCGGGCGAGGGGCCTGCCCTACGAGGGCAACTACTCCTCCTGGCTGGAGCAGAAGCAGAAGCGCCTGGCGATGGAGGAGAAGGGCGACAAGGTCCGCCAGAAGACGATCGAGCAGGAGCTCGAGTGGGTCCGCCAGAACCCCAAGGGCCGGCGCAAGAAGGCCAAGGCACGCCTGAACAACTACGAGGCTTTGTTGGCCGAGGAGCGCAACGTCAAGCTCGACCAGGTCCAGATCCACATTCCCGCCGGCCCGCGCCTGGGCGACGTCGTCGTCGAGGCCGACGGGCTGCGCAAGGGCTTCGGCGACCGCCTGCTCATCGAGGATCTGACGTTCAAGCTGCCGCGCGGCGGCATCGTCGGGGTCATCGGGCCCAACGGCGCCGGCAAGACCACGCTGTTTCGGATGATCACCGGCCAGGAGCAGCCCGACGCGGGCACGCTGACGGTCGGCGAGACCGTCGAGCTGGCCTACGTCGACCAGTCGCGCGACGCGCTCGACGACGACAAGAACGTCTGGGAGGAGATCTCCGACGGCATGGACACGATCAAGGTCGGCGATCAGACGATGAGCTCGCGCGCCTACTGCTCGTCGTGGAACTTCAAGGGCTCCAGCCAGCAGAAGAAGGTCGGCACGCTCTCCGGCGGCGAGCGCAACCGCCTGCACCTCGCCAAGCTGCTGCGCTCCGGCGGCAACGTCCTGCTGCTCGACGAGCCGACCAACGACCTCGACGTCGACACGCTGCGCGCGCTCGAAGAGGCGCTGCTGGCGTTCGCCGGCTGCGCGGTGGTCATCTCGCACGATCGCTGGTTCCTCGACCGCGTTGCCACCCACGTGCTCGCGTTCGAGGGCGACTCGCAGGTGCGCTGGTTCGAGGGCAACTTCGAGGCCTACGAGGAGCACCGCCGCGAGCTGCTCGGCGACGAAGCCGACCGCCCGCACCGCATCACGTACAAGCGCCTGACGCGTACGTAGCGCGCGCCGGGCACAGCAGGCACAGCGCGCATGGCCGACGTCACGATCACCGAGTACACCGATCCCGGCTGCCCGTGGGCCTACTCCGCCGAGCCCTTCCGCCGCCGGATCATGTGGCTCTACGGCGAGTCGATCGAGTGGCGCCGGCGGATGGTCGTGCTGGCCGAGGACCCGCAGGACTACCTCGACAAGGGCTTCACCCCCGAGATGATGGCCCAGGGACTGGCGAAGATCGCCCGCGAGCACGGCATGCCGATCGACACGGCGGTGCGGCCGCGGATGGCGGCCACCGCGCCGGCCTGCCGGGCGGTCGTCGCCGCGCGCCTGCACGCGCCGGAGGCCGAGGACGGGCTGCTGCGCGCCTTTCGCCTGCGCGCGATGCGCGGCGAGCTGCTCGACGAGCAGGCCACGGTGCACGGCGCCGCCGCCGACGCCGGCCTCGATCCGCAACAGCTCGACCGCCTGAGCGCGGGCGAGGACGTCGACGCGGCGATGCGGGCGGACATGGCTCACGCGCGCGAGCCCAGCGCCGCCGCCCGCGTGCTCGACGAGCGCCTCGCCAACTGGTCGGGCGGCCGGCGCTACACGTGCCCGTCCTACGAGATCCGGCGCGACCGCGACGGCGTCCAGATCGCCGTCCCCGGCTTTCAGCCCTTCGCCGCCTACGACGTCGTGCTCGCCAACCTCGTGCCCGGCCTCGATCGCCGCGACCCGCCGAGGTCGGTCCTCGAGGTGCTCGAGTGGGCGGGCGAGCCGCTCGCGTCGCGCGAGGTCGCGGTCGTCATGGACATCGACCACGCCGCGGCGCGCGAGGAGCTCGGCCGCGTCGCCGACGAGGAGCACATCGGCGCCGACGGCCTCTGGTCGGCCGCCGCCTAATCGGCGGTCCCGACGAGCCGCCAGGCCGCCGGCGGCGGACCGTCGAGGGCGAACGTCCAGCGCTCGGTGAACTCCGTGGCCCGATCCTTGTCGCCGCCCAGGATCGCGACCGTGTCGCGGTCCTCGACGTAGCGCCGCCCGCTCACGCGAACCTCGACGTCCATCCGCAGCGGCTCGCGCTCGGCGTGCAGCGCGGCGATCGCGAGGCGCAGCAGCCGCGGTCCGCGCACGACGAGCCGCGCGTTGCTCGCCTCGCCGTGCGGATACAGCAGCGTCCGAGCCGCCTCCGGCGTGGCGACCGCGAGCAGCGCGGCGTCGTCGCCGTCGACCGCCTCGGCCCACGCCTCGACCGCGCGGCGGGCGACGACCTCGAGCACGTCCGGGGCGCAGCGCGGGTCGGCCAGCGAGAGGTCGAGGGCCTGCTCGCGGGCGCTTCCGTCGAACTCGACGCTGACGAGCTCGGTCACCGGGAAGCCGGGCGGCGCGGCATCGGCCGCGGCCAGCTCGACGAGCGACTCGTCGGCCAGCCGTGCGTCGTCGGACCACGGCGCGACGACGATCTTCGCGCCGAGGTGGTGCGCGCCCTCCTGCTCCTGCTCGATCGAGTGCAGGCGCCACGCGTCGCCCTCGCGGGCCAGCGTCCAGTACTCGCAGACCTTGATCTCGCCGTCCTTGTCGGAGTCCTCGTCGCGATGCAGGATCGTGCCGTCCTGCGTCCTGACGACGCTGTGCAGCGTCGCGGTCACGGCGACCGTCACGCGATCCTCCGCGCTGCCCTCGCGGTTGACGAGCCCGACGTAGTCGACGTCGGGACCGGCGACGATCTGCACCTCGTTCATCCAGCCCTTCTGCCCGAAGTCGGCGAGCCGCCGCCGCCACTCCACGAGCAGGTCGGGACCGAGCATCCGCTCCAGCGCCGCGACGTCGCGGTCGCTCCACGCCTGCTGGACGTCGCGGTACAGCTCCGCGGCGGCCGGCTTGACCGCGTCGGCGGCGAACGCCGGATCCTCCTCGGCCGCCGCAAGGCTCGCGCGGGACACGTCGGCGTCGCGCGCCCGGCGCGCCCTGGCCCGCCGGCGCTGCCGGACGAACGGCACCACGCCGAACGCAAAGAAGAACACGAGCCCCAGCAGCACGAGCCCGCCGACGCCGCCGCCGTCGCCCGAACCGCTGCTGCCGCCGCCCCCGAAGCCGCCGCCTCCGCCGCCGCCGCCACCGCCGCCGAACCCCGAGCTGCCGCCGCCGGCCTGGGCGAGCGCGTCGGGGGCGGCCAGCGCCAGCAGGGCGAGCAGCACCAGGACGATCGGCGGGAGGGCGCGGGGCACGGACGAACCCTCGCACGCCGCGTCGCGGCGCGCGACCGTCCCGGCCCTACGGCTCGACGGTCAGCTCGGCGATCTGCGTGTGCGTGCCGTGCAGCTCGACCTCGAAGATGCCCTCGGCGTTCGCGGCGAACGAGAAGCGCGCGCGGCTGCCCGGAGCCACGTTGCGCGTGATGTCGTAGCCGTGCAGGTGGACCTCGTCGGAGGTGTCGGTGGACGTGACCTCGAAGCGCGCCCGGTCGCCCTTCTGCACCGTGATCTTCTTGATCCCGCCGACCGGCTGACCGCCCCGCACGCGGACGCGCTCGAACGTCGGCGCGGGCGGCGGCGGCGGCGGTGTCGTCGCGGTCGGCGCGGGCGTTTCGCTCGTCGTGGCCGGCGGCGGCGTCGCCGTCGTGGGCGTCTGCGCGGTGTTCGAGTCGTCGTCGGCCTCCGGCGAGAGCAGCACGAACGCCAGCGCCAGCACGGCGACCGTCGCCAGCACCACCCCGATCCGCGCGCCCGTGCTCACCTCGCCAGCCTATGTCCTGCGGCCAGCCAGCGCTCCAGCACGTCGCCGAGCGCCACCGCGTCGCGCGCGACGGCGTCGGCGCCGCGCAGCTCCTCTACCTCGAACGGGCCGGTCGCGATCGCCGCGACGCGCACCCCGTCGGCGCGCGCGCAGGCGATGTCGCGCGGCGTGTCGCCGATCACCGCGGTGCGCGCCTGCGGCCACGGCTCGCCGTCGGGCGCGCCGGCGCGCTGCCGCGCGATCGCCGGCAGCATCGAGCGGTCCTCGTGATCGGAGCCGAAGCCGCCCTGGCCGGTGTCGAAGAAGTGCCCGATGCCGGCGCGCCGCAGCTTCAGGCGGGCGATCGGCTCGTAGTTGCCGGTCACGAGCGCGAGCAGCGTGTCGTCGCGCGCGGCGAGCCGTTCGAGCAGCTCCGCCATCCCGGGCGCGACGCACGCCGACAGGTCCGGCGGGCACAGCCGGCCGTACGCCGCGCAGGCGGCGATCCGCACGTCGTCGGCGCGCTCGTCGATCTGGTCGGCGCCGACGCCGGCGTGCACGAGCAGGGTGCGCGAGATGTCCGCGTCCGTGCGCCCGGCGACCTCCATGCCGCGGCGGTCGGGCTCGGTGACGCCGTGCACGACGCGCAGCGCCTCGTAGATCGCGTCGCGGTGCGCGTCGGCGGCGCGCAGCAGCAGCGTGCCGTCGATGTCGAAGAGCAGCAGCATCGTCCGGGCGCGGTCTACCCGCGCGCGAACGACGTCTCGGCGGACAGCGACTGGGCGAACGCCGCGATCAGCCGCGCGCAGGCGTGCACGTCGTCGAGCTGGACCATCTCGACCGACGAGTGCATGTAGCGCAGCGCGACCGAGATGCCGCCGGTCGGGATGCCCGCGCGCTGCAGGTGGATCGCGTCGGCGTCGGTGCCGGTCGAGCGCGCCGAGGCCTGCACGGTGAACGGGATCTCCTCGCGCTCGGCGGCCTCGTGCAGCAGCTCGTAGATCACCGGATTGAGGATCGAGCCGCGCTCGATGACCGGCCCCGAGCCGAACTCGTGCTTGCCGATCTCGTTGACCTCGACGCCGGGCGAGCCGGTCTCGTGCGTGACGTCGACGACGATCGCGAGATCGGGCTGCAGGCGATAGGACGCCGTGCGCGCGCCACCGAACGTGATCTCCTCCTGCACGACCCCGCACGCCGCGACGTCGCCGGGCGCGCCGCCCGCCTCGGCCACGATCCGCGCCGCCTCGAGGGCGATGAAGGCGCCGAGCCGGTTGTCCATCGAGCGCGAGATGACGCGCTCGTTGCGCAGCTCCAGCGGCTGCGCCGCGATGACCGCGACGTCGCCGATCCGCACGAGCTCGCGCGCCTCGTCGCCGTCCTTGGCGCCGATGTCGATGTGCAGGTCGCGCAGCTCGGGGACCTTCTTGCGGTCGTCCTCGCGCAGGAGGTGGATCGCCTTGCGCCCGCAGACGCCGCCGATCGGCCCGCTCTGCGTCAAGAGCTCGACGCGCTGGCCGACGAGGATCTGCGGATCCCAGCCGCCGACGCCGATGAAGCGCAGGAAGCCGTTGTCGTCGATGTGCGTGACGATGAGGCCGATCTCGTCGATGTGGCCGACGACGGCGAGGAAGGGGGCGCCGGGCGTTGTGCCCTTGACCCGGGCAACCGCGGAGCCCATGACGTCGACGGACACGTCGTCCGTGAAGGCGCGCGCGGCCTCGGTGAACACGGCGGCGGGGGCGGTCTCGTAGCCCGACGGGCCGGCGGCGGTGAGGAGCTTTGCGAGGACGTCTGGAAGGGGCACCCGGCGAAGCGTATTGAACGTCCTGCGCAGGTTTGCGCCACGGGAGCCCCGGCGCTGTTTAGGGTGCGCCGATGCATTCGAGACTCCTCGCGCTCGGGGCCTGCGCGGCGGCCCTCACTGCCGCCGGCTGCGGTGAGCAGCAGATCGACGTCGCGAAGTCCGCGAAGCTCATCCAGGGCGCCGTCGAGGAGCAGGTCGGCTCCGACGTCAAGACGATCAAGTGCCCGGACAAGGTCAAGGTGCTGGCGAAGGCGAGCTTCACCTGTGCGGTGACGGGGCGCGACGGCACCACGGGCACCGCGACGGTGACGCAGACCGACGGCAAGGGCACGATCACGGTCGCCGCGCCGTTCCTGCCCAAGGACGAGGCTGAGCAGAGCATCCAGGCCGAGCTGCGCCGCCGCGCGCCGCGCGCGACCGTCGTCTGCCCGGACATCATCGTCGTCAAGGCCGGCGGCAAGTTCGTCTGCAAGGCGAACCTCGGGGAGATCAACGCGACGATCACCGCCCGCCAGACCGACGCGACCGGCAGCTTCACGTTCGACATGAAGACGTACTGACCGGCTTCTACGCGGCGGCGCGATCGGCGCGGCGCGCGAGCAGGACGAGGAGCAGCGCCCCGAGCAGCCCGCTGAACAGCGAGCCGGCGAAGATCCCGACCTTCGCGCGATCGACGACGGCCGGGTCGTCGTAGGCGAGCTGGGCGATGAACAGCGAGACGGTGAAGCCGATCCCGCAGACGGCCGCCAGTCCCCACACCTGCCCGCGGCCGACGTCCCGGGGCAGCGTCCCCCAGCCGAGGCG
>JAUXSD010000298.1 GCA_030681525.1 Solirubrobacteraceae bacterium
GCGAAGCGCCGCAGGCCGGCCCAGGCGGCGGCGCCGAAGACCAGCGTGAGGCCGCCCAGGTGGGCGAGCGCGACGGCGAGGTTCCCGCCGGTGTCGTTGATCGCGGCGTCGATCGCGTCCAGCGCGGGCTTGAACGGGAAGGCGGCGGAGATGCCGCGGATGATGTCGTAGAGCAGCGGTGAGACCCCGCCGCTGGGCACGAGCGCGAGGAAGGCCAGCGGCAGGGCCAGCATGAGCGCCAGCAGCGAGGCGGCGCGCACCTCGCGGGCCAGGCTGCCGATCGCCACCCCGAGCGTGGCGAACGCCACCGCGCTGGCCGCGATCGCCACGATCCACAACCCCACCCGGCCGTAGTCCAACGGGACGAACAGGCTGATCCCCAGCAGCATCACGAGCGTGACGACGAAGGCGCAGGCCGCAGCGAGCACGATCTTCGCGGTGAGCAGCAGCCAACCGGGCACGAGGCCGCGGGCCAGGCGCGAGAACGTGTTCTCCTCGCGCTCGAGCGCGAGCAGGCCGGACGCCAGCAGGACGCAGACAAACATGAGCGAGACCGCCACCGCGAGCGCGACGGCGAAGGTGTCCAGCGGCGTGCGCCGCCCGCTGAGGATCGTCTCGGACACCGCGACGGGCCGCTCGACCGTGCTCAGGACGTCCTTGAAGCGGTCGATGTTCGCCACGCCGAGCGCGGCGAAGTTCTGGACGGGCTCGATCTTGTCGCGCAACTCCTTGTCGTCGCCGGCCAGGCGGGTAGCCGACATGAGCAGGTTGTTGGCCTTCTTCAGGCCGATGAGGTCGAAGTGCAGGCCGCCGAGGTCGATCTCGCCGCCGTTGGCGATCGTGTCGATGTAGCCGCCGGCCACCTGCGTGATCTGGCGCGCCAGCGCGGCGTCGGCCTCGGCCAGCTTGGAGTTGACCGTCGAGCGCACGAAGGACTGCTTGAGCGCGTCGCCGTTGTAGATGACCTCGATGCTCGCCTGCTCCAGGCCGCCCTGGGACAGCTGCGTGACGAAGTTCGGCGGAATGATCAGGCCGGCCAGCGCCCGGCCGGTGCGCACCTGCTCGAGCGCCTGCTCGCGGTTCTCGACGTCGATGCGCTCGACGGACCCGAACAGCTTGTCGGTGTACGTCTTGATGTCGATCGTCTGGTCGCCGAGCCTGATCTCCTGCTGGCTCGGCGGGATCTTGCTCAGGAACGCGAGGCTGGGTTTGTCCGGGCCGCTGGACAGCGCGAAGCCGATGAGCAGCGCGATCGCCACCGGGTAGACGATGAGCAGCCCGACCAGCAGCTTCGAGCGCCGCAGGATCTGCAGGTCCTTGAGGATCATCCAGAGCATCGGGTCAATGCCCCCGGGTGCGCAGGAACGAGACGAAGGCCTGCTCGAGGTCGTGCTCGTCGTCGGCGCCGGCCACCGCCTTGAGCTCGCCGGGCGTGTCGTCGAAGAGCATCTCGCCGTCGGCGAGCACGAGCACGCGGTCGGCGTGGCGCTCGGCCTCGGCGATGTCGTGCGTGGCGAAGATGACCGCCGTGCCGCGCTCGGTGAGAGCGGTGATGAAGCCCCACAGGCGCGCGCGCTGGCGCGGGTCCAGCGCCCCCGACGGCTCGTCGAGCAGCAGCACCGGCGGGTCGGCGAGCAGGCCGACGGCGATGTTCACGCGCTGGCGGTTTCCGCCCGACAGGCTGCCGAGCTCGTCGTCCGCGCGCTCGCCCAGGCCAGTCTGGTCGAGCATCCGCTTGACGGTCTCGTCGACGTCGGCGACCTTCTCGAGCTTGGCGAAGAGGCGCAGGTTCTGGGCCACGGTGAGCTTGGTGTAGACCGCCGTCTGCTGCGGTACCCAGCCGATCCGCGCGGTGCTGCCCGGGGCCTGCGCCACCGAGCCGGTCTCCGGCGTGCGGATCCCGGCGAGCATGGTCAGCAGCGTCGTCTTGCCCGCGCCGTTGGGGCCGATGATCGCCAGCAGCTCGCCGCGCGCGACGTCGAAGCTCACGTCGCGCACGGCATGGCGTTCGCCGAAGTGCTTGTTGAGCCCCTTGACCGAGAGCGCGGGCGCCGCCGCGGTGGCGGCGTCCGGAGCCACTAGCGGACCGCCTCGGCCAGCGCGTCGAGCGAGAGCTGCAGCGCGTCCCACGAGCCGCGGTTGGACGGCACGTTGATCTTCTGCGGCGAGCCCACGTCGGTGATGTCGAGGTTGGCGGCGACCTTGATGCTGGAGAACTTCAGCAGCTTGCGGTCCTTCGCCGACGGCTCGAGCAGCACGTTGAGCTTCGCCCGGCGCAGGACCTTGTCGTCGGCGCCGGTGTAGACGTCGCCGGTGGCCGTCTTGACCGAGCGATCGAGCGCCGCGCGCGTCTGGGCGTCGACCTCGCGCGGCAGGCCGGTGATCTCGGTGATCCGCAGCGCCGTCAGCCGCTTGGCCAGCGTCGCGAGGTCGAGGAACAGGTTCTCCGTGTTGATGTCGGCCGTGCCGTGGATCGTGTCGATCCCGGCGACGCGCTCGTTGCCGACGATGCGCGGGTTCTTCGCCCAGCGGTCGGGGTTGATGCTGAAGACGCCCATGATCGCGTCGAGCGCGTTGCCGTCCTTCTCCAGCGGCTTGCGCAGCGGCCCGGCGATCGATGCCGGGACCTCGTAGGCGGTCGAGCCGAGGCCGATGAACGCCTGGTCGCCCTTGAGGTACAGGTCGCCGCCGAGGATCCCGCCGCGCAGGGCCAGCGAGACGTCGAGCTTCGTCTCGGGCTGGCCGGCCTCGTTGCTGAAGGGCCCGACGAGGCTGACCTGGACCGGCTCCCGGTAGCGCGGGGCGCCCTTGACCGTGAGGTCGACGACCGCGCTGATGTTGCCGGACTTCGCCTTCTCGTTGGGGCCGAACGTCTGGCGGATGAGCTTCTTGACCTCGGCCGAGTTCGCCTTGCCGGGCTTGTCGGCGCCCGAGTCGCCCGAGGACGTGTCGTCGCCTCCGCAGCCGACGAGCGCAGCGATGAGCAGCACGGACAGGATGCCGGTGAGAGTCTTGGGTGGCACGGCTCCTCCTCAGGTCAACGCGGACGCGAGCGCGAGTTTACGGACCGTCGAGCCGAGCCTGCGCCGCGCGCTCGACCCAGCGCGTGATGAGCGGCGCGCTGAGCGCGGTGATCAGCACGAAGGCGGCGGCCAGCGGGCCGAGCTGCGGCTCGACGCCCGCGCTCACACCCAGTCCGGCGATCACGATCGAGAACTCGCCGCGCGCGGAGAGCGCGGTGCCCGCGCGCAGCCGCGCCGCGTGCGCGAGGTCAGGGCTTCCGACCCAGACGCTGGCGACCTTCGTCGCCGAGGCGACAAGCGCCAGCACCAGCGCCACGACCGCAACCTCGGGCAGGGTGCCCAGCTCGATCTGCTGCGCGAAGAAGATGAAGAAGACCGCCGCGAGCAGGTCGCGCAGCGGAGCGATCAGCTCGCGGGCGCGCTCGGACACCGGGCCGGAGAGCGCGACGCCGGCGAGGAACGCCCCGACCGGCGCCGACAACGCCAGGTTCTCCGCGACGCCGGCGGCGACGAGCCCCACGCCGAGCGTCACCAGCAGCAGCGCCTCGTCGGAGGGCGAGTGGACCAGCCGGCTCAGGACGTGCCCGCGGCGGGCGGCGAGCCGCAACGTCCCCAGCACGACGAGCAATGCCGCGGCGACGAGGGCGACCCCGCTCCACAGCGCCGTGCCGGCCAGCACGATGCCGATCACCGGCAGGTAGACCGCCATCGCGAGGTCCTCGAACACGAGCACGGCGAGGACCGTCCGCGTCTCGGGGTGACCGGAGCGGCCGAGATCGCCGACGAGCTTGGCGACGATCCCCGACGACGAGATGTAGGTCACGCCGCCGAGCAGGAGCGTCGCCTCCGGCGACCAGCCGAGCAGCACGCCGGCGGCGAGCCCCGGCAGGACGTTGAACGCCAGGTCCACCCCGCCGGCGCGGCGGTTCGTGCGCAGTCCGGCCGCCAGCTCGTGCGGGCTGTACTCGAGGCCCAGCATGAACAGCAGCAGCACGAGCCCGATCTGCGCCCCGACCTCGACGAGCTCCGCCGAGAACGACAGCGGGCCCTCGCCCAGGGCCCCGAGCACCATCCCGGCCAGCAGGTACAGCGGGATCGGCGACATCCCGAGCCGCACCGACAGCCGGGCGAGGAGGCCGAGCGCGAGCACGACGGCGCCGAGCTCCAAGAACAGAAGGCCGCCCCCGGCCGCGGCAAGCGGAGGTCCCGTCAGCGCGCGGCCGCTGCCTCGGTCGCCCTGGTCGCAGCGCGATGACGCATCCGCCGACAGCCTACGGGCTGGCACCGGCCGTTAGGCTGCCGCCGTGACTCACCGCGCGGCGACGCTCCCGCGGCAAGCGCTGGCGGCAAGCGCCGCCGGCAAGGCGCTGGAGGCGCTGACCCTCGCGGCCCTCGTGCTGCTCGTCCCGCGCGCGCTGGGAGCGGCCGACTACGGCGGCTTCGCGGTCGCCCTCGCGGTGGCGACTGGCATCGCGACGGCCACCGGGATCGGCGGCCCGGCGCTGTTCGCGCGGACGCTGGCGCCGCTGGACGGCGTGGCGCGCCGCGACGTCGCGCGGGCGCTCGTGCTTCGCGTCGGCCGCACGCGCGCGCGGCTGCTCGCCGCGCTGGCGCTCGGGGCGGCGAGCGCAGCGCTGATCGCCCCCGGACACGTCAGCGCCCTGCAGATCCTGCTCGTCGCCGCGGCGGCGCTGCTCGGCGCCGGGGCCTCGCTGCTGTCGCAGCTCGCGCTGGGCCTGGAGCGCACGGCGGCGTGGAGCCTGCGCTACCCGCTCGAGAACGGGGTGATCGTGGCGGGCGCGCTGCTGCTGTATCCCGCCGCCGGCCTGGACGGCGCGATCGCCGCGCTCGTCGTGGGCGCCGCGGCGGCGCTCGCGCTGGGGCTCGCGGCGACGCGGCCGGCGCTGCGCGGCGCGCGCGCCGATGCGGCGCTGCCGGACGGGACGCTGCGCTTCGCGCGGCTGCAGGCCGCCGGCGGCGCGCTGACGCAGACCATCCACCGCGGCGCCGCGCCGGCCTGCGCGCTGGCCGGCGCGGGCGCGGTGGCGACCGGTCATGCGGCGATCGCCGCGGGCGCCGCGCTGGCGATCACCTACGCCGTGGTGCAGACGCTGCTCGTCGCGCTGCCGGGAGCGGTGCGCGCCGACGCGCACGATCGCGCCGGGGCCGAGGCGGTGCTCCGGCGAGCGGCGCTGCTGTGCGCGGCGGTCGTCGTGCCGATCTGCGCGGTGGCCGCGGTCGCGGCGGAGCCGCTGCTCGCGGCGGCGCTCGGCGAGGATTTCCGCGGGGCGGCCGGCGCGCTACGCGTCGCGCTCGCCGCCGCCGCGCTCGCACCGTTGTGGGCGCTCGGCAACCAGCTCGCGGCGCTGCACGGCCGGCCTGGCGCGTCGCTCGCCGGCGCGGCGATCGGAGCGGCGGCCGTCGTCGTCGTCGCGCTCGTCGCCGTGGCGCCCCACGGGGCGGTGGGCGCCGCGGCCGCGATGCTGGCCGGGGTCGCGGCGGCCACCGGCGCGACCTTCGCGGTGCTGAGAGGGCGCGCGTGATCTCCGTCGTGGTCCCGACGCGTGACCGGCCGGAGGCGCTGGCGCGCTGCCTCGCCGCGCTGGCGCGCCAGCGCGGCGCCGATGAGCTCGAGATCGTCGTCGTCGACGACAGCGACGGCGGAGGCGCCGCGGCGCCGGGCGCGCGCGTCGTCCATGGCGGCGCCCGCGGGCCGGCGGCCGCCCGCAACCTCGGCGTGCGGGCCGCACGCGGCGCGATCGTCTGCTTCACCGACGACGACTGCGTGCCGGCGCCCGACTGGGCGCAGCGCCTGGCCGCCGCCTGCGCGGACGGCGGCGCGGCCGCCGGACCCACGCTCGCGGACCC
>JAUXSD010000301.1 GCA_030681525.1 Solirubrobacteraceae bacterium
CGGTCCGCACGCGGCTCACCGGCTCAAAGAGCGCGCGTGTCGACGTGTCGGTGCGCGTGCGCAACCGCGGCGACGCCCGCACGATGCACCTGCGCGGCGCGCTGCACCACGGCGACACGACGATCCCCGTGGACTTCGCGCCGGCGGGCGTCGGCGCGGGCAGCTCGCGCACGCTGAAGGCGACCGTGCGGCTGGCCGACCCCGCGCTCTGGTCGCCCGAGGATCCAAACCGCTACGACCTGCGCATCGACGATCCCGGCGAGGCGACGCTCCAGCGCAAGGTCGGGCTGCGCGAGATCGCCTGGGACGCCGGCGGCCTCGAGCTCAACGGCCGGCCGCTCATCCTCCGCGGCGCGGCCCTGCCGCCCGACGCGCGCGGCCACGGCGACGCGCTGACCGCCGCCGACGAGCGGCGCATCGTCGCGGGGGTGCGCGCGGCGAGGGCCAACGCGACGCGCTCGCAGCTGCCGCTGTCCGACAGCATGCTCGCGCGCCTGGACGCCGCCGGCATCCTCGTCTGGCAGGAGGTCGGCCCGTGGGAGCCGGGCGGGCGCTGGCGGGCCGACACGGCCGCGCAGATCGCCGCCGCGCGCGACCGCGTGCTGCGCACGGCCGAGGCGGGCCAGGCGCACCCTTCGATCCTGGCCTGGACGCTGACCAACGAGGTGGCGGGCAACGGCCAGCCCGGCCAGCAGGAGTACGTCCGCCAGACCGTGCCGCGGCTGCGCGAGCTCGACCCCAGCCGGCCGATCGCGGCCGACCTGTGGGGGCGCGTGCTGCCCAACCGCGCCGGCGTGTTCGCCGAGGTCGACGCGATCGGCGTGACCGACTACGTCGGCTGGTACGAGGGCCTGGACCTCGACCCGGCGGGGCAGGCGGCGATGACGCGCGATCGCATCGTCAAGCTGCGCGGCCTGTATCCCGGCAAGCCGCTGGTCATCACCGAGCTCGGCGCCGCCGGCAGCCCGCGGACGAAGGGCGCGGCGTTCGGCGGGCTGGCCTTCCAGGCCGACCTGCTCGCCCGGCGCCTGCGCGAGCTGCGCGACGAGCCGGGCCTGAGCGGGATGATCGTCTGGAACCTGCGCGACTACGCGCTGCGGCCGGACTTCCGCGGCGGCTCGGTGCTGGACCTGCGGCCCGGCCTGAAGCTCGCGCCGGGCCTCAACGAGAAGGGCCTCTACGACTTCACGGGGAAGGCCAAGCCCGCGCTCGCCGCCGTGCGCGAGGCGTTCGGCGACGAGTAGGCGCGACTAGATGATTGGTTCCACGACCAGCACCGCCAGCTGCACGCGTCATCAACCATCTAGCCCTGCGAGGAGCCCTCGGGCGCGACGTAGTTGGGGTCGGCGTGCAGCGAGGCGCCGCTCGGGGAGAAGACCGTCGTGATGCCCTCGTCCCACTTGATCTCGTACCGCGGGTTCGGGTCGCCGCGCAGGACCCGTACGACGACGCCGTGGCGCCCCGGCCGCATCGGCTGGCGCGCGGTGCGCCGCCGGCGGCCCGACTTCTCTGCGTAGACGCGATCTCCAACCTCGAATGCCATGCGTTCTCCTCCTGCGTCAAGAGCGGGTGATACGCAGCGCGGCGATCCCCGCCGTCGCGCGCGTGTAGCGGTGCAGATGGTAGTCGCACCGGCCCTCGTGACGCACGGGTTTCGATCAGGACAACGCCCGTTTCACGGGCCGAGGCGGGGGTACCCTCGGCCGCCAGACGTCGTCAATCCCGCGCAGGAGGTCGTGGCCGTTCCCGCCGTCGAGATCCAGAAGGACGATCAGTACGTCCTGAACCACTGCACCCGCTTCCTGGCTCGCGACAGCGACGACGCCCGCCACGACTTCGGCCAGTACGAGCCCGGCGATCCCCGGGCCCGGGTCTGCGAGGCCTGGCGCTACCCGGTCATCGACACCTACTTCGACGGCACGTCGGTGCAGGCGTCCTATCCGTTCAACGCGGTGACGTTCATCTACGACGACCGGGGCGCCGCCGCCACGCCGCAGGAGGTCGCGGTCGTCGGCACGTTCACCGAGCTGCATGAGCCGGTCGCCCTGCACCGGGTGAGCTTCCTCGGCGAGCCGAGCGGGGTCTGGTCGGTGACCGTGCGCGTCCCCAAGGGCCAGGTCCACACCTACAAGCTGCGCGTCGACGGCGCCTGGGTCATCGACCCGCTCAACCCGCAGGTGGTCGAGCTCGACAACGGCCGGTCGTGGTCGCGCTTCTTCACCGAGGGCTGCCAGATCCCCGTTACGCTGAACCGCCGCGAGCGCGAGTTGCTCGGCCGCCTCGCCTCGCACCTGCTGCCGTTCCGCCTGCCGGAGAACTCGCGGTTCATCCGCGGCGTCTACGAGTCGCTGGACCGCGCGGCGCGCGAGCGCCAGTTCCCGCTCGCCTACCGCCTCGACGAGGAGGTCGGCGTCGTCAACTACATCGACAAGGTGCTCGCCCGGGCCGAGCGCCACCACCTCGACGACTACCGCTCGTGCCTGGAGCTCATCGACGAGCTGCTGCGCGCGCGCTACCCCGGCCGCGAGCCGAGCATGCTGCCGCGCGACGCGATCGCCGACCTCTATCGGGAGATGGCCACCGACCGCGTCGCGGGCTGGGACGCTGCGCGCTACGGCAGCCCCCGCTTCTTTCTGCTGCTCCTGCGCCGTCATGCGATGACCGGCGCCTTCGTGCACCCGCGCCACGGCGGCAACTCCGGCACTGCCGGCTGGGCCTACCTGCAGGACCGCTACCCGTTCGCCTGGCAGACCGCGATCGAGGCGCCGCTGGGCGAGAGCACGGACTACCGTGGCTGACGAGCGGCGAGAGATCGTGATCATCGGCAGCGGCGCCGGCGGCGCGCCGCTCGCCCAGACGCTCGTGCAGGCCGGCCATGAGGTGCTCATGCTCGAGAAGGGCCCGCTGCTGCGCACCCAGTCGCAGTCGCCCGACGGCCTGAGCGACTTCAAGCGCGACGAGCTGTTCGCCACCGGCGCCGAGAAGCGCCTCAAGGTCCCCGGGATGGCGAACATCGGGGAGTCGTTCTTCTCCAGCCACGTCGAGCCCGACCTCAACGACGAGCCGCACGTCTACCGCGACACGGACGGCAGGGACCGCGCCACGATCGAGGGCTACACGGCCCAGGTCGTCGGCGGCGGCACGCAGCTCTACGGCGGCGTCTCGCTGCGCTTCACGCCCGACGACCTGCGCCTGGCGACCTTCAACGCCGGCCGTACGGATCTGCGCGACGACCCCAGGGGCGAGGTCGAGCGCGAGGCGCGCGACTGGCCGGTGTCCTACGACGAGCTCGAGCCTTTCTACTCCGAGGCCGAGCGGATCGTCGGGCTCAACGGCACGCGCTCAAACCAGGAGAAGCCGGCCTCGGCCGAGCACTACCAGCCGCCGCTGGAGCCCAACCCGATCTCGAAGGTCGTCGCTGCCGGGATGGACGCGCTGGGCATGAGGCGCTACCGCACGCCGCTGGCGGTCATCACGCGCGACCACGCCCCGAGCGGGCGCACCGTGCCGGCCGACCACGAGACGATCAAGACCGCGTTCGTCAACCGCTACGGCGACGCGCTCGGGCTGAAGTCCAACACGTGGGTCTCGATCCTCGCGCCGATGGCGTCGAGCCTGAACTTCGAGCTGCGCGCCAACTGCAACGTCACGCACCTCGAATCCGACGGCGAGCGCGTGACGAAGGTGCACTACCGCGACCCGATGGGCGGCCGCCGCGTCGTCGAGGCGGGCACGGTCGTCGTCGCCTGCTCGGCGATCGAGAGCGTGCGGCTGCTCCTGCTGTCGGGCGCGGCCGACCTGGGCGGCTTCGGCGAGCGCATCCACTCAAGCGGCCTGCTCGGGCGTTACTTTCTCACGCACTGCTTCGGCGGCGCGTCGGCGATCGTGCCCGAGCGCGCCGACAAGTCCCGGACGCTGGACTCCGACTGGGCGACCGACCACTGCGCCCGCGCCGAGTGGGTGCGCGAGCAGGGCCTGTGGGCGGGCGGCGCGATCTACAACAACACCTCCGACGCGGCGCTGCCGATCTCGCTGGCGCGCACCTGGCAGGCGCAGGACATGGACAACATCTGGAAGGGCTACCTCGGCGACACGTCGATCGTCGGGCCGGGCTTCGAGGACTACTTGGACCAGAACTTCGGCCGCCGCGTATCGGTGAGCTTCATGGCCAACCAGGTGGCCCAGCCCGACAACCGCATCGAGCTGCACCCGACGGTCCGCGACAAGTGGGGCCGGGCGGTGGCCTACGTCATCAAGGACTGGCACTCGCACGACCAGGCGCTCATGGACGTGCTGGCCGACCAGTGCGGCGAGATCCTGCGCCGCGGCGGCGAGGGCGTGCAGTTCTCCGGCCAGGGCTCGGTCGGCGGGCAGGTCTCGCGGATCGCCAACCACGTGCTCGGCGGCGCGCGCTTCGGCACCGATCCGAAGGACTCGGTGCTCGACCCCGACTGCCGCGCGTGGGAGTTTCAGAACCTCTACGTCGCCGACGGAGCGTTCATGCCGACGTCGGGTGGGGCGAACCCGACCCTGACCATCCAGGCCAACTCGCTGCGGGTCGGCCGAGCGCTCCTCGGGAGGTTGTAACTGTGGATGTGAGGTTCGACGAGCTCTTCGAGGAGCCCGAGAACGAGATCTTCCGGATCGTCTTCTTCCCCGACCGGATCTACCACGCCCGCTACCTGTCGGCGACGCGCTCCTCGCGCTACCGCTACGCCGTCAGCGAGGTGCGCTCCGGCGCGACGGTGACCGCGCTGAAGGGCCAGGTCTTCTTCGGCGGCGAGCCGCTGTGCAACATGCTGCGCCTGGAGTACTCGGCGCAGCGCCTGCTCGAGCTGGCCCGCGAGCGCGGTCGCAGCCTCGGCCCGACCCTGCGCGGCTGGTGCAGGATCTGGGGCCACGGCGGCGCCGACCAGGTCGAGTCGAACATCGTCCTGCACTTCGACGCGGTCGTCGGCGCCTACTGCGTCGAGCTGTGGGAGACACTCGAGCCGCCGCAGGGCGCGACGCACGACTACCGCGTGCTGGCGCTCATGGGCCGCGACGCGCCGATCACGCGGGTGCCCGCGCTCGTCTCGCAACTGCACGACATCAAGGGGCTGCGCGGGATCGAGTTCGCGGTCCGCGAGGACGACACGCAGTTCCCGACCCGGCGCCCGACGGCCGACCCGCAGTGGGACAACAACTTCGCCCGCACGATCCAGGCGCCGCGCAGCTCCGTGGCGAGCGCGGGCGAGAACACCGTCGACGTCAAGAACTACCTGCTGGACTTCCAGCGCGGCTTCTTCTTCGCGGATGCGCGCGACGTCGCTCCCGTCCGCTACCGCAACGCGATGCTCGACGAGGGCGATCCGGACCGCGGTGACGACAACGTCATCGAGATGCGCTGGGTGCTGCAGCGCGAGTTCGGCTCGGACGTCGTGTTCTTCCACGAGGTGACGATCCCGCCCGGGACGGTCGAGGGAACGCACCGCCACATCGGCTCCGAGGAGCTGTACTACATCACCGAGGGCGAGGGGATCGCCTACATGCAGGACGGCGACGACCCGGCCAACGACAGGTACCCGCTCGTCACGCGCCAGATCTACGGCCTCGACCCGCGGCCGTGCCGCGAGCTTCCGGTCAAGGCCGGCAGCGTGATCTACACGAAGAGCGGCGGCGTGCACGGCATCCGCAATCCCGGCAGCGAGCCGCTGCGCTTCGTCGCCTTTCTCTACCAGGGGAGCTAGGAGTCGCGATGGCGCAGATCGTCCATTCCGACGCGGTCTTCCGCGTCGAGCCCGGCACGTCGCCGGACTACGACAACGCCAACACGATGCTGGCGCTGCTGGCGGTGGTCGAGCAGGTCCGCTTCGCCGCCGAGCGCGAGTGCTACGACCCCGAGTCGCTGCAGCACCTCATGCCGCTGTCCTGGCTTGAGCTGTGGGGTCCCGCGCCGCCCGACACCGACAACCTCGATCCCGCCGGCCAGGACAACAAGAACGACTTCCAGAAGCAGAACGTGCGCCGCTTCCATCTCGCCGACACGCAGGCCGCGCGCGGCTGGGCGGCGGCGGGTGACTGGCGGGGTCCGTTCCTCGCGCTGTCCTACCGCGGCGGACCGGACAGCGCGCTGGCCGAGGGCGGCGCGCAGCTCGGCGACGCGATCGGCTGCCGGGTGTCGATCCCCGGCCGCGGCGAGGCGACGCTGCGCGCCCCGTACGACCCGGAGTCCGACCGCTACTGCGTCGAGCTGTGGGGCCGCGACCAGACCTCGGTCGGCGCCGGGCTCGGCGCGCGCGGCGAGGCGGCGGTCGCGTCGGGGCGGCTGACCGGCCGGCCCGACCTCGTCTCGGGCAGCGCGGCGGACTTCGAGCGGATGGCGGTCGACGGGCGCGACATGCGCGGCGTGTCGGCGAACCACACGATGCACCCGATCCTGCCGCTGTACCTCGACGTCACGTGGACGGCGCAGGCCGACGGCGGCGGCGCGAGCGACGGGCCGCACCGGCTCGGCTTCGAGATGCTCGTGCGCGGCTGGGACAACTACCTGTCGGTCGGCTTCAGCGGCAACCCGCACGGCGGCGTCGGCACGCTGGAGTACCGCACGCTGCTGTCGAACTACGGCGCGTACGCGGGCAGCGGCGAGCTCGCGCGCGTGCTCGAGCCCTACAACTTCAACGCCCATGGCAGCAAGGATCATCGGGCCGGCGACCGCGAGGCGTTCATGGCGGTCGACTACATGGACCTGCACATCCTCGAGCCCGCCTGCGGGATCGGCCTGCACCGCCACCGCGACAACCAGGAGATCTTCTTCATGCTCCAGGGCGAGGGCATCATGGTCATCGGCGACTGGGCCGACTCGGGGCGGCGGGTGCGCTGCTTCGAGGTGCGCCGCCTGGCGCCCGGGCACTTCGCGATGCTCAAGGGCGGCAACCTGCACGGCCTCATGAACCCGGCCGATACGCCCGCCTCGCTGTTCATGTTCGGCGGCTACGACTAGATGCTCGGCACCGCCTGGGACGAGCAGGCGACGAGCTTCTCGGTGTTCTCGACCGCCGACGCGGTCGAGCTGTGCCTGCTCGACGACGCCGGCGCCGAGCAGGAGCGCGTCGCGATGGACGGCGCGCAGGACATCTGGAGCGTCACGCTGCCGCGCGTCCCGCCGGGGCAGCGCTACGCCTACCGGGCGCACGGCCCGTTCGACCCGTCGCGCGGGCTGCGCTTCGACGCCAACCGGCTGCTGGCCGATCCGTACGCCCGCGCCTTCGAGCCCGCCGGGCCGGGCGCCGTGCACTCGCTCGTGGTCGAGGACCGCTTCGACTGGGGCGACGACCGCCCGCCCGACATCGCCTGGCCCGAGACCGTTCTCTACGAGACGCACGTGCAGGGCATGAGCCGGCGCCACCCGGAGGTCGCGGCTGAGCTGCGGGGCACGTACGCGGGCTTCGCCAGCGCGCCGATCCTCGAGCACCTCACGTCGCTCGGCGTGACCGCGGTCGAGCTGCTGCCCGTCCACCAGTTCGTCACCGAGCGCCGCCTGCGCGACATGGGCCTGGAGAACTACTGGGGCTACATGACGCTCGGCTTCCTCGCCCCGCACGCGCAGTACCGGTCGGGCGCGGCCGCCGGCTCGCAGGTCGGCGAGTTCAAGGCGATGGTCAAGGCGCTGCACGCGGCGGGGCTCGAGGTCATCCTCGACGTCGTCTACAACCACACCTGCGAGGGCGGCGCCGGCGGGCCGACGCTGGCCTACCGCGGGCTCGCCAACGAGGTCTACTACCGCCTCGAGCCGCACGACCTCGCGCGCTACGTCGACACGACCGGGACGAGCAACACGCTGAACGTCGACCGGCCCGAAGTGCTGCGGCTGATCATGGACTCGCTCAGATATTGGGTGACTGAGATGCACGTCGACGGCTTTCGCTTCGATCTCGCCGCGACGCTCGCCCGCGACCGCGGCTCGTTCGACCGCCTCGCCTCGTTCTTCGATCTCATCTACCAGGACCCGGTCGTGCGCGAGGTCAAGCTCATCGCGGAGCCGTGGGACATCGGCGACTACCAGGTCGGCCGCTTCCCGCGCGGCTGGGGGGAGTGGAACGACCGCTACCGCGACGACGTGCGCGACTTCTGGCGCCGGCGCGGCGGGGTGCGCGCGATCGGCTACCGGCTGACGGGCTCGAGCGACCTCTACGGCGCCGACCGCCGCGGCCCGGACGCCTCGGTGAACTTCGTCACCGCCCACGACGGCAAGACGCTGCACGACGTCGTCACCTACGAGCGCAAGCACAACGAGGCCAACGGCGAGCACAACCGCGACGGGGCGCCCGACGACCGGGCGCAGAACTTCGGCGTCGAGGGCCCGTCCGACGAACCCGCGATCGTCGCCGCCCGCGCCCGCCAGCGGCGCAACCTCCTCGCCACGCTCGTCGTCTCGCAGGGCTGCCGATGCTGCTGGGCGGCGACGAGCGCGCCCGCACGCAGCGCGGCAACAACAACGCGTACTGCCAGGCCAACGAGATCTCCTGGTACGACTGGGCGCCGGACCCCGCCGCCGACGAGCTGACCGCGTTCACGCGCCACGCGATCGCGCTGCAGCGCGCGCACGCGACGCTGCGCCGGCGTGAGTTCCTGCGCGGCGACGGCGACGTGACATGGCTCGACGCGACCGGCGCTCCGATGAGCGACGCGCGCTGGGCCGACCCCGGCAACCACTTCGTCGCGCTGCTGCTGGCGGGCGATCGCGCCGAGGAGCCCGACGACGACGTGCTGCTCATCCTCAACGCCGAGGATCGCGAGCAGGCGTTCGCGGTGCCGGGCCGGCCGGGGACCCGGCGCTTCGCGCTGCTGCTCGACACCGGGATCGGCGACGGCGTGCCGCCCGCGGACGCCGGCTTCGGGGCGGGCGCCACGCTGACCGTGGCGCCGCGCACCGTGCTCGTCGCGGCGGCGCCGCGGTGAGCGCGGAGCACGCGATCGAGATCGATCGCTACGGCGGGCCGGAGGAGCTCGTGTGGCGCGAGGTCCGGCGGGCGCCGCCGGGAGCCGACGAGGTCCGCATCCGCACGCTGTACGCCGCCGTCAACCGCGCCGACCTCGAGATACGCCGCGGCGACTGGCCGATCGTGTGCTCAGAGCCGTTTCCGTACACGCCGGGCCTGGAGGTCGTGGGCGTCGTCGACGATGTCGGCGACCGCGTGACCGGCGTCTGGCCCGGCGCCCACGTCATCACGATGATGCAGCACCTCGGGGGGATCTGGGGCGAGCGCCCCGGCGGCTACGGCGAGTTCGTCGTCGTGCCTGCCGACACGCTCGCGACGTTCGCGCCCGAGGTCGACGCCGAGCAGATGGCCGCCCTCGGGCTCGTCGCCGTGACCGCCGCGGAGGGCCTGGCGCGACTGGACCTGCCGCCGGGCGCGAGCGTCGTCGTGCACGGCGCCAGCGGCGGCGTCGGCTCGGCGGCGGTCGCGCTCGCGAGCGCGCGCGGCGCCGAGGTGATCGCCGTCCTGCCGCGCGCGGGCAAGGACGACTACGTCCGCGGCCTCGGCGCCGCGCGCGTAGTGCATCTCGACGCTTCCGGGCTGCTCGCGGCGCTCGGCCCGCGCAGCGTCGACGCCGTGCTCGAGACGACCGGCGCGCGGACGTTCGCCGACAGCACCGCGGTCCTGCGCCGCGGCGGGCGGCTGTGTCTCGTCGGCGCGCTGACCGGTGCGCAGCTCTCGCTCTCGGCCTGGGACCTGCTTCAGGAGCTGCGGCTGACCGGCTGGAGCTCGGAGAACCTGACCGGCGACGAGCTGCGCGAGCACATCGCCCTGATCGCCGAGCTCGTGCACGGCGGCCTGCTGCCCCCGCCGGCGATCCACCGCTTCGCAATGGCCGACGCCGCCGCGGCGCACGAGCAGATCGAGGCCGGCGAGCTCACCGGGCGCGCTCTGCTCGTGCCGTGAGATGTCGGACGTCGGCCCCGAACGGCGCGAGCGTCACCCGCTGCCGAACGCGCGCTTGGCCAGCGCCGAGCCCCGGCGGGCCGCATCGAGGTACCCGAGCGTGCCGTCCTCGCGCAGCTCGCGTGCGGCCTGCGCCACCGCATCGATCGCCACGCACGCGAACGCGCCGCCGACCGAGACGCGCTTGACGCCCGCCGCGGCGAGCTCGCTCACCGGCGGCGTGCCCGCGTACGCGAGCACGTTGACCGGCCGGCCCGCCTCGGCCACGACGCGGCGGATGTCCTCGATCCGCGTCAGGCCGGGCGCGTAGAGCACGTCGGCGCCGGCCTCGCCGTAGGCGCGCAGCCGGGCGATCGTGTCGTCGAGATCGTCGCGGCCGTTGAGGTGGTTCTCGGCGCGGGCCGTCAGGACGAGCGGGACGCGCCCGCCGTGCGCGGCCTCGGCGGCCGCGGCGATCCGCGCGACCGCGCGGTCGAACTCGTAGATCGGTGCCGCCGCGTCGCCGCTGTAGTCCTCGATCGAGCAGCCCACGAGCCCCGCCTCGATCGCCAGGCGCACGGTCTCGGCGACGCCGTCGGGCTCGTCGGCGAAGCCGTTCTCGAGATCGGCGGAGAGCGGCAGATCGGTCGCGGCCGCGAGCTGCGCCGCGTGTCCGAGCGCCTCGTCGCGGGTGACCGACCCGTCGAGGCGGCCGAGCGTGTGCGCGAAGCCGCTGCTCGTCGTGGCGAGCGCCTGGAAGCCCAGCTCGCGCAGCAGGCGCGCCGAGCCGACGTCCCAGGGGTTGGGCAGCAGCAGCGGCTGCGCGCCGGCGTGCAGCTGGGCAAACCAGCGGGCGAGATCGGCTTGGTAGGACATCGCCGGATGATCGCGCGCCCGCGGGCGCCCAGCCGCAATCGTGCGACCAGGCAGGCCGGGGCGCTACCAATGACGCGCCAAATCGGGGACCATGCACAGCGATGCCGACCCATTGGGGAAAGTCCGGGACGACCGCCGAGACGATCAGCCGCTTCGACGATCTGGCCGAGCACGTCGGCGATCCCGCCGCCGCCGCGAAGGCCTGGACGGACGCCGGCTTCGACGACGAGCAGACCGCGAAATGGCTCGAGGCGCGCTGCTTCGATCCCGAGGCGGCCCGCGAGCTGCACGACCTGCGTGTCACGCCCGCGCAGGCGGCGAACCGCACGCGCGACGGCAGGCGCGACTACCGCGACACGATTGCCTTCAAGGTGGCCAGCGGCGACCTGTCGCCGCGCCAGGGCGCCGCGCGCGCCTCGTCGAGCCGATGAGCCCGGCCGGCCCCGCCCCGCGGCCCGACGGCTGGCCGGACCCCAACGACCGCACGTGCGACGACTGCGGCCACGTGTGGTTCGCCGGCGAGCGCCGCCACGAGTACGCCGACGTCGCGGCCGCGTCGCCGGAGGACTCCGACGTCGTGTGCGTGCTCTGCCGCCGCCAGCGCGAGCGGCCCCGGTCAGAGGAGCGCTGGGCGGGCTTCTGACGGGCGGTGCAGCCGCTCGAGCACGTCGCGCTGTGCCGCGTGCGGCTCGTCGGGCAGGACCCAGGTGTCCCCGGCCGGGCGGGCGGCGGCGAGCTGCGGGCAGCGAAACAGCGCCCGCGGCAGCGGCCCCACGGTGTCCTGCACGCGCTGCGCCCACGCGAGGGCACGGTTGACCGCGGGCCCGGTACCGGCGATGACGAGCGCGTCCGGGGCGAGCCGCTCGCTGACGCTCGCGAGTCCCTCGACGCATTGCACGGGCAGCGCGACGACGCGAACGCCCCCGCGATCGCAGAACAGCTGCCACGCGCGCAGAGCGATCAGGTTGCGGTCGATCTCCTCGCAGCCGGCATCGCCGAGCAGGACCGTGAAGCGGCGGCTGGGCGACGCCGCCAGGCGCTGGGCGCGCCGCAGCCAGTCGTCGGCCCAGCGGGCCGCCAGCGCCCACGTCGCGCTGGCGTCGCCGAACTCGACCGCGAGCTCGTCGAGGCCGCGCAGCAGCACGTCCTCGATGCATCGGTCGAACGTCCGCAACGCGAGCGCCGATTCCATGGCGAGGTCGGCGGCTTCGAC
The DNA here is from genome assembly GCA_030681525.1 of Solirubrobacteraceae bacterium. Taxonomy (GTDB): domain Bacteria; phylum Actinomycetota; class Thermoleophilia; order Solirubrobacterales; family Solirubrobacteraceae; genus CADCVQ01. Next base: position 11,995 of record JAUXSD010000301.1, read on the forward strand.
GTCGAGGGTCGCCAGCGCGGCGACCAGCGCGTCGGCGTCGCCGCTGATCGACTCGCGGCACCGGCTGATCGCCGATTGGATCGACAGGCCGTCACGCAGCGCGTTGCCCAGTGCGGAGATCTCTGCGTGGGTGTAGAGGCGGTGCCGGCCGACCGAGCGGCGCGGATGCGGATAGCCGAAGCGCCGTTCCCATCCCCGCAGCGTGTTCGGGCTGACCTGCAGCAGGGCCGCCGCCTCGCTCGTCTTCAGCGTCCGCATCGCGGCCCTCCGCGGCGGGCGTGCGCGCGCCCGGCGATCAAGGCTCCGTACGGCGGCGGCTGGGCATCGGCGGTCACGGCATGCGCTCCTCTCGCGTTCGGCCTCCATGCGCCGCTCGCTGCGCCGTCCTGCCGCGGCCAGAGCATCGCGGAGACACAAGGCTTCTGGCTCGCGACCTGCCCGGTCTGAGGGGAAGCCCCTCGACCCGGCGCCCGCGGCCAGCGATCCATGTCGATGACGCCGGACTGACCGACCGGCGCCATCGCTAAGTGTTCAGCACACTCACCATACCGGCGCCTGCCGACTTATGCCACTGCGCAACTCGCGCTTCGTTGGTCCTAGCTCCAGCGATCCCAGGCGTGCAGCTCGGGCGCCGGGTCGATCGGCCGTCCGCGCGAGTGGATCTCGAAGTGCAGATGGCAGCCGATCGTGCGCGCGTTGCCGGTCGCGCCGACGCTGCCGATCCGCTGGCCGGTGCGCACGCGGTCACCCACCCGCAGACGGGTCGTGTTCTTCATGTGCGTGTACCAGTAGTCGCGCCGCGTGCGATCGCCGCGGACGATGACGAAGTTGCCGTACAGCACCGGGTCGTAACCGGAACGCACGACGCGCCCGCCGCGGGCGGCGACGAGCGGCGTCCCGCACGCCGCGTTGACGTCGAAGCCCTCGTGCGTCCGCCCGCCGTTGCGGCCCACGCCGAACGTGCCGATCGGCCCGCGGTCGGCGTGCCGGCCGCGGATCGGGTAGTGGTGGCTGCGCAGCCGAAACGTCCCGCCTCGGCGCACGCGCCCGTCGGCGCCGCGGATCCGGATCCGGTAGCTCCCGTTCGGCGCCACCTCGCCGGCGCCGGTGACGCCGTCCCACTCGACGCGCTGCGCCGCGCGGGGTCCGGCGGGCGGCGGCACGACGACCAGGACCGGGCGGTCGGTCTTGTCGCGGACGATCTCGACCTGCAGGGCGACCGGCGCCGGCGCCGCGACGCTGAACGTGATCTGCACCGGCCGGCCGGCGAAGTACGCGCGGCGCGGGCTCACGCGCGCGTCGAGGATGCGGAACTCGGGCGGCGCGGCCTCCGGCTCCGTCCCCCCCGACGCGGGCCCGGACGCCACCACGACTGCTCCACCGGCGGCCGCCGCCACGGCGAGCGCCGCGAGCGCCACCACCGCGCGACGAGGCGCTAGTCCGATGCGGCCGGCCCCTCGAGCTCGAGCACGTCGAAGGACCACAGCTCGCTCGACGTCCCGACCGGCCCACCCGTGCGGTGCTGCGCGTGACCCGCCTGGAAGTCCGGCCCGTTCAGCCAGGCCTTGAAGTCGTCCTCCGAGCGCCAGCGCGTGACGACCAGGCAGACCTCGCGCTCGTCGTTGGGCCGCAGCAGCTCGAAGGCCTCGAAGCCCGCGGCGCCCGACACCTTGCCGGCGCGCGCGGCGAAGCGCCGGGCGAAGTCGTCGAAGCGCTCGCGCGGCACGGTGATCGCGTTGATCTTCACGACGCTCATGCCGGCGGCGTCCCGTACTGCTTGCGCGACAGCAGGCCGCCGCCGGGACCGAGCAGCTCGACGAGGTCGCCCGCGTCGTCCCAGACCTCGATCGAGCGGCAGGCGTGGTACGTCGAGCCGCGGCGCACGGCCTTGCGGTGCCCGCTGCGACAGCCCGTGACGACCTTCAGCCGGGCGCCGCGCTTGAGCTTCGTCGAGCGCAGCCGCACGACGTGGTCGGTGCTGTCGCGCAGCGCGTAGTTGCGCAGGTTGACGGTCTTGCCGGCGAGGTTGCGGATCGTGACGTACTCCTCGCCCGCCGGCCCCGCCCCCCGGACCTTCGTGATGCGCAGCTTCGCGCCGTCGCGCTTGCCCTTGCACTGGCCGTCACGCCAGCGCTTGAGCTCGCGGTTGATGGCCGGCCGGATGCCCTTGGCGTACGTGTCGATGTCGCCGGAGATCTGGGTTCGGGCGCTCGCGAGCTGGTTCTTCGTGAACCGGCAGGGCGTGACCTTCTCGTCGCTTCCGTGGTCGCGGATGATCGCGGAGAGATCGGCGGTGGGGCTGGCGGCAGCGGTGGGCGCCAGCGCGGCAGCGGCCACGAGCAGCGCGGCGCATGCGAGACGGAGAGAGAATTTCATCGGCGGCGAGTATGACGCGTGCGTTGGCCCGGCCACGCCGGCGGGTATGCGACCCGACAACGTCGAGGAGGTCGGTGATGGCCAAAGATCATGGTTCCAGCGTCAAAGACGACAAGCAGTACGAAGGCCTGCGCAAGAAGGGCATGAGCAAGGAGCGCGCGGCCAAGATCGCCAACACGCCCGATGCGTCCAAGAAGGGCGGCAAGGCCTCGGGTGGCGGCAAGCAGAGCAGCAGCGGTGCCAGCAGCAGCTCCAGCCAGGGCGGCACGAAGGCGCAGAAGGCCGCCGCCGGGCGCAAGGGCGGCAAGAAGAGCAGCTAGCCCCGCGCGTGGCCCGTGCTCCGCGGTTCGCCCGGCGGGCGAACCGCAGCCGGGCCGCACCCCGCTCAGGCGATCGGCGACCTAGGTCGGGCGCACCGTGAACGCGGCGCCGGACGTGGCCTCCTCCAGACCGTTGCGCAGCCGCTGGAGGCCGAGCCGGATGCGCCCCTTGACGGTGCCAAGCGGGGCATTGGCGTGGGTGGCGATCTCCGCGTGGGTCATGTCGCCGAAATAGGCCAGGAACACCGCCTCCTTCTGCGGCGCCGGCAGCTCGGCGATGAGCGACAGCGCCGCGGCACGCTCCGGCGCCGCCGGCTCGCCGACGGCGCCGCGCAGCTGGCCGCGCCCCTCCTCGACCGCCTCGACCTCGACCGGGCGCACCGACGCGCGGCGCCAGGCGTCGATCGCCCGGTTGCGCACCATGCTCGACAGCCAGGCGCTCACGCTGCCCACCGCGGGCCGGTAGGCGTGCGCGCCCCGCCAGAGCGAGATGAACGCCTCCTGGGTGACCTCCTCGGCCAGCTCGCGGCTGGCGCAGAGCTTGCGGGCGAGCATGAGCGAACGGTGGCCGTGGCGGCGGTAGAGCTCGTCGAACGCGGCGCTGTCGCCGGCGGCGATGCGCGCCATGAGCACGCTGTCGTCGACGGTGGTGGTCACGCCGTACGTCCGTGCGGCGGTGTCGGTGGCGGCGGGGCTGGGAGGGGGCATGCGCCACACTGTACAGACATTGCACAGGGTTTGTCAAAGGTTGGTCCAATCTGCGATACTGCCGTCGTGGCCGACCCCGGAGACCGCTGGCGAATCAAGGAGTTCGCGGGTCTCGTGGGCGTCCAGGAGGAGACGCTGCGTGCCTGGGAGCGCCGCTACGACCTGCTCCAGCCCGAGCGCAGCGCGGGCGGCTATCGCCTCTACTCGCCGGCGGACGAGCGCCGCATCCGCGCGATGCAGGCGCACATGGACCGCGGGCTCGCGGCGGCGCAGGCCGCCGCGCTGGCCTTGGCCGAGTCGGCCCGCGAGATCGTGGCGCCCGCCGACCCCGCGGCGCTGCGCGAGGAGCTCGTCGCCGCCGCCGAGGCGTTCGACGCCACGCGCTTCGACGCCCTGCTCGACGCCGCCTTCGCGCCCGGGACCGTGGCCGGGATCCGCGACGTCGTCCTGCCCGTGCTGCACGAGATCGGCCTGCGCTGGGAGCGCAGCGAGATCACCGTCGGGCACGAGCACTTCGCCAGCCACCTCATCGAGCGCCGGCTGCTGACGCTGGCGCGAGGCTGGGACGCCGGTCACGGCCCGCTGGCCCTGCTCGCCTGCCCGTCCGGCGAGCGCCACACGCTAGGCCTCGTCTGCTTCGGCCTGCTGCTGGCGGAGCGCGGCTGGCGGATCGCCTACCTCGGCGCGGACACGCCGGTCGACCAGGTCGCGGACATGAGCGCGCGGCTGCACCCTGCCGCGGTCGTGCTCTGCGTGCTCGACGCCCGCCACCTCGCAGCCGGCGCGGAGGCCATCACCGAACTCGGCCGCGCGCACCACACGATCGTCGCGGGCAGCGCGGCGACGGCCGCGCTGGCCGAGCGGCTCCGGGTCCACCTCGCGGCCGGTGATCCGCTGGCCACCGCCGAGGCGCTGGCCGCGCGTCCGCCGCGCGCGCCGGCCGCCGCCGGGCCCCGCGCTTAGCTACTTGAGCAAGGTACGACGTCCCCCAGCCCCCAGCGGCTCCGTGGCGGACGCCGTCGCGTAGGTGCGCTGTCGCCTTGCGTTCGCGTCGTGCGGGTGCGGGCGGAAGGCAGGTTTGGCGTGGTACTGACGCGCCGGGTACGGATATCGGACCGGGAGCGTCACGATGCCCGTCTGAGGCGGGGTCTGTCGGTCAATCTCGCGGCCCGAGGCTGAAACGACTCACCCCGCCGCAGACGCCGGCCCCGGCCGGACGGCTGCGGCCGAACAGACCCACACCCTCGGTGATGGCGTTTGACCACGTGATCGCCACGACCCGGCGGTGCGAAGCGCACCCCATCGCGGCGGCACACGGCGAAGCGCACTCGCTCGCATCGGCAAGCGGTCGTTGACCGCGTGGCACGTTTGCGCGAGTTCCGCGGCCAGGTCGCGTCGTGGTCCGAGATGCCCCGCCCGTGGGAAGGCCGTGCTCGGCACGGTGGTCGGGGCTTGGCTTAGACGCGCTCGAGCAGCGCGAGGCCGTGCGGCTCGGCGAGCCCCGGCACGGACGTGCCGGGACCGAGCGCGTGCTCGGCGCCGCCCAGCACGTCGCGGTAGCGGCCCGCCGGCAGGTCGACCGTCACGCCCTCGGCGCCGCCGCGCAGCACCACGACGACGACGACCGCGGCGTCGTCTCCGCGGCCGAAGGCCACGACGTCCGGCCCCGCCTCGATCGGCACGTACGCGCCGCCCGCCGCGAAGAGCTCCGGCCGGCGCGCGCGCAGCTCCAGCGCGCGCGCGATGACGTGCAGCTTCATCGTCTCGCGCGTCGGCTCGGCACCGCCCCGCAACGCATCCAGCGCCGCCCGCCGCGCGTCCCAGTCGACCGGCCGGCGGTTGTCGGGATCGACGAGCGACAGGTCGATGAGCTCGTCGCCCTGGTAGACGTCGGGCACACCGGGCACCGTGAGCTTGAGCAGCAGCTGGCCGAGCGCGGATCGCTCCCCGACGGCGGCGACCTCCGCGAGGAACGGCGCGAAGGACTCCAAGAACGGCTCGTGCCCGAGCAGTGCGACCGCGAAGCGCTTGACGCGCTGCTCCCAATCGTGGTTCTGGTCGACCCAGTTCGTGTTGCGCTTGGCCTCGCGCAGCGCCTTCTCGACATAGCCCTCCAGCCGCTCGGGCGAGATCGGCCACACGCCCACGAGCGTCTGGAAGACGAGGTAGCGCTCCTGCCCGTCCGGCGCCCCGTCGGCGACGAGCTCGTCGGTCAGCTCATACCAGCGCCGCACGCATGTCGCCCAGCCCTCGGCCATCGTGCTCAGCGCGCCGATCCGCGCCCGCGCGTCGCCTGAGCGCTTCGTGTCGTGCGTCTGCGTCACGAGCAGGTTCTCCGGGAAGCGCCGCGCGCGCCCGGCGTTGCCGGCGTGGAAGTCCTCGACCGACACGCCCCAGCGGCCGGGATCGCCGCCGACGTCGTTGAGCGCCAGCAGCCGCACGTAGCGGTAGAACGCCGTGTCCTCGATGCCCTTGGCCGTCACGGGCGGCGAGGTCTGCTGAAAGCGCGAGACGAACTCCTCCGGTGCGCCGTCGAAGAGGTCGGGGCGGCCGGCGGCGGCGAGCGCGGCGCGGTCGGCGTCCGCGTAGACGCCGTCGCGCACGTACGTGCGGTAGACCGGCAGCCGCGCCAGCGCCTCCTCCAGGTCGCCGGGGTCGTGGATCGCGCGCAGGCGCTGCACCTCGCGATCGAAGGTCCCGCGCGCCTGTTCGAGCTGCGCCTCCAGCGCCACCTCGTCAAACGAGCGCGACTCGCCGGTCAGCTCGTAGGCCAGCTGCGTGAGGCACGCCTCGCCGGCCGGGTCGATGAACAGCCCCTGAACGTCGTTGAGAAACTCGTAGCCGACGGTGCCGCTGACCGGCCAGTCGCGCAGCGCCTCGCCGGGGTGCAGGATCTTCTCCACCCAGACCCGCGAGGCGCCCGCGCCCGCCAGGCGCTCCAGGTAGCCGGCTGGATCAGCGAGGCCGTCGGGATGGTCGATCCGCAACCCCTCGATGATCCCCTCGTCGAGCAGCGACAGGACCTTGCGGTGCGTCAGCTCGAAGACGCCGGGGTCCTCGACGCGCACGCCGGCGAGGTCGTCGATGTCGAAGAAGCGCCTGTAGTGCCCGGTCTCGGGATCGACGTCGAAGACGCGCGGGCGCTCGCGCTCGTCGGCCCACCAGCGGTTCTCGTCGCCGGTTCCCATGTGGTTGGGGACGATGTCGAGGATGATCCCCAGGCCCGCGGCGGACAGCTCGCGCAGCCCGCTCTCGCCGCCCAGCGACTCGGAGACCGTCGTCGGGTCGACGACGTCGTAGCCGTGCGTCGAGCCCGAGCGCGCCGTCAGCGACGGCGACAGGTACAGATGGCTGACGCCCAGCGACTTCAGGTACTCGACGAGGCCGCGCACGTCGTCGAAGCGCATGTGCGGCCCGAGCTGCAGGCGGTACGTGGCGCGCAGATCACTCACGCGGCGGGTCCACCCGGCGCAGGATCGTCACCGAGCGCGCCGTGACGCCGATCTCGTCGCGCGGCTCGTGCGTGGAAGAGCCCGGCTCGAGCGACGGGTCGCCGGTGCACACCTCCATCGCCCACTCCAGGCCGTAGCGCCGCGCCGGCAGCGTGAACGTCACGTCCTCGTGATGGCCGTTGAACAGCAGCAGAAACGAGTCGTCGGTGATCCGCTGGCCCTTGCGGTCTGGATAGGGGAACTCCTGGCCGTTGAGAAACAGGCCGATGACGTGCCCGTTGGAGTTCCAGTCCTTCTGCGTCATCCGCCGACCGTCGGGACGAAACCACCACGCGTCGGGCAGGCCGGTGCCGACCGTGCTCTCGCCGAGCAGGAAATGGCGGCGGCGGAACACCGGGTGGGCCTGGCGCAGCGCGATGACCCGCTGCGCGAAGGCGTGCATGCGGCGCGCGCGGTCGTCGAAGTCCCAGTGAAACCAGGAGATCTCGTTGTCCTGGCACCAGGCGTTGTTGCTGCCGCCCTGCGAGCGCGAGAACTCGTCGCCGCCGAGCAGCATCGGCACGCCCTGCGAGAGCAGCAGCGTCGCGAGGAAGTTGCGCTGCTGGCGCTCGCGCAGCTCGTTGATCTCGGGGTCGTCGGTCTCGCCCTCGACGCCGTGGTTCCAGGAGCGGTTGTCGTCGGTGCCGTCCTGGTTGTCCTCGAGGTTGGCCTCGTTGTGCTTCTCGTTGTAGGAGACGAGGTCGGCGAGCGGGAAGCCGTCATGCGCCGTGATGAAGTTGATCGAGGCGAACGGCTCGCGGCCGTCCTCCTTGTACAGGTCGCTCGACGCCGTCAGGCGGTTGGCGAAGTCGGCGACGCTCGCCTCGCCGCGCCAGAAGTCGCGCATCGTGTCGCGGTAGATGCCGTTCCACTCCGTCCAGAGCACCGGGAAGTTGCCGACCTGATAGCCGCCGGGGCCGACGTCCCACGGCTCGGCGATGAGCTTGACCTGCGACAGGATCGGGTCCTGGTGGATCGTGTCGAAGAACGCGCTGAGGCGGTCGACGTCGTAGAGCTCGCGGGCCAGCGCGCTGGCCAGGTCGAAGCGGAAGCCGTCGACGTGGCAGTCGATGACCCAGTAGCGCAGCGAGTCCATGATGAGCCGCAGCACGCTCGGATGGACGGGGTTCAGGCTGTTGCCCGTGCCGGTGAAGTCCATGTAGAAGCGCGGGTCGTCGGGCATGAGGCGGTAGTAGCTCTCGTTGTCGATGCCTTTGAAGGCGAGCATCGGGCCGAGGTGGTTGCCCTCGGCGGTGTGGTTGTAGACGACGTCGAGGATCACTTCGATCCCTGCCGCATGCATCGTCTTCACCATCTGCTTGAACTCCTGCACCTGCTGCCCGTCGGTGCCCGACGAGGAGTAGCC
>JAUXSD010000307.1 GCA_030681525.1 Solirubrobacteraceae bacterium
CACTCATGCCCGTTGAAATCAATGCGCTGTTCAAGGTTAAAAAGTGTCGGCTGTTGGGAAGTTTTGCCCTGGCTCGTTTCGTTGCTGTAAAGCAAGCTGCCTGTATTGATGGTGCGGCCGTCATAAACCTGCAAATGCAAATGCCGTGCCAGAGGGTCATCCCATCCTTTGAGCACCCCCCTCAGCAAGTCATCCATGCGGAACGGGCTATAAACCCAACCATACAAGGCGGCACGGCGTTGCTCCACAGTTTCGAGCGGCATTGCTTTCCGGTACACCGGCGCATACATCAGGGTGCCGGCCTGCACATCCTTATCCGTTTCCTGCACCAGTTCGACCTTACCGGACAAGGAAATAATATTTTCATCGCGCGCCTGTTCCATCGCCGCACGGCGTACTGGCTCGGAATACATATCGTATCCAAAAGCACGCAGATTGCGATCCTTGAAGGGCTCCAGATAAATAATCGAGGAATAGATGTCGCGCTCGCCCGCCGGACGCACGGTGTAGTCGGGAAAACCCTGGCTGCGGATTTCCGCGATATGCCGTGCTAACCGGTTCTTGGGTATCAGCAGGGAAAAACCCAGTCCCTGAATGCCGTTGAAGTGCTGGTCGATTTCCATGCGTTCGGCATAGGCGTGCCATTGGTGACGGCTGACACTATCCGAAGCATCGAGCAACGCCACACCACCCAGCAGCACCTGCTTGTGCGCCTGCAAACGCCCTTCAATCTTGAGTTGGATTTCCTGGCAACTAGCAGCAAACTGGCGCTGCACACCCGAGTCGATCGCCGATTTAACAGAATGGCCGGCATACCCCGTGGCAAGCAAACCGGCCAGCAGAAACAGCCAGGCAGCTTTACGGCTCTTGGGCATGGACTGCCATTCATTCATGCGTGCCTCGACTGGCTGGTTTGTTCAAAAATGACACCCGATTCCCTCCGCTGCCGATTTTTCCGATGGGTAAATGCCCGGTTCTGCATCAAATATTCTTCCGCCTGTTTCTTTGCCTGACCCCGTGCGGATGAATCCGCACCTACACAAG
>JAUXSD010000311.1 GCA_030681525.1 Solirubrobacteraceae bacterium
CGCCTCGATGACGCCCTTCTCGACCGCCGGGATGAACGACGTCGGGATCACGCCGCCCGTGAGCTGGTTGATGAATTGGAAGCCGGCGCCCGGCTCGCGCGGCTCGATCGAGATGTGACAGTCGCCGAACTGCCCGCGCCCGCCCGACTGCTTCTTGTGTCGCCCGTGCGCCTTAGCCGGCTTGCGGATCGTCTCCTGGTAGGGCACCCGCGGGGGCTTGAGCGTGACCTCGGCCCCGAAGCGCTCCTTGAGGCGATCGACGATCACCTCGACGTGCATCTGCGACAGCCCGGCGATGATCTGGTCGCCGGTCTCCTGATCGCGGTGCAGGTCGATCGTCGGGTCCTCCTCCTGCAGGCGGCGCAGCGAGGTGTAGACCTTGTCCTCGTCGCCGTGGGCCTCCATCGCGAAGGCCATGACCGGCTCGGGCAGCGCGATCTGCGGCATCGAGATCGGCTCGTCGCGCTCGGCCAGCCAGTCGCCCGCGCGCGTCTCCTTGAGCTTGGCGACGGCGCCGATGTCGCCCGGGCCGAACTCCTCGGCGTGGCCGGACTCCTTGCCGCTGAACACGAGCAGCTGGCCGACGCGCTCCTTGTTGTGGCTCGTCGTGTTCATGACGTGGCTGTCGTGGCGCATGACGCCCTGGTAGACGCGGAAGAGGTTGATGCGGCCGGCAAACGGGTCGGCGCGGGTCTTGAAGACGTAGGCGTACAGCGGCTGGTTGTCGTCGGCCTCGAGCGTGATCTCGGGCAGCTCGAGCGAGCCGTGCTTCACCGGCGAGGGCAGGTCCTCGACGATCGCGTCGAGGACCCGGTTCGTGCCGAGGTTGCGCGTCGCGACGCCGCAGGTGACCGGAAACAGCGAGCCGTGGTTCGTGCCGTCCTTGAGCGTCGTGACGATCTCGTCGTGGTCGATCTCCTCGCCCTCGAGGTAGCGCTCCATGAGCGCGTCGGAGACCTCGCAGATCTCGTCCATCATCATCTCGCGGTATTCCTCGGCGAGCTCCTGCAGGTCGGCGGGGATCTCGATCTCGGTGCAGTTGTCGCGGCCGTCCCCGCCGTAGCGGTAGGCCTTCATGTCGACGAGATCGATGACGCCGGAGATGTCGTGCTCGGAGCCGATCGGGATCTCCGTGGCGACGACGTGCGGGCCGAAGGCGTCCTTGCAGGATTCCAGCGCGCGGAAGAAGTCGGCCCGCTCGCGGTCGAGCATGTTCACGAAGATCATCCGGGCGAGGTCGAGCTCCTCGGCGCGCGCCCACAGCCGCCGCGTGCTGACCTCGACGCCCATGACGCCGTTGACGACGAAGACGGCCGACTCGGCGACGCGCATCGCCCCCAGCGCGTCCGCGACGAAGCTCGGCTCGCCGGGCGTGTCGAGCAGGTTGATCTTGCGCCCCTCCCACTCGAACGAGCTGAGCGCCAGCGAGATCGACATCTTGCGCGACTGCTCGTCGGGCTCGGAGTCCGACACGGTCGTGCCGTCGAGCACGGTGCCCAGGCGGTTCGTCGCGCCGGCCTCGAACAGGAGTGCCTCGTGCAGCGACGTCTTTCCGCTGCCGCGATGGCCGATCAAAGCTACGTTGCGGATGCGGTCAGCAGGCTTGTGCATGCGCGGCTCCTCTCCTCGGGGAAGGCGCGATGCTATCCCCGCGGCGACGAAATATCGACCGGGCTCGGGGCGGGGCCGGCGGGCCGGCCGGCTAGTCGGCGAGGTTCTCGTCGGACATGCGCCCACGCAGGCGCAAAACGGCCTTCGTGTGCAGCTGCGACACGCGCGACTCGGTCACGCCGAGGACCTCGCCGATCTCGCGCAGGGTCAGGTTCTCGTAGTAGTACAGGGCGACGACGAGCTTCTCGCGCTCGGGCAGGCGGGCGATCGCGTCGGCGATGCGGTCCTTCAGGTCGGTGGCGTCCATGACCTGCGCGGGGTCGGGCGCGGCGGGGTCGCGCAGCGTGTCCAGCAGCGAGACCTGGTCGCCGGACGCGTCGGACACGGTCCACAGCTCGTCGAGCGCGGCGACGGTCGAGTTGGAGATCTGCAGCAGCGCATCCTGGAAGTCCGAGACGCTCATCTCGAGCTCGTCGGCCATCTCCTCGTCGGTCGGCGCGCGCTGCAGCTTGTGCTCCAGGCGGGTGTTGGCCTGCTCGATCGCGCGGGCGCGGGCGCGCACCGAGCGCGGCACCCAGTCCAGGGAGCGCAACTCGTCGATGATCGCGCCCTTGATGCGGGTGATCGCGTAGGTCTCGAACTTGATCTCGCGCTCGAGCTCGAAGCGTTCGATCGCGGAGATCAGGCCGCCGAGGCCGTAGGAGATGAGGTCGGCTTCCTCGACGTGGGCGGGCAGGCCGGAGGCCATCCGGCCCGACACGTACTTGACGAGCGGCGAGTAGGCCACGACGAGGCGTTCGCGGGCGCGGGCATCCCCGTCGCGCTTGTACTGGCGCCACAGGTCCTTGAGCTCGACGGATTTGACGTTGGTTTCCATACCTTCAGGCCCTTGGGTGTGCCCGCGCGTAGGCGCCCTTGAGTCGGCCCGACTCTACCCGAGTGTAGATCTGCGTTGTCGATACGGATGCGTGACCGAGCAGCTCCTGGATCGATCGCAGGTCCGCGCCGCCCTCCAGCAGGTGTGTCGCGAACGAATGGCGCAGCGCGTGCGGGTGCACTCCGCCCTGCACCGCGGCGTTGCGCGCCCACATCCGCAGGCGCCGCCGGATGTCCGACGTCGACAGCCTGCGACCGGACTTCGAGAGAAACAGCGCGGGTTCGTCGGGCTGTTGCACGAGGGCGGTCCGGGCGCGTTCGAGATAGCGGGCGAGCGCCCGCAGCGCGGGCTCCCCGGCGGGCACGAAGCGCGTCTTGGCGCCCTTGCCCTCGACGCGCAGCTCCTCAGCGTCGAAGTCGACCGAGCCGAGGTCGAGGTTGACGAGCTCCTCGGCGCGGAGCCCGCTCGAGTAGGCGATCTCGAACAGCGCGCGATCGCGCAGCTCCAGCGGCGTCGAGGCCGGGATGCGGTCCAGCAGGCGGCTGATCTCCTCCGCCGTCAGGACGCGGGGCAGCATCTTGGCGCGCTTCGGCGCGGCGAGCAGGTCGGCCGGGTTGGCGGCGATCTCGCCGTGCGCGCGGAGCGTCTCGAAGAAGGCCCGCAGCGCGGCGACCTTGCGGGCCACCGTGGCCGGCGCCGAGCGTCGCTCGGACAGCGCGGCGGCGTAGCGGCGCAGCAGCCGATGGCTGACGGCGGCCGGCTCGACGTGCTGCCAGCTCGCCCAGACGGCGAACTGGCGCAGGTCGGCGGCGTAGGCGCTGCGCGTCTTCTCGGCCGCGCCGCGCCGCCGCAGGTCCTCGTCGAAGCGCACCAGGGCGGCGCGCCACGGCGCGCTAGCCTCGGGCTCGATGGGCGTCTTCTTCATCGACACGGCTCAGGGCACCGTCGCGACGGCTCGCCAGCTCCAGGACGCCGGAATCGGCACGCCGATGGACGGCCCGCCGCGGCCGTGGCTGCGCATCCAGGGCACCGGCGACGCCACGACGATGTGGTACGCGGTGATGCGCAAGCGTGAGCGGGGGGTCTTCATCGGCACGCTCGTCATTCGACACTCGCCGCACCATGCCCTGCTCCTGGAGTCCGGCTGGGAGGAGATCCCCGTCCCGGAGATCGGTCTCGGCTGACGCCGCGACGCGGGCCGGTCGCCGGTCTCAATGGATGAAGATCGGGGTGCCGACCGGCACCTCGTCGTAGAGCTTGACGACGTCCTCGATGAGCATCCGGATACAGCCGTGTGAGGCGTTGGACCCGATCGAGCCGCGGGCGTCGGTGCCGTGCACGCCGACGCCGTCGTAGATGCCCAGCCAGCGTGCTCTGATCGGGTTGTTCGGCGCGCCACCGGGGATCACCGTGCCCGCCAGGGCCCCCGCCCAGTCGGAATTCGGGACGTGCCAGGCCGGGTCGACCGCCTTGTTCTGGATCTTGTAGAGCCCGGCGGGCGTCTCCAGGCCGGCCTGGCCGACCGCGATCGGGTAGACCCGCACGCGCTGCAGGTTCTTGAAGAGGCTGAGACGAAAGCCGCCGCGGTCGACCGTCACGACGACGGGATACTCCTTGGCGAGCTGCCGGCCGCTGATCTTCGGCTCGATGAACTTGATCGGAGCGGTGACGACGCGCTTGCCGGTCGCCGAGACGAGCGCCCGGTGGACGTCGGCGCGCAGCCGTCGGGTGTCGATCGTGCGGCCCCGCTCGGACGGCCGGATCGTGAGGTTGGCCGGTGTGAAGTTCACCTTGGCGTCCTTGGCCGGCCGGCTGACGGCGACGCGGACGCGGTCGACCGTCCGCTGCACCGCGGAACGTGAGTAGGTGACGGCCGGGGTGATCCGCGCGCCGATCCCGCGGCCGGTGATCGCGCGCCACGTGCGGGCCAGCACGCCGCCGGCCTGGCTGCGTCGCTGCGCGGCATCGACCATCGCCGTCACGTCGGCCGTGACGCGCGCCTCGCGTGCGGTGAGCGGGAACGGGCGGCCGGCCGCCTGGATGACCACCGGCCGGTCCAGGCGCTTCACCACGCCGTCGATGATCGCGGCGCGCGCCTGCGCCCGGGTCATGCCGCCCACCTCGACCGGGCCGATCCGCACGTCGTTGGCGATGATGTCCTCGCGGCCGGCGTCCCATGCGAACATCGCCACGACGAGGCCGACCAGCGCGACGGCGACGATGGCGATGAGCATCGGGAGCTTCGGGGGCATGGCCGTCCTCGGTCAGTCCCAATCGCGTTGGGCTGCGCGTCACTGTACGTGAGGACCTGCCGCGCAGGTGACGCTTGCAGCGCGTCTTGCCGCGAGGCTGTCGGGAACGTCGCTGGCAGCCGCGATGGGCCGTAGCCGGCGTCGAGAACGTCTCCGACGGGCTCGCTTCCTAGGGGCGCACGCGGGTGCGCGGGCGCAGCAGCGGGTCGAGCATCTGCGCCAGGCCGGCCCAGTCGGGCGCGCACAGCACGTCCTCGTCCTCACACAGCTCGCGGTTCCACGGGTGGGCGATCGTCGCGACGAGCAGCCCCTGGTCGATCGCCCGCAGGAGGTTCTCCGGGCTGTCGTCGATGAGCAGCTCGATGCCGAGCTCGACGCAGCGGCTGACCTTGTCGTGCGCGCACTGCAGGTCGTCGTGGTGCAGGCCGATCTGCTCCAGCCAGCGCGCGGTGGCGTCGCGCGTGTGCGGGTCGCGGTGGCTGGTGACGTGGATGAAGTGTCCGGCGTCGTGCCAGCGCCGGACGGTCTCGACCGCGCCGGGATAGGGCTCGCCCGCGAGGATCGCCGCCTCGCTGTGGGTCTCCTGGATGCACAGGTTCAGCTGGTCGGGGCGCAGGCGGGTGATGCCCCAGTCCAGCTGCTCCTCGTAGGGCAGGTCGACGCCGAAGCGGCGCAGCGCGGCAGCCGACAGCCGGTCCCAGTAGTGATGCAGCGTGGAGTCGATGTCGATGGCGATGCGCATGCGCGTGGGGCGGGTCGGCCTGCTGTCAAGCGTACGCCTGTCGCCACGGGCCCTCGGCGGGTGACCGGTGCGGTCCGGCCCGCCGGCCCCTACCGGCCGGCGAAGTGCCTGGATTGTCGCGGCTTTGCCGGCGCGAAACGGGTACAGCGGCGCCAGCGTGATCCGGATCGGCTGCAGCGGCTGGAACTACGCCTCCTGGCGCGAGAGCTTCTACCCCAAGGGGCTCGGCGCGCCACGCTGGCTGGAGCACTACGCGAGCGTCTTCGACACCGTCGAGGTCAACACGACGTTCTACCGGCTCGTCAAGCGCGAGACCGTCGAGCGCTGGGCGACCCGGACACCGCCGCAGTTCTGCTTTGCGGTGAAGTCGTCGCGCTATCTGACGCACATCAAGCGCCTGACCGACATGGAGCGCGGCGTGCAGCGGCTGATAGAGCCGCTCGCGCCGCTGGGAGAGTCGGGCCGGCTGGGCCCGATGCTCTGGCAGCTGCCGGCGACCTTCCGGCGCGACGACGCGCGGCTGGCGTTCGCCCTCGACCACCTGCCGCCCGGACGGCACACCTTCGAGTTTCGCCACGCCTCGTGGTTCTGTGCGGAGGTGTACGAGCTGCTGCGCTGGCACGGCGTGGCGCTGACGATCGCCGACCGTCCCGAACTCGAGTTCCAGACCCACGAGCTGACCGCGGACTTCACGTACGTGCGCTTTCACTTCGGCCACCGCGGCCGGCGCGGCAACTACTCGCAGACGGAGATCGCGGAGTGGGCGGCGCGG
>JAUXSD010000321.1 GCA_030681525.1 Solirubrobacteraceae bacterium
GCCACCTGCCGGTTCTGGGGTGGGATGAGGAAGATCACAGATGACAAGAAACAGGTGGTCGCAACCAGCCTCGGCTGGTGTAACAACCCGGATAGCCCCATGTATCGCTCCATGACCACGCCCGATCACGAGATGACCAAGCCCGGGGTGTGGGTGAAGTGGGAAGCGCTTGCCTGACGGCTGGCTGATTGCGGGGCTGCGACAGTGCGATCACCTCAACCTGCCGCAGCCTTTGTCGGAATATTAAGTGTGTGCCATAGCTTCCCCCTCGGGATTGCCATCATGAAACCTGAAATTGACGTTGGCAATCGGACATTAAGCACGGGGCTAGCTGCCGGGATCGACCCCCGGTGCCTGAACAGCGACCCTCCTTGCGGTGCGGCGCCAGCAGTAAGAGGATTACTCTAGCCGGGATAATAATTCGAGTTTGGCACCTTTAATTTTGATAAAAGGATGATGCTATGAACACATATTTCAACTTAACCGCCCTTGGCTTGGCAGCAATGATGGGCCTTACTTCGCTCACAGCGTGCTCGCAAAAACCCTCATCGGAAGAGATTAATGCACAAGTAAAAATTGCCATGGAGCAAGTCGAAAAAGACAAACAAACAGCGGCTGCTCAAGCTGCGCAGTCATCACTAAGCGCCGCAACACCAGTAGAAGCACCCGCTCAACAACCAGCTAAAAAAGAAGCTGCAACCAAACAGGTTGACGTCAAACACAAACCCTCTGTGCAAGAACATGAGCGCGCCATGCTGCCAGATGAACGCACAAAACCGGTTTGTGCAAACTGCGGGGTGGTGCTGGCGGTGAATGTAATCGAAGAGGAAGGCAAAGGCTCGGGCGTCGGTGTTGTTGCGGGTGGTGTGGCCGGCGGTTTGATTGGCAACCAGGTGGGCCAAGGGACAGGACGCGACCTGGCGACAGTCGCGGGGGTGGTTGGCGGTGCATTCGCGGGCAATAAAATTGAGAAGATGGCCAAGAAGACGAAGAGCTACGATATCACAGTAAAATTGGATGACGGCTCAGAACGCACCTATCGCCAGGCAACCGATCCTGGCCTGTTCAATGGACAGAAAGTAAAAATAGAAAACGGTATCGTGGTTAGAAATTAAGCCATGAATTCATAGCGAAACAAAAGGGGCGCAAGCCCCTTTTGTATTTCCAGCCGCAGCCCATTTTGCAGGATACACCGTCTCTTCACCTATTGATCCGGCACGAATATGTTTGAAGTTTTCCGTTCGGGCTGAGGTATCGAAGCCCATTACCCTTCGATACCTCAGGGCGAA
>JAUXSD010000329.1 GCA_030681525.1 Solirubrobacteraceae bacterium
CCTGGTGCGGGTCTCCCCCTCCCTCCTCGTCGGCGACCTGTGTGACGACGACGTGAAGTCGACAGGCTGAAATGTTGATGATTCAGCCATTTACCTTCACGATCTGCACCTTCGTGCGGGTGGACCGTCACGCACGGAACCGTTGTGAGAACCGCGGCGCCGGTTGCCCCGGATTCGGGCCGCGATGACTAGCATGAGCGCCGGGAGCAGCTCAACCCCCACCCTGAGGAGCCCAACCGTGATCAACCCCGCTCGTGAGCTGCGGGACTTCTTCACGGCTGCCCTCGTGGATCCGGTGCCGCGCGACCACCAGGAGACCCCGGAGCAGCTCGTGCAGCGCCGCTGGATCTCCGCCGTCACCTTGGCGATCGGCTCGTTCCTGATGGCCTGGACCCTGCGCATCGGTCCCGGAGATCCTGCCCTCTACGCGGCGACGCTCGCCCTCGGCACGACCTGGGTGGTCGGAGCCCTGCTCTCGGGCAAGCTCCACCTCGGTGCTGGCAACACCCGTAGCGGCAACCCGGACTCGCGCGCGATCATGCAGTCACTCCTCCGCGGCGTCCTGCTGGTTGCACTGTTCCTGGCCGGCGCCGTGGTCGTCGCCGCCGTCCCCGCGCTTTCCGATCCCCTGCTCGGCCTGCTCGGATACGCGCGCATGAGCGTCCTTCCGGGAATGGTCGGCCTGCTGTTCCTCAACGCCGTCGCAGCAGAGCTGTTCTTCCGTGGTGGCCTCTACGCGGCGACCGGCGGACAGCACGCCGTACTGATCACGACGTTCGTCTTCGCGCTCTCGACAGTATCGACGGGCATTCCGATCCTTGTCGTCGGTGCTGCCGTCCTCGGCGACGATGCGCAACCGCCTCGGCCGCTGGAGCTCGATCACGACGCAGCTCGCCGCGCAGACCCAGGTGCAGCGCGCCGCGCGCGCCCGGGACGGCGTGCGCTCAGCGGGTCTCGCCGCGCGCAGCGCGTAGCTGCGCCAGCCCGTCGCGCACGTACAACACGACGGCGTACCAGGCGAGCAGCAGGCCGATGTAGAGCAGGACCTCGGCGAGCGTCGCCAGCCCCACGAGCGCGAAGAAGATCGCCGACATCGTCGGCCAGACGGCCGCGCGGCCGGGCCAGGTGATCTTCATCTCATAGCCGCGGCGCAGCGCGAGCGGGCCGGCGACGAGCAGCAGCACCTCGCGCAGCACGAGCAGGGCGATCGCCCAGCGCGGCAGCAGCTCGAAGTACCAGCAGACGACGACGCCCGAGACGACGAGCAGGCGGTCGACGAACGGGTCCAGCAGCGCGCCGAAGCGGCTGTACTGGCCGGTCAGCCGCGCGGCGATCCCGTCGAAGTAGTCGCTCCAGGAGATGACCGCGAAGATCACCGCCGGCCACGCGTCGGTGCCGCTGTCGGAGCTCAGCGCGAGCACGAGGAAGACCGGGATGAGCGCCAGCCGGACGAAGCCGATCGCGTTGGGGATCGTCGCGACGTTCCACGGCTGGTCGCGCAGCGTCTCGGGCGGCGGCGGCCCGGAGCGGTCCAGCCCGGCGAGCCGGCGGAACGTCAGGCGCGCCTTCTCGGCGGCCTGCGCGGCCTGTCCGAGCGTGGTGGCGTCGGGGTCCGGCGTGGGCGGCTCGCGCCGTGCGCGGTCTACGGGAGTGTCCGCCAAAGCTCTGCCACTGCCTCGGCCGCCTGCGCGAGCGGCACGCCGCCCTCGACGTCCTCCAGACCACGCCGGCGCTGGGCCTCGGCGCGTCCCTCCTGCAGCGAGCGGCGCCCGACGGTCAGCCGCAGCGGGCAGCCGAGCAGCTCGGCGTCGGCGAACTTCGAGCCCGGGCCGAGCTCGCGGTCGTCGAGCAGCACCGCCAGGCCCGCGGCGCGCAGTTCGCGGTACAGCCCCTCGGCGGCGGCGAGCTCGTCGCTGCCGGGCTTGCCGAGCGCGACCACCTCGACGTCCCACGGCGCCAGCGCCCGCGGCCAGGAGATCCCCTTCTCGTCGGCGAACTGCTCGACGGCGGCCGCGACGATCCGCGCCGGGCCGATCCCGTAGGAGCCCATGACGATCGGCCGCTCCTTGCCCTCGACGTCGAGGTACGTGGCGCCCAGCGGCTCCGAATAGCGCGTGCCGAGCTGAAAGATGTTGCCGACCTCGATCGCGGGCTCGATCGTGATCGGCCGCCCGCCGACCGTGTCGCCCGCCTCGACCTTGCGCACGTCGACGCGCTCGAAGGCGAAATGGCGGCCCGGCTCGACGCCGCGCAGGTGGTGGTCGCGCTCGTTGGCGCCGACGACGTAGCCGCCGTCGCTGACCGCCTCGTCGAGCAGCACCGGGACGTTGGCGCCGACGGGGCCGATGAACCCCGCCGGGCCGATCCGCTCGGCGACCTCCTCCTCGCGCGCCGGGCGCCAGGGTGCGCCGAGCGCGTTCGTGAGCTTGATCTCGTTGACGCGGTGATCGCCGCGCAGCAGGACGAGCACGAGACCGCGTCCGCCGGTCCGGCCCGACGCGCCGTCGACGATGACCGCAAAGGCCTTCAGCAGCGCCCCGGCGGGCACGCCCATCATCCGCGCCACGGCGTCGATCGACGTCGCCCCCGGCGTGTGCACGGCCTCGGGCTCCGACAACGGATCGGGCAGGTCGACGGGCTGCGCGTCGGCGCTGGCGACCTCGACGTTGGCCGCGTAGCCCGGCGCCAGGGCGACCTCGTTCTCACCCGCGGGGCAGGGCGCCATGTACTCGTGGGCGCCCGAGCCGCCCATCATCCCGACGTCGGACTCGACGCTGTACCACTCCAGCCCGGTGCGCTCGAAGATCCGGTCGTAGGCGCCGGCGTAGACCTCGTAGTGGGCCTGCAGCCCCGCCTCGTCGCGATCGAACGTGTAGGCGTCCTTCATGATGAACTCGCGGGTGCGCAGGACGCCCGCGCGCGGCCGCGGCTCGTCGCGCTCCTTGACCTGGAAGTGGTAGAGGCTGAACGGCAGGTCGCGATAGGAGCGCACGACCTGCGCGACGTGGGTGGTCACGCACTCCTCGTGCGTCATCGCGAGCACCATCTCGGCGCCCTTGCGGTCCTTGAGCTTGAACAGCTCGTCGATCTCGTAGCGACCGGTGCGATGCCAGGCGTCGGACGGCTGCAGGACCGGCATGAGCATCTCCTGGCCGCCCACGGCGTCGATCTCCTCGCGGATGATCTGCACGACGTTCTGGTGCACGCGCCAGCCCGCCGGCAGCCAGGACCACAGGCCCGTTCCGAGCTGGCGGACCAGTCCGGCGCGCACCATGAGCTTGTGCGAGATCGCCTCGGCATCGGCCGGCGGCTCGCGCTCGGTCGGCAGCAGCAGGGCGGAGAGTCGGGTCACGAGTTCACCATCAGGTAGATGGTTGATTTCACGGCCGGTGCCGTCAGATGTGCGTGTATCGCGGATGCAGGGCGCCGCGGGGCGAAGCTGGACAGTGCCAGCGGCACGGACTCCTTCGGTCCGTGGCGATCCTGCGCCGCGAGGCGCGTGCAGCTGGCGGTGCCGGTCGTGAAATCAACCATCTAGGGCCAAGCCTACGCGGGTAGAGTCCGAGACGAGTCCGACGAACAGAGGAGAAACGCCCTATGGCCTTTGAGGTTCCGCCCCTGCCGTACGCCCCTGATGCCCTCGAGCCGCACATCGACGCCCAGACGATGTCGATTCATCACGACAAGCACCATCAGGCGTACGTCGACAAGCTCAACGCCGCGCTGGAGGGAACCGAGCACGCCGACTCGTCGATCGAGGACATCATCGCTAACCTCGACGCGATCCCCGAGGACAAGCGCGGACCCGTCCGCAACAACGGCGGCGGGCACTACAACCACTCCCTCTTCTGGCCCTCGATGAGCCCCGACGGCGGCGGCGCGCCCGACGGCGACCTCGGCGCCGCGATCGACGCCGCCTTCGGCTCGTTCGACGACTTCAAGGAGAAGTTCGAGGCGGCCGGCGTCGGCCAGTTCGGCTCGGGCTGGGCGTGGCTCGTCCTCGACAACGGCGCCCTCGCCGTCACGAGCACCCCCAACCAGGACAACCCGCTGAGCGCCGGCAAGACGCCGCTGCTGGGCAACGACGTCTGGGAGCACGCGTACTACCTGAAGTACCAGAACAAGCGCCCCGACTACCTCAAGGCGTGGTGGAACACGGTGAACTGGGCCGAGGTCGCGCAGCGCTACGGCGCAGCGGTCGGCTAATCGGCCACTCGTCGCGCTACTTTCGCGACAATGCCGGTGTTCTAGCGCGGGACGGCATGAGGCCGTCCCGCTCGCGCGTTAACTCACCCACGTCTGGCAGGAGCTCCATGTCGACCAGCATTCGATCGATCGTCCTCGCGCTCGTCCTCGGCGCCTTGCTCGCACCGGCCGCGCAAGCGAGCCCGACGCAGATGTCGATCATGATGGACGACGATCTGCTCGTGTATCGCGACGACAGCGTCGCCGCCCGGACGCTGACGACGATGAAGTCGGTCGGCGTGGACACGGTGCGCGTCACGGTCCTGTGGGAGACGGTGGCGGAGTTCGCGCGGTTCACGAAGGCCGACATGGCCAAGCTCAAGGGCAACAAGAACCGGCGTGCCCGCGAGGCCGCCCGGCGCCAGAACCGGCGCTTCAAGCCTGCCAACCCGTCGACGTACCCGGTCCGCAACTGGGATCGCTACGACAACCTCGTGCGCGCCGCCACCGAGCGCGGGATCCGCGTGTACTTCAACGTCACGGGGCCCGGTCCGAAGTGGGCGCACGCCAAGCGGCCGAAGGGCTCCTCGGCGATCGCGCGGACCTACAAGCCCAAGACGCGCGAGTTCAAGCTGTTCGTGACGGCCGTGGGCAAGCGCTTCAGCGGCAGCTACCGCGACGAGAACGGCTCGCGCACGGCGCTGCCGCGGGTCAGCATGTGGTCGCTGTGGAACGAGCCCAACCAGGGCGGCTGGCTCTCGCCGCAGTGGGAGAACGGCAAGCCGGCCTCCCCCGCGCTGTTCCGCAAGCTCTACCAGCAGGGCTATGCGGGCCTCGTCTCGAGCGGCCACCGCGCCGACAACGACATCATCCTCCTGGGTGAGACCGCGCCGCTGGGCAGCGACGCGAAGACCGGCAAGTCGCCGATGCGGCCCAAGCAGTTCCTCCGCGAGCTGTTCTCCGGCAATCTCGGGTCGGGGCTGCCGGCCAGCGGCTACGCCCACCATCCGTACACGAAGAACCAGTCGCCGCTCGTGCGCGACACGCACCCGGACTCGCTGACGATGGCGAACATCGACGAGCTGGGCGCCCTGCTCGACCAGATGGCCGGGTCGACCGGGAAGGTCCCCTCCGGGCTGCCGCTGTACATGACCGAGTTCGGCTTCGAGACCAATCCGCCGGATCCGTTCTCGGGCGTGAGCTATGACCTGCAGGCCAAGTACAACACGCAAGGCGAGTACCTCGCGTACCTCAACCCGCGGATCGCGTCGCAGGCGCAGTTCCTGCTCGTCGACGTCCCGCCGGTGCGCAGCAAGCCCAAGAAGTCCAAGAGCTACTGGTTCACCTACCAGTCGGGCCTGTACACGCAGCGCGGCCAGCCCAAGCCGGCGGCGCACGCCTACCAGATGCCGTTCCTCGTGACGGCGACCGGCATCGACCCCGCGACGGCGGCCCCGACGGCGCACGTGTGGGGCCAGGTGCGCTTCCTGCCGGGCGGGCAGGCCAGCTCGGTCGAGATCCAGTTCAAGCCGAAGGACAATTCGACGGGCTGGCTCGCGGTCGGCGCCCCGGTGCCGACGGACCCGAGCCGCGGCTACTTCGAGGCCGATCTCGTCGCGCCGCTCGCGCAGCCCGGTGACTGGCGCGCCGTCTGGTACTTCCCGGACGGCACCGTCGGGCCGTACACGAACGGGTCGGACGGGACCTGACGCTCTGATCGTGCGCGCGGCGCCGGCCCTCGCCGGTGCCGCGCGGCGGTTCGCCGGGCGCAGCCTCAGGCGCGGGTGAAGCGCCGCCCGGCGACCGGCGAGACGTCCTCGTCGATCTCGGGCAACGCGGCCAGCACGTCGTCGCCGCCGTCGTGCGCGGCGGCCTCGGCCTTCTCCAGCGCGGCGAGGCGCTCGGGCGTCATCGCCGTCTCGTCCTCGTTGGCGGCCAGCCACCGCGCTCCCTCGGCGGCGGCGCGCTCGTCGACGTCGATGCGCTTGGACGTCGTGTACTTGTCGATCTCCTCGAAGAGGACGTCGACGAGCTGCCCTGTCGGCACCTTGCGCAGCGGCTTGCCGCGGCTGAAGATCAGACCCTCGTCCTTCGCGCCGGTGATCCCGAAGTCCGCGTGCGACGCCTCGCCGATGCCGTTGACCGCGCAGCCGAGCACGGCGACCTCGATCGGGTCCTCGTAGGCCTCCAGACGGCGCTCGATCTCCATGACCACGGAGTCCATGTCGAACTGCAGGCGCCCGCATGTGGGGCAGGCGATGAGGACGGGTCCGCGCTCGCGCAGCTGCAGCGCCTTGAGGATCTCCCAGGCGACCTTGACCTCCTCCTCGGCGTGGAACGTCGAGAGGCTGATGCGGATCGTGTCGCCGATGCCGTCGGCGAGCAGCGTGCCCAGGCCCACGGCCGACTTCAGGCTGCCCGACCACTTCGTGCCGGCCTCGGTGATGCCGAGGTGCAGCGGGTGGTCGATCTTCTCGCTCAGCAGCCGGTTGGAGGCGATCGTGTTGGGCACGTTGGTCGACTTGATCGAGACCTTGAAGTCATAGAAGTCCAGGCGATGCATGAGCGCGACGAACTCCGTCGCCGCGGCGGTCAGCGCCTCGACGGGGTTGTCGCGCTCGAGGGCGTGCAGGTGCTTGGGCAGCGATCCCGAGTTCACGCCGATCCGCATCGGCGTGCCGGCCCGCTTGGCCCGGGCGACGACCTCCGCGACCTTGTCGGGCCCGCCGATGTTGCCCGGGTTGAGGCGGATGCAGTGCGCGCCGGCGTCGATCGCCTTCAGCGCGAGCGTGTGGTTGAAGTGGATGTCGGCGATGACCGGGATCGGCGACCGCACGACGATCGTCCGCAGCGCCTCGATGTCGCGGTCGCGCGGCACGGCGACGCGGACGATGTCGGCGCCCGCCTCGGCGACCTTGTGGATCTGGTCCATCGTCGCCTGCAGGTTGGCGGTCTCGGTCTTCGTCATCGTCTGCACGGCGACGGGGGCGCCGCCGCCGACGGGGACGCTGCCGACCATGATCTGTCGCGCTGAGGCCATGCACCCATTCTACGGAGGGACCTGGCGTGCCCGATCACCGCGCCCGCGGCTAACGTTGCCGCCGCTATGCGGCAGACCGCGCAGTACGTCTTCGCCTACGGCTCGCTGGCCGCCGACCTGCGCGGCAGCCACCCTGCGCAGCTGCGCGGCCGGCGACGCGGCTGGGGCGTGGCGATGGACAACCGCGTCAACGTGCCGGGCTACAAGCACTACCGGCTGCGCTCCGACGGCAGCCGTCCCGCCGTGTTCGTCGCGTTCCTGGACCTGTTCGACGATCCGGCGGCCTGCACGCACGGCCTGTGCGTCCCGGTCGACGGGGCGCAGCTGCCGGTCATCGACCACCGCGAGCGCAACTACGAGCGCGTCGACGTGACCGGGGCCGTCAGCCCGGCGCGCGGGATCGTGTGGGCGTACGTCGGAGGCGCCACGGGACGCGGTCGGCTCGAGCACGCCCGCGCCGGCGGCGCCGCGGTGGTCAGCCGCGACTACCTCGAGCGCACGCGGGCCGCGTTCGCCGCGCTGGGTCCCGCCGCGCTGGCGGACTTCGAGCGCAGCGCCGCGCTCGGCGACCTGCCGGTCTGGGACCTCGACCGGGTGGACCTGGGTCCGGCGTCCTAACGGACGCCGAAGCCCTCGCCGCTCGTCAATCGCCCGATGTCGTTGGACAACCCCACGTAGAAGAGCATCAGCACGAGCACGAAGCCGACGATCGAGGCGCGCTCCATGACGCGGAAGGAGATCGCGCGGCCGCGGACCTTCTCGGCCAGCGCCCAGAAGATGTGGCCGCCGTCGAGCGGCAGGAACGGAAAGAGGTTGATGATGCCCAGCGACAGCGAGATCAGCGCGAGGATGCTGATCGCCCGGACGGTGTCGAACTCGAGCGTCTGGCGGGTCGCCTCGTAGGAGCCGACGACGCCGGAGACCTCGTCGCGCGCCTCCTTGTCGTAGACGAGCTTGACGATCGCCTCGACGGTCAGCGTCGTGACGTTCCACATCCCGGTGACGCTGAGCTGCGCCGCCTCACCCACGCCGACGTCGACGCCGCGCGTGCCGAAGCCGAAGCCGATCAGCAGCCGCTCGGCCGCCGCGTCGTAGCGCGGCGTCACCTCGATCGTGCGCCGCGCGCCGTCGCGCAGCACCACCACGGTCACCGGCTCGGTGGCCGCGCAGCCCTGGCGCTCCTCGCCGGCGCAGCCGTGGCCGGCCACCGCCTCGCGCAGCCGCTCGACGCGCCGCTCGCCCTCCTCGGCCGAGATCCCCGGCGCGAAGCCCGGCACGCCGTCGACCGAGACGAGCCGGTCGCCGGGCTCCAGCACTCCCTGCGCCGGGCTGTCCTTCGTGATGCGGTCGACGACGGGCTGGCTGAGCTGCATCGGGCGCGACGCGAACAGCACCCACAAGATCAGGAACGCGAGCACGATGTTGACCGCGGGGCCGGCGGAGATGACGACGATCCGCTTCCAGACCTTCTGGCGGTAGTACGCCCGGTGAGCGACCTCCGCAGGCATGTCCTCGTCGGGGTTCATGCCGGTGATCTTCACGTAGCCCCCGAGCGGGATCGCCCCGATCCCATACTCCGTCTCGCTGCCCTTCGGACGCCACTTGAACAGCAGCGGCGGGAAGAACAGCGCGAAGCGCTCGACGCGCATCCCGACCGCCTTGGCGGCGACGAAGTGCCCGAACTCGTGCAGGATGATCAGCGCCGCGAAGCCCGCGAAGGCCAGGAAGTAGCTCACCCGGTCAGTGTAGGAGTCGCTCCGACTCGGCCTCGACGAGCTCGGCCGCGACGGCGCGCGCCTCGCGATCGGCCTCGTAGAGCGACTCGAAGGCTCGCACCCGGGCCGCCGGCAGGCGCTCCAGCGCGCCCTCGATGACCGCCGGGATCCCCAGGAAGCCGAGCCTTCCGCCCAGGAACGCGTGCACGGCGACCTCGTTGGCGGCGTTGAGCACGCACGGCGCGGTGCCGCCGGCGATCGCCGCGGCACGGGCCAGCGCCAGCGCGGGGAACGCCTCCACGTCGACGGGCTCGAACGTCAGCGCGCCGACCTCGGTCAGGTCGAGCGCCGCGACCGGGACGTCGACGCGGTCGGGGTAGTGCAGCGCGTAGGAGATCGGCACGCGCATGTCGGGGTTGCCGAGGTGCGCCAGCGCCGCGCCGTCGCACAGCGTGATCATGCTGTGGACGATCGACTGCGGATGCACGACGACCTCGATGCGGTCATACGGGATCCCGAAGAGATGAAAGGCCTCGATGACCTCGAGGCCCTTGTTCATGAGCGTCGCGGAGTCGATCGAGATCTTGCCGCCCATGTCCCAGGTCGGGTGGGCGAGCGCCTCGTCGACGGTGACCTCGGCCAGCTCGGCGCGCGTGCGCCCGCGAAACGGGCCGCCCGACGCGGTCAGCACGAGCTTCTCGATTGATGCGGTCCCACCCGCCCCCTCGCCGGCGATCAGCTGGTGCAGCGCCGAGTGCTCGGAGTCGACGGGCAGGATCTGAGCGCCCGTGGCCTCGGCCAGCGCCATGACGAGCTCGCCGCCGACGACGAGCGACTCCTTGTTGGCCAGCGCGAGGTCGATGCCCTCGCCGAGCGTCGCGACGGTGGGGCCGAGCCCGGCCGAGCCGACGAGCGCGTTGAGGACGAGGTCGGCGCCCGACTCGAGGACGAGCCGTACGAGCCCCTCGGCGCCGGCGAGCACCTCCCCGTCGGTCCAGGCCTCGGCGGCGCGCGCACCGGCGTCCGCGTCGGCCAGCGCGATGCGGTCGACGCCGAAGCGCCGCGCCTGCTCGATGAGCGCGTCCGACGAGCGCTCGGCGCTGAGGCCGACCAGCTCGAGCTCGGGGTCGCGCGCGACGATGTCGAGCGCCTGCGTGCCGATCGACCCGGTCGAGCCGAGGATGAGAAGGCGGCGGGGCATGTGGCGCGGCATTGTCGCAGGCGGTGGTGCGCGGGCTCGCTGGGGTGGGTGCGCTTCGCGCCGCCGAGGTGGTGGCGATCGCGGGGTCCAACGGCATCGCTGAGGGGTGGGTCTGTTTCGGTGGCGGCCGGTCGGCCGGGGCCGGCGCCACCCCCTCGCCGCCCGAGGGATCGTGACGCGCCGGGACCGATATCCGTACCCGGCGCGTCACGACCACGCCAACGCATCGCGACAGCGCACCAGCCCCGCCTATCCTCGGCGCACCATGCCCCGCCCCACCATCGCCATCACCTGCAGCGTCGGCGACATCCGGTCCGGCGACTGGGACGAGCACGCCGCCTTCTCCCCCATGGCCTACGTCCGCGCGGTCCAGCGCGCCGGTGCCCGGGCGATCCTGCTCGTGGCCGACGAGCAGGACGCCGAGGACCCGCAGGAGCTGCTCGAGACGATCGACGGCGTGATCCTCAGCGGGGGCGGCAGCGACGTCGCGCCGCACCGCTACGGCCGGCCGCCGCACCCGGCGACGGCCGACGAGGAGCCGCACCGCGACGGCTTCGAGATCGCCCTCGCGCGCGCCGCGACGCAGCGCGACATCCCCGTGCTCGGCATCTGCCGCGGCATGCAGCTGCTCAACGTCGCCTACGGCGGCACCCTGCATCAGCACCTGCCCGACGTGCTCGGGCACGACGACCATCGCGAGCTGCCGGCCGCCTTCGCCCGCCACGACGTGCGGATCGAGCCCGGGTCGCTGGCCGCGGCCGCCGCCGGCGCCACGACCGAGAGCGTGCTGTCCCATCACCACCAGGGACCGGACACGATCGGCCACGGCCTGGCGGTGACCGGCCGCGCGACCGGCGACGACAGCCCGGAGGCGATCGAGGACCCGGCCGCCCGCTTTGTGCTGGGCGTCCTCTGGCACCCCGAGGAGGACGAGCGCTCGCGCGTCGTCGGCGCGCTCGTCGGCGCCGCCCGTGAACGGCGCCGTTCGAGCAAGGCTTGACTTCAGCACCGCGGGGTACGTAGCGTCGCGCCACATATCCCCGCCACGGAGGTGCATCCGCGTGCCGCGTTACGAGAACGTCGACGAGGACTATCTGGATCAGCGGCAGCTGAAGTCCGGTGCAGCGGGATGGGTCCTGCTGGCAGGCCTCGGGGTGGCGTACGTCATCTCCGGCGACTTCGCAGGGTGGAACTTCGGCCTGGCCGAGGGTGGCTGGGGCGGTCTGCTGATCGCCACGATCCTCATGGGGCTGATGTACACGTGCATGGCCTTCGCGCTCGCCGAGATGTCCTCGGCGATGCCGACGTCGGGCGGCGGCTACACGTTCGCGCGGCGGGCCATGGGCCCGTGGGGCGGCTTTCTCACCGGCACCGCGATCCTCATCGAATACGCGATCGCCCCGGCCGCGATCGTCGTGTTCATCGGCGGCTACGTCGAGTCGCTGGACATCCTCGGGATCACCGCCGGCTGGCCGGTCTACCTGTTCTTCTACGCCGTGTTCATCGGCGTGCACCTCATCGGGGTCGGCGAGGCCCTCAAGGTGATGTTCGCGATCACCGCGATCGCCGTCGTCGCGCTCGTCGTCTTCGTCCTCGGGATGATCCCCGAGTTCAGCGCGTCGAACCTCACCGACATCGACCCCGACACGAGCAAGTCGGGGGCCAGCGACTTCCTGCCCTTCGGCTACGCCGGCGCGCTCAGCGCGCTGGTCTACGGCATCTGGTTCTTCCTGGCGGTCGAGGGCGTGCCGCTCGCCGCCGAGGAGGCGCGCGACCCCAAGAAGGACATGCCCAAGGGCATCATCGTGGCGATCCTCATCCTGCTCGTGTTCGCCGCGCTGATGCTCACGCTGGCGCCGGGCGGGGCCGGGTCGGAGACGATCGCCGACTCCGACAACCCGCTGCCGCTGGCGGCCGACACGGCGTACGGCGAGAACTCGTTCGTCGGCGAGTTCGTCAACTACGCCGGCCTGGCCGGCCTGATCGCGAGCTTCTTCTCGATCATCTACGCCTACTCGCGCCAGCTCTTCGCGCTCTCGCGGGCGGGCTACTTCCCGCGCGCGCTGTCGGTCACGAGCGGCCGGCGCGTGCCGCACATCGCGCTGATCCTGCCCGGCATCGTCGGCTTCCTGCTGGCGGCGATCACCGAGGACGGCGCGCGGATGATCCAGATCGCCGTCTTCGGCGCCACCGTCTCCTACGTGCTCATGCTGCTCAGCCACATCATCCTGCGCCGCAAGGAGCCCGATCTGGCGCGCCCGTACACCACGCCCGGCGGCACTCTGACCTCCGGCATCGGGCTCGTGCTGGCGATCGCCGCGGTGATCGCGGTCTTCTTCGTCGACGAGACCGCCGCGCTCATCACGCTCGCCGTGTACCTGCTGGCAGCGCTGTACTTCGGCCTGTACTCGCGCCACCACCTCGTCGCACAGGCCCCCGAGGAGGAGTTCGCCGCGCTCGCGCAGGCGGAGTCGGAGCTCAAGGCGTGACGCTCGACGAGCTCAGGGTCCTCGCGCAGGAGGGCGAGGTCGACACCGTCGTCCTCGCCCTCTGCGACATGCAGGGACGGCTCATGGGCAAGCGCCTGACGGCCCGGCACTTCGTCGAGGAGGTCGCCGAGCACGGCGCCGAGGGCTGCAACTACCTGCTCGCCGTCGACGTCGACATGAACACCGTCGAGGGCTACGACATGGCGTCGTGGTCGCGCGGCTACGGCGACTTCGTGCTCAAGCCCGACCTCGACACGCTGCGCCCGCTGCCGTGGCTGCCCGGCACCGTGCTGCTCATGGCCGACGTCGCGTGGGAGGACGGCTCGCCGGTGGTGGCCTCACCGCGGCAGATCCTGCGCCGCCAGCTCGCGCGCCTCGAGGAGCGCGGCTGGAGCGCGGCGGCCGGCACCGAGCTCGAGTTCATCGTGTTTCGCGACTCCTACGAGCAGGCCTGGCACAAGGCCTATCGCGATCTCGACCCGGCCAACCTCTACAACGTCGACTACTCCGTGCTGGGCACGACGCGCGTGGAGCCGTTGCTGCGGGCGATCCGCAACCACATGGAGGGCGCCGGGATGCAGGTCGAGGACTCCAAGGGAGAGTGCAACCTCGGCCAGCACGAGATCAACTTCCGCTACGGCCCCGCGCTGCGCAAGGCCGACGAGCACGCGATCTACAAGAACGCCGCGAAGGAGATCGCATCCCAGCAGGGCTGCGCGATCACCTACATGGCGAAGTTCGACGAGCGCGAGGGGTCGTCGTGCCACATCCACTTCTCGCTGCTGTCGGCCGGGGACGAAGCCCCGGTGTTCGCGGCCGACCAGGCGCTCTTCGAGCGGTTCATCGCCGGACAGCTCGCCTGCCTGCGCGAGCTGACGCTGTTCTTCGCGCCGAACATCAACTCCTACAAGCGCTTCGCGCAGGGCTCGTTCGCGCCGACCGCGGTCGCCTGGGGCAAGGACAATCGCACGTGCTCGATTCGCGTCGTCGGCCACGGCGGCGGCCTGCGTTTCGAGAACCGCCTGCCGGGCGCCGACGTCAACCCGTACCTGGCGATCGCGGCGATGATCGCGGCCGGGCTGCACGGGGTCGACGAGCAGCTCGAGCTCGAGCCGGCCTTCGAGGGCAACGCCTACGTCGCCGACAAGCCGCAGGTACCGAAGACCCTGCAGGCCGCGCGCGAGCTGTTCGCGGGCAGCGCGGTGGCGCGCGAGGCGTTCGGCCAGGACGTGGTCGACCACTACCTCAACATGGCCGACGTCGAGCTCGAGGCCTTCCACGCCGCGGTGACCGACTGGGAGCGCTTCCGCGGATTCGAGCGCCTGTGAGCGAGATGCTGCAGGTCATCGAGCCCGCGACGGAGACGGTGCTCGAGCAGATCCCCCGGGCCGGCGCCGCGGAGGCCGACGCCGCGGTCGCGCGGGCCAAGGCGGCCCACCCGGGCTGGCGGGCGATCGCGCCGGCCGACCGGGCGAAGCTGCTCTACGAGCTGGCCGACCTCGTCGAGTCGGCGCTCGACGAGCTCGCGCTGCTCGAGGCGCGCAACGCGGGCAAGCCGATCACCGACGCGCGCGGCGAGATGGGCATGGTGCTCGACACGTTTCGCTACTACGCCGGGGCGCCGGAGCGGATGCTCGGCGACACGATCCCGGTCGGCGGCGGGCAGGCGTTCACGGTGCGCGAGCCGCTCGGCGTCGTCGCGCTGATCACGCCGTGGAACTTCCCGCTGACGATCGCCGCCTGGAAGATGGCGCCGGCGCTGGCCGCCGGGAACACGATCGTCTTGAAGCCCGCCGAGCTCACGCCGCTGACCGCGCTGCGCTTCGAGCGGCTGGCGTCCGAGGTCCTGCCTCCGGGCGTGGTGAACGTGGTGGCCGGCCCGGGCAGCACCGTCGGGTCGCGGCTCGTCGCGCACCCGGACGTCGCGAAGGTGGCCTTCACCGGCTCGACCTCGGTCGGCCGCGCGATCGCCGCGAGCGCGGCGCACACGATCAAGCGGGTGACGCTCGAGCTCGGCGGCAAGTCCGCGAACGTGATCTTCGCCGACGCCGACCTCGAGCGAGCCGCCGCGGCGGCGCCGACGGCGGTGTTCGGCAACGCCGGCCAGGACTGCTGCGCGCGGTCGCGCATCCTCGTGCAGCGCTCGGCCGTCGAGCGGTTCATGGCGTTGCTCGAGCCGCACGTGCGAGCGATCGTCGTGGGCGACCCGCTCGACGAGGACACGCAGATGGGCCCGCTCATCAGCGCTTCGCAGCGCGACGCCGTTGCAAGCTTCGTGCCCGCTGGCGCGCCGGTGGCGTTTCAGGGCTCCGTGCCGTGCGGGCCCGGCTACTGGTTCGCGCCGACCGTGCTGTACCCGGTCGATCGCGGGGCGCGCGCGGTGACCGAGGAGATCTTCGGCCCGGTCGCGGTGGTCATCCCGTTCGAGGACGAGGCGGAGGCGATCGAGATCGCCAACGACACGATCTACGGGCTGTCGGGCTCCGTCTGGACGGAGAACGGGGCGCGAGCGCTGCGCGTCGCGCGCGCGATGGAGACCGGCGTCCTGTCGATCAACACGAACACCTCGGTGCGGGTGGCGACGCCGTTCGGCGGCTTCAAGCAGTCGGGCGTCGGGCGCGAGCTCGGGCCGCACGCGCTCGACGCGTACTCGGAGGTCAAGTCGATCTACTACGCGACGGAGGGGTGATGAGCGGCAGGCTCGACGGCAAGGTGTGCGTGATCACGGGCGCGGCGGGCGGCATCGGGGCAGCGGCGTGCGCGCTGTTCGCCGAGGAGGGCGCAACCGTCGTGGGCGTCGACCTGCGCGATGTCGCGGATGTCGACCTCGCCCTGGCGGCCGACGTCGCCGACGAGGCGCAGGTCGCCTCGATCTACGCGCAGGCGAGCGAGGCCTTCGGGCGCATCGACGTGCTGTTCAACAACGCCGGCATCTCGCCGACCGCGGACGGCTCCGTCGTCGACACCGAGCTCGACGTGTGGGAGCACGTGCAGGCGGTCAACCTGCGCTCGGTCTACCTGTGCTGCAAGCACGGGATCCCGCACCTGCAGGCGAGCGGCGGCGGCTCGGTGATCAACACCGCGAGCTTCGTTGCCGTGATGGGCGCGGCGACCTCCCAGATCGCATACACCGCCTCCAAGGGAGGCGTGCTGGCGCTGAGCCGCGAGCTCGGCGTCCAGTTCGCGAAGGAGAACATCCGCGTCAACGCGCTCTGCCCCGGGCCGGTCGACACGCCGCTCTTGCGCGAGCTGTACGCCAAGGACGCCGAGCAGGCGCAGCGCCGCCTCGTGCACCTGCCGATGGGCCGCTTCGCCGAAGCCCGCGAGATCGCCCACGGCGCGCTGTTCCTGGCCAGCGACGACGCGTCCTACGTCAACGCGACGACGTTCCTCGTCGACGGCGGCCTGAGCTCGGCGTACACGACACCGCTGTAGCCGGGCCGGTCCGTGTTCTACGGGTCCTGGCTCCCCGACGCAGTCCGGGGTGCGGTTCCCCTTCAGGCGACGAGCAGCAGGGGATAGCACTGGTGATCGCCGCCGCTGCTCCTCTCAGCGAGTGGCCGTCTCGAACGTCGCGGTGCGCAACCCTCACCGCGCAGCGCGCTCGTGATCCCCGGGCGGCCTGGATCCGCGTGTCCACGTTGTCGAGCACGGGCACGCCATCATCTGTCTCGACGAGCTCGTCGAGAACGGGGAAGGCGCGCGGGGAAGCCTCTATCGTCGCCATGTTGGCCTAGATCCCGTCCAGGCTTCCGGGTACCATGACCACTGCGATGCAACCTCGTATTGA
>JAUXSD010000333.1 GCA_030681525.1 Solirubrobacteraceae bacterium
TGTCAACTGTAGCTATTTGCGTCAAGCCAGCAGGCCAGGTAATCGTGTCATTTACATCGCGAACAACAACTTGCAAAAGCAGGATGTCATTTGCCACATGCGCTGGGAGAGTAACGGTAACGTCTGCTCCAGTCGACGCTGCAATCGCGCTACTTGCTTGCCATGTTGGTGCAGCTGCCGCACTCCCGCCCCATGCGCCCAACCCAATCAGCAACACCGACAAAGCAAATATCTTCAGCAGCCTCAAAGACAGACCAAGCTTTTCCCAATTCACAATGCCATTCATTTCCCATCTCCTTCGACATCAACCGTAATACCGGTTGGAAAACCGGGAGAAATCGCCGCATCGGCGGCTGCAAGCGGGGACAGCAGGTTTTGTACTTTGCTCCCGCTTTGCCTGGCCACCGCGGAATTCTGAATCCACATTTGTATAAAAAACTCCCGCATTTGTCCTGACGATCTCAATAATTATTGCGCAATCGTACCATCATCTGCCGCTCGACGTAGCCCGGCGTGGCCACCGTGCCCTGCGTCGCGGTCGAGGTCAGGCTGTAAACCCACAACGTCGCCGGCCCGCCTCCATGCGAAGTCGCCGTGCATTCCACGTTGACGTTGAATCCGGCCAGTGTGTTTGTGAACGCAACCGATGAACTGGTCGAAGGAGGATGGGGGTCAAGGCGGCAATGTTCGGCAAAGCCTCCCGCCACCGCAGAATTCTGCAATACCTGATACGCGCCCCACTCCACCCCGGCGCGCGCCGCCTGGTACGCCCTTGCGCCCATCACATCCAGCGCGGCGCTCTGCTGCTGCGTGGTGGAAAGAGTCACCGCAAAGGTGCCGAGCGCGGCGATCACCACCAGCAGGAAGATCGCGGAAACCAGGCTGAAACCCCTGGAGGATCGAGTTGAGGTGTGGCACGCGCCATGCAGTGGTTTTGACTCAATCCTCAATCCTCGCTCCTCAATCCTGTTTTTCATCATGGCTGATTGCTCACATGCACTGCGCTGTAGAGCGTGACGGTTTCGCCTTCCTCTGTGATGCCGAGGTTTGTCGTCACCAGGCCGGAACGCTGCGCGACCACGAAGGCATCGTAACTGAAACGGCAACTGCTGACATGGGTCGCCAGCAATGCATTGCTCGCCGTTGAAAGCGGCGCAACGGCAGTATTTGACGGTTGTGTGGCCTGAATCGCATAGCCCCAATAGCGCGTCAACGTACCTCCGGTGCCGCCCGCGACGGGGGAACACACGTAGCTCACCGGAGCGGAAATCACATGGAAGCGGTGCCCCGGCGAATCGAACGGAAATAATTTGGATGTAATATTGGCGACCGCGCCCGCCGGAGGTGCAGAAACCGTCGCGCGGTTATCCCCCGCATAGGTATCCGCCCCCGATATGCCGAGGTTGTACACCACGATCTGATCCGTGCCGGCGACCAGCCCCGTTGGCATCGGCCCCAGCACTTCGAAAGTGCTATCCGCTACTGAAAAGTCCAGCTCGTCGTTTGTCCCACCCGCTCCGACACGGTAGCGCCCGCCCCCTTTGGTCGGCAGAAACTCGATAAAACAGGCGGCGGTGCCGTTGCAGGGGCCTGTCACGCGCACGCTGTTCGGCAGCGCCAGACGCAAATCGCGGCCAATGCGGCGCAATGCGGTATCGGCGATGTCGGTCATGTCGGCGCGGCGCGCGACGTCGGTGTATTGCCGAATTGGCGCTTTCAGAAACATCGCGACGATGCCGCCGATGATGCCGGTGATGACGATCACCATGATCATCTCGACCAGGGTGAAACCCTTTGAGGTAAGTGGCAAGTGCGAAGTGGAATGCGGCTTTTCCCACTGAGGCGCAAAGCGCCGCTCCACTGAGGCGCAAAGCGCCGCTCTACTTTCAACTCCCCGCTTCTCTCCCATCATGGCAGCGTCCTCGGCGCGTAACGGGTGCGGATGCCCTCGACCACCACCGGTGTACCGCCCGGCCCGGTGACGGTAACGGCGATGAGCAGTGC
>JAUXSD010000012.1 GCA_030681525.1 Solirubrobacteraceae bacterium
TGGGGCGATCGGTTGCATCCGCCGTTCGTCGCAGTCGGCGACCACATCGGCTGCGAGCTGCCCGGGGGGCGCGCGATGTTCTTCACGCGGCGCGGCGGGGTCTCGAGCGAGCCGTTCGACACGCTGAACGTCGGCGAGAACACCGCTGACTATGCGCCGGCGGTCGAGGAGAACCGCAAGCGCACCGCCGCGCTGCTCGGCATCCCGGAGGAGCGCTGGCTCGAGCCCAGGCAGGTCCACGGCGCGAAGGTCGAGATCGTCACGGAGATGCCCGCCGCCGACGCCGAGGCGCCGGAGGCCGACGGCATCGCGACGACGCTCGAGGACGTCGCCGCCGTCGTGACGACGGCCGACTGCCTGCCGGTCGCGCTCATCGCGCCCGAGGGCGTCGCGATGATCCACGCCGGCTGGAAGGGGCTGGCCGCCGACGTGCTCATGAAGGGCGTCGCGACGCTGCGCGACGCCGGCGCCACCGACATCCACGCTGCGATCGGGCCGAGCATCGGCGTCTGCTGCTACGAGGTCAACACCTGGGTGCACCGCTCGTTCATGCGCTACCCGCGCGGCACCGCGCGGCTGAGCAACCACGCGCACCTCAAGAACGTCGCGCGCCTGCAGTTGCAGCACGCGAAGGTCCCGCTCGAGCAGGTCCACGACGTCGACATCTGCACGATGTGCGCGCCGCGCAGCCTGTTTCACTCGCACCGGCGCGACTACGGCGGCGACCCGAAGGACACGGGCCGGCAGGCAAGCGCGGTCTGGCGCGTCGCCGACGACGCGCCGGCCGATTGACCGCCGAGCCGATCGACGGCCTGACCGGCGAGCGGGTTCGCGCGAACCTCGCCGAGGTCCGTGAGCGCATCGCGGCCGCCGCGGCGCGCGCCGGGCGCGATCCGGACGGCATCGAGATAGTGGCCGCCGTGAAGTACGTGCCGCTCGAGCAGCTCGGGGCGCTCGCCGAGGGCGGCGTGACCGCGGTGGGGGAGAACCGTGCGCAGGACCTGCAGGTGAAGTACGCGGTGCACGGCGACGACTTCACCTGGGACTTCATCGGCCATGTGCAGAGCCGCAAGGTAAAGCAGATCGCGCCGCTCGTGCGGCTCATCCACTCCGTCTGCACGGACTCGGTCCTGGCGCAGCTCGAACGCCACGCGCCCGCCGAGCTGCGCGTGCTCGTCGAGGTCAACGTGGCGGGCGAGGAGGGCAAGGACGGTGTCGCCGTGGGCGAGCTGGACGCGTTCCTCGAGCGCTGCCCGGTCCCGGTCGCCGGCCTCATGACGATGCCGCCGCTCGCCGGCGAGCCAGACGACAGCCGGCGCTGGTTCTCCGAGCTGCGCGAGCTCGCCGCCGCGCGCGGGCTCGCCGAGCTGTCGATGGGCACGACGCAGGACTACGAGATCGCCGTCGAGGAGGGCGCGACGATCGTGCGCATCGGGACCAGGCTGTTTCGCTGAGCTCCCCGGCCGAAACGCGCCGAACGGTTTCGCCGGAGTGGCGCGACGGCGGGGCCGTCGTTCGCTCGAACGTTGGCCCATGGTCTGTGTTCACGATCGCCCAAGCCACCGCCGCCCCAGCGAACCCGCCCGCGGCAAGACACCGGCACATGCGCGGGAATGTGCAGGAGAACGGCGGGCGAGGTCTAACCTTTCGTCTGGCATGGCGTTCTCTGATTCCTGGCACCGCGCGCTCGTGTACTTCGGCCTGGCCGAGGAGCGCGCGTACGTCGACGAGTACGAGCTCGAGCGCCAGCGCCATCAGGAGGCCGAGCTGCAACGCGAGCGCGAGCGCGAGCGCGAACGGGCCCGCCCCTCAGCGCCCGAGCCGGAGGCCGAGATGGAAGATCGCTATCGCGAACGTCCCAACGTGCGACGCCTGGCCTCGCGCCGCCCCCGGCGTGACGACTTCGACGACATCTTCGCCGAGGACGAGCCGCGCGGCAGCCGGCCGACCACGGTGCTGCGCCCGGTCGAGCGCACACGCAACGGAGGGGACGTGCGCGTGCACCTCGTCATCCCGAAGTCGTTCAACGACGCCCAGCAGGTCGCCGACAAGTTCAAGCAGTCGATCCCGGTCGTGCTCAACCTGCAGGCGACCGACAACGATCTCGCCAAGCGGCTGATCGACTTCGCCAGCGGCTTGACGTACGCGCTCGACGGCGGCATGCAGCGCATCGCGCACAAGGTCTTCATGCTGACGCCGCGCAACGTGCAGATCTCGGCCGAGGAAAAGGCCGAGCTCATCGAAAAGGGCTTCTTCAACCAGTCCTGAGGGCCGCCGGGCGGCATGACCAGGCGCTCGTCCATACTTTGTCCATGCAACTCGGCCTCATCGGCGCAGGAAACATGGCCACTGCGCTCGCGCGGGGGTGGGGCGACCCCGTGCTCGTCCACGACGCCTACCGGCCGCGCGCCGAGGCGCTCGTCGCCGAGCTCGGCGGCGAGGTCGTCGACTCCAACGCCGAGCTGGCGCAGCGCGCCGACGTCCTGCTGCTCGCGCACAAGCCGGCGGGGCTGGAGCGCGTCGCGCGCGAAGTCGGCTCCGACGTCAAGGGCGTCATCTCGATCCTCGGCGGCGTCAGGCTCGCCGCGCTGCGCGGCGCCTACGGCGGGACACCGGTGGTACGGCTGATCCCCAGCGTCCCCGTCGAGGTCGGGCAGGGCGTCACCTGTCACGCGATCGACCCCGACGCCGACGCCGAGCTGCAGGCGCAGGCCGTCGCGCTGTTCGAGCGCGTCGGCCTCGTCGTCGACCTCGACGAGGGTCAGATGGAGATCGCCATGGCGCTGGCGAGCTGCGCGCCCGCCTACATCGCGCTCGTCGCCGAGGCGCAGGTCGACGCGGGGGTGCGCGCCGGACTGCCGGCCGACATCGCGAGCGAGCTCGTCGCGGCGAACATCGGCGGCACCGCCGCGCTGCTGCAGGCGCGCGGCATGGACACCCTCGCCGTGCGCAGGATGGTCACCTCGCCCGGCGGGAGCACCGCGCGCGGCCTGTCCGCGCTCGAGCACGCCGGGGTGCGGGCCGCGTTCGACGACGCGATGCAGGCGGTCGTGGCGGGATGAACACGATGGCGATCTTCGTCCTGGCCACGGCGCGCGAGTCGATCGCGAACTTCCTCAACGCGCTGCTGATCGTCTACCTGATCCTGATCTTCGCGTACATCATCACGTCGCTGATCTTCTCGTTCGGCGGGCGGATCCCGTACTCGAAGTGGTCCAGCGCGGTGCTCGGCTTCCTGCGCGACGTCTGCGAGCCGTACCTCTCGATCTTCCGCCGCTTCATCCCGCCGATCGGGCCGGTCGACGTGAGCCCGATCGTGGCAATCCTCGTGCTGCAGTTCGTCGGCTTCTTCATCATCAATCTCATCCACGGGTGAGCCCGGCCACAGCCGCGGGGCCTTCGCCGCGTCGCGCCGCGCTGCGGGCGGCGGCGGTGCTCGTCGTCGTGCTGGCCGCCGACCAGGTCGTCAAGGCGCTCGTCACCGGCTCGCTCGAGCGCGGCGAGGTGCGCGACCTCGTGTGGTTCGTCGACCTCGTCAACACGCGCAACAGCGGCGTCGCGTTCGGCCAGCTGCAGAACGGCGGCGTCATCGTGTCGGTCGTCATCGCGCTGGCGCTGACCGCGCTGCTCGTCTTCTTCGCGCGCAACGCGCAGCGCCCGCTCGTCTGGCTGCCGACGGGCATGCTGCTCGGCGGCGCCCTGGGCAACATCGTCGACCGGGTGCGCGAGGGCGCCGTCATCGACTACCTCAAGGTGCCGCACTGGCCGGCGTTCAACGTCGCCGATGCCGCGATCACGCTGGGCGTCGTCATCCTGCTGGTGGTGATCGAACGTGGCGATCGAGCTGAACGTCGCGGCTGAGTCGGCGGGCGAGCGGCTCGACGTGCTGCTCGCCGAGCCGCTCGGATCGCGCTCGCGCGCGCAGCGGCTGATCGTGGCCGGCCGCGTGCTCGTCGACGGCCAGACGGTCAAGAAGAACCACCGCGTCGGCGGCGGCGAGCACGTCGCCGTCGACGACTCGCCCGAGGCGAGCGAGGCGCCCGCCGCCGACGCGCCGGTGGCCGACTTCGGCGTCGCCTACGAGGACGAGCATCTGATCGTCGTCGACAAGCCCGCCGGCGTCGTCGTGCATCCCGCCCGCGGCCACCGCGAGGGCACCCTCTCGCAGGCGCTGGCCGGGCGCGCCGCCGGCGGCGACGACACATGGCGGGCGGGCATCGTGCACCGCCTGGACCGCAACACGTCGGGCCTGCTCGTCGTCGCCAAGAGCGAGATCGTCCACCGCGGCCTGAAGGAGGCGCTGGCGCGGCGGGAGATCCGCCGCGAGTACCTCGCGCTCGTCGAGGGCCGCCCGCCGTCGCGCAGCGGGACGATCGAGGCGCCGATCGGGCGCGACCGGCGCGTGCGCATCCTCATGTCGACCGACACCGACTCCCCGAAGGACGCGATCACCCACTTCGAGATCGAGCGTGCGCTGCCACAGGCGACCCTGCTGCGCGTGCGCCTGCAGACCGGCCGGACGCACCAGATCCGGGTGCACATGCAGGCCATCGGTCACCCGGTGTGCGGCGACCACGAGTACGGCCGCTCGGATCTCTACGGGCTGCAGCGCCAGTTCCTGCACGCCGCGCGGCTGGCGTTTGCCCACCCGGTGACCGGGGAGGACCTCGATCTGGCCTCGCCGTTGCCCGCGGATCTCGCCGCAGCGCTGGAGCAGGCCGCGGGTTAACGCAGCGGGGCGGCCCGTCCAAAGGCCGCCCCGCCACCACATTGCGAATCGAGCCCACCGGAGGTAGGGGAAGGGAGGACTCGGCCCGCAACATGCACAACGTACCCCCGCGCGGAACCTTGCGTAAACTGGTCCGTTCCCAGTCCAAATCGTCCTACGACCCCACCGGGTCGATGCGACGCGGTCCTGCCCGGCGCACAGCCGCCGGGTCCCGCTCGTGCCGGTGGGCTTTCCGCCAAGCAGCATCACCCAAGGAGCTCAACCCATGGCCCAGATCGGGATCAAGGAGCTGCTGGAGGCCGGCGTGCACTTCGGCCACCAGACCCGCCGTTGGAACCCCAAGATGCGCCGGTTCATCCACGGCGAGACCGGCGGCATCTACGTCATCGACCTGCTCAAGACCGAGCGCCTGCTGCGCGAGGCGCAGGAGTTCGCATCCTCGGTGGCCCATCGTGGCGGCATCGTGCTGTTCGTCGGCACGAAGAAGCAGGCGCGCGACGCGGTCAAGGATGTCGCCGAGGCCGCCGGCATGCCGTACGTCAACCACCGCTGGCTCGGCGGGCTGCTGACGAACTTCCAGACGATCAACCAGCGCATCAAGCGCCTGCACGACCTCGAGCGCTTCGAGACCGAGGGTCAGCTCGCGCTGCTGCCCACGCGCGAGCGGATGGCGGCCGAGGCCGACCTGGCGAAGCTGCGCGCCAACCTCGGCGGCGTCAAGAACATGACGCGCACGCCGAGCGCGATGGTGGTCATCGACCTCAAGGTCGAGGAGATCGCCGTCCGCGAGGCCCAGCGCCTGCGCATCCCGGTGATCGGCCTCGTCGACACGAACTGCGACCCGGACGGCATCGACTACGTCATCCCGGGCAACGACGACGCGATCCGCTCGTGCGCCCTCATCACGCGCGCGATCGGCGACGTCGTCGGCGAGGGCAACAAGGCCTTCCGCCAGCGCGAGGAGGACGCCCGCAAGGAGGCCGAGGAGCAGGCCGCCCGCGAGGCCGCCGCCACGGCCGAGCGCGAGGCAGCCGCGACCGCGGCCGCCGAGGCCGCTGCCCAGGCCGAGCGCGAGGCTGCCGAGCAGGCGGCGCGCGAGGCTGCCGCACAGGCCGAGTACG
>JAUXSD010000002.1 GCA_030681525.1 Solirubrobacteraceae bacterium
TAGTTGTGGCCCAGGCTCAGCGCCTCGCGCAGCGCCAGCTCCAGAACCTTCTTGGCACGTGGGGTGAACGGGATCTGACCGGAGGTGACTTCCTCCCCCGACCCGACGATCCGGACAACCTGCGCGCGTACACGCTCGACGCCCGCCGGCTACAGCACCGGCGTTTCGCGACAACACATCACTCTCGGTCCTCGTCAAGAAGGGCTGAGAACGCCCCAGACTAGATGGTCGGCGGCGCGCAGCTCGCCGTCGGCGACTTGTGCGACAGCCTAAGGCGAACGCAGTACTGGTGCGCGGGTACCCTTGCGTGCCAGCGCCATGGCGAACGTCAGGCAACGCCGCACCGCGACCTTCACCTACGGCTTCTTCGAAGTGTTCGCCTACGACTCTTCTCGCGCCGGCACCGAAGCCGCGGGCGATGACATTCAGCACGCCATCGAGGAGGGCACCCGCAGTCGGCGATCGGTTGGCCTGGCGGGAGACGCAGCGGTCCTGTTCATGCCAGAGCAATACAGCGGCGAGGTCGAGCTCGAGGTCGTCGAATACGACGCGGAACCGCCACTCACGCTTGACGAAGTCGATGTCTGCGTTGAGTTTGATCTGAACCTCCCGAGCGGCGAAATCGTGCTTGAGGAGCCTGCCAACGATCCGGTGCCCATTGCCAACGTCACAGCTGGGCGATATCGCTTGCGGTGGCATGGGCTGGGCTTCGATGGCCTCGAAGCGCGGCGCTCGGCCGCCGAGGACGACGAGGACGCACCTCGCAACCCCGACCACTATCGCCTCGAGCTCTGGCAGACATCGCAATCAGCGCCGCCCCGTCAGCACCGCGGAGGCCCGAACACTGGCACCTGACCCCTGGCGACATCGCGATGCGGGGTCGCTCGCTTGTGCGCGCGCGCCGGGGCTGTCGCGAGGGCGGTATCGCTCGCCCGTTGCGACTTTCGCAAGGAGTTCCTCTTTCCGCCTCGCGGACGCTCCCGTGGGCACAAGAGGCGGAACTATTGCTGTCAGCAAAAGCAGTAGCGCCGGGCGCGGCCGCAGCGTCCCGATGAGCGTTCGCCGGCGGGATGGGCGGCCGCGTCGGGCGGCGGCGTCGCGGTCGGCTCTGGCGTTCCGCTGAGGGTCCGGTTTCAACGCACGCACCGCGCCACCGGCGGTCGGTGTGTCGAATGTGTATCGCTCCGCGTGCACGATTCGACACACCATCGCGCGGACCCGACTGCGCACGAGGTGGTGACGCGCCGAGTCCGGATATCGCACTCGGCGCGCCACGACCCACGGCGCGCCACGCCGTGGTTACCGCGCACGCAGCGGTGCGCCGATGGGCTCGCTGGACGCGAACAATTGGCCCACCCGTCGCCGGCACGGGTCGGCATCGCGCCTCGGTCTGTCCCCGCTGGAGGTGCCTATCGGAGGCTGTCGTCGGGCCGTCCGCTCGAAGCCCGGCTCGCGAGGCTGGATGGCAGCACTGCGCAAGGCAGGGGCGGCGCGATGACCATACGGGATCGCGCGCGCCGGACGGCCGGCGCGTCGCCCGCGGAAGCTGCCGGTCGACCGGCCGCTACGCCTTGATCCGCACCGGCACGCCGACGGGCAGGCGCTTCATCATCCAGCGCATGTCGGCGTCCGCGGCGCGCAGGCAGCCCGAGCTGGCCGGCGTGCCCAGCGAGTCCTCGCTGTTCGTGCCGTGGATCGCGATGCGGTCGCCGCCGGTCCAGCCCTGCGGGACGTTCGGCTGGCGGCCGGTGAGCGCGAGCGCGCAGCAGCCGTACGGGCCGCCCGCGTCGCTGACGCGCAGCGCGTCGGTGATCGCGTAGCGCCCGGTCGGCGTCTCGTGGCCCGGCCGCCCGACCGCGACACGCACGCGCCGCACGACCTTGCCGTCGCGGCGCACGAGCAGCCGCAGGGCGGAGAGGTCGACCTCGATCGTGTAGGGCATGTAGCGCAGCACGGCGGCGTCGTCCGGGATCCAGCCCGCCTTCGAGTTGGGCATGTAGTGCGAGAGGACGCCGAGCCAGCCCGGCCGCCGAGCGACGACCGCGAGCACGCGATAGGAGCCGTAGCCCGTGCGCGGATGCAGCGCGCGCACGACGCGGCCGCCCGGGCTCTCGCGCAGCTGCGCGCGCCGCACCAGGCGCGCGCCGAGCGGCCAGCGGCGCCCGGTGGCGGGACGCTGCGCGGGCGTGCGGGAGACCTCCTCGGGCGCCCGCACGCTCGGCGGCGCACCGTCGTCGCCGCCGCCGCGCGTGAGCAGCAGCGCGCCGCCGCTCGCCACCACGGCGAGGGCCAGTACGGCGACGGCGACGGCGGCCCGGCGACCCATCCTGCGGTCAGGCCTCCGCGAGCGCCTTCAGCCGCGCCCGCGCGGCGGGCAGCTTCAGCCGTTCGAGGATCTCGTCGGTCAGCGCGAGGTAGTCCGCGCCGAGGTCGGGCCGGTGGTCGAGGATCGAGACCGCCCGCTCGGCCGCCTCCGCGTAGGCGATCGACGAGCGGATCGTCGTGCGAAACAGCTTGCGGCCGATGTGCTCCTCGAGCGTCGTGAACGCCTCGCGGCTGTGCTTCGTGCGCATGTCGGCGAGGTTCAGGACGACGCCGAGCCAGCCCAGCTCGGGGTTCAGCCCGTCGCGCGCGAGCTCGATGACCTCGAGCGCCTGCTCGACGCCCTGCAGCGCGAA
Organism: Solirubrobacteraceae bacterium; assembly: GCA_030681525.1. Taxonomy (GTDB): domain Bacteria; phylum Actinomycetota; class Thermoleophilia; order Solirubrobacterales; family Solirubrobacteraceae; genus CADCVQ01. The sequence continues at coordinate 2,679 of JAUXSD010000002.1, forward strand.
GTACTGCGCCTCGGTCGTCAGCAGCGCGTGGTCGGCGGCCACGAGCGCGTTGACGGTCAGCAGGCCGAGCGACGGCGGGCAGTCCAGCAGGATCACGTCGTAGCGGTCGCGCAGCGGCTTCAGGGCGCGCCGGAGCGTCAGCTCGCGCCCCATCTTGCCGGCCAGCATGAGCTCGGACTCGGCGAGCGAGAGGTTGGCGGGGATGACGTCTGCGTGGATCGCCTGCGCCGCCTCGGCGCGGCCGGCCAGCACGTCGGCGATCGACGGCGACGCCGCGGGATCGACGTCGAAGTAGTCCGACAGGTTGCCCTGCGGGTCGAGATCGACGGCGAGCACGTCGAGGTCGATGCGCCGCAGGACGTCGGTCAGGGTCCGCACCGCGGTCGTCTTGCCGGTGCCCCCCTTCTGGGAGAGGACTGCGATCGTGGCGCCCAAGGGCGCCAAAGGCTACTCGGCGCTAAGCGGGGTGGCCGCCGGCTCGGTGCCGAGCCCGGAGCGGTCGGTGAAGCGCAGGCGGTAGCGCCCGATGACGATCTCGTCGCCATCGGCGAGCAGATGCGAGACGACGCGCTCGCCGTTGACGAACACCCCGTTGAGGCTGCGGTCGTCGAGCACGCGCACGCCTTCGGCCTCGGCGATCAGCACCGCGTGGCGGCGCGAGACCGTCGGGTCCTCGAAGCGCAGGTGGGCCGACAGGCTGCGGCCGATCCGCATCGAGTCGCCCGGCATGGCGACCGTGCGCACCTCGCCGGCGTCGTGGAAGACGAGGTAGCGGCCCGCATCGCCGATCGCGTCGCTCGCCGCGCTGACCGCGTCGCCGTGGGCGGGCGCCTCGGGCTCGGCGCGCTGGAAGCGCGCGGTGCCGGCGAAGAGCGAGGCGCGCGTGAAGCTCGCCCCGTCGCAGCCCGGGCAGGCCGGCAGGACATCAGCGGTGGTCATCTCGAGGACGTGACCACACACCTCGCAGCGAAACGTGCCGGTTCCGGCGAGCGTTCCTGTTGTGAGCGACTCCATAACCGACTCCCTTCACCTGTAGATGCAGCAGCCGACGGCACCGGAGCTCGTGCGGAGTATTCCGTTCGCGTCAAGGCCAGGGGTGGTTGGCCGGGCGCGACCGCTTCGGGGCGGACCGTCTACCCATGTTCGGCCGCAACCTAAACGCAGCCTCAAGAAGCATTGAAGGAACGTCCGGCGCCGCGAAGAAGATCCGAAGATGCCACGCGCCGCAGTCACGATCGACGAACAGGATCTCGAGCGCGCGCTGCTGCGCAAGAGCGTCGCCGGCCTCGCCGGCGGCCGCAGCGACTGCGCCGACTGCGGGCGCGCGCCGCTCGTCGGCGAGACGCTGCACCGCTACGAGACCGGCGCGACGGTCTGCGAGCTGTGTCGCCCGCTGCGCCGCGGCGAGCCGGTCGCCAGCGAGCGCGTGCGCCACAGCGAGTACGGCAACGCGGTGCGCGTGCGTCGCGTGTAAGTTGCGGCTCCGATGGAGCCGATCAGCCTCTCGACGACGATCGCCAAGCCGCGCGAAGAGGTCTTCGGGTATCTCGCCGACGTCGCCAACCACGCCGAGTTCACCGACCACTGCATGGTCGACTGGCATCTCACGCGCGAGGACTCCTACGGCGCCGGCGCCGGCGCGCGCTTTCGCGTGAAGTCGCGCCTGGACCGCTTCTCCTACGGCGACATCACGCTCGCCGAGCTGACGCCGCCCGAGCGGATCGTGGCGACCGGCCGGGGCGGGCGGTTCAACCGCATCCACAGCCGCTCGACGTGGACGCTGGAGGACGCCGGGCAGGGCCGCACGAAGGTCACGTTCGAGACGCAGTCGACGCCCGTGCTGAAGTCCGACGAGCTCATGGAGAAGCTTCTGCGCCTGCGCGCCTCGACGACGCGCTGCCACGAGCGCGCGCTCGAACGGCTGCGCTCGATCCTCGAATCCGGCGAGGGCCGGGGCGAGCACATCACGGTGGCCGGCGGGGCACGTAAGCCCGCCAGCGGCTTCAGGCTGTAGATTTCCCGCCCGGTCCCATGTCCCGCCTGCGTCGTCCACTCGCCGTTCTCGCCGCCCTGCTCGCCAGCGGCGGTCTGGCCGCATGCGGAAACCACCACGACGAGACCGCCAAGATCCAGCACATCGAGGGCGAGGGCTTCTACCTCTCGCTCGGCGAGCTGAAGTACCAGGTGCAGGGCTCGCGCCAGCTCAACCCCGACGACGTCCAGGACAAGGCGCTGCTGGCCGGCGTCCCCGCCGCCGAGCAGGACCTCGACGACGACGAGCTGTGGTTCGGCGTCTTCATGCAGGTCGAGAACGAGTCCGAGGAGCCGCTGCGGCCGGCCTCGGACATCGAGATCATCGACACGCAGGAAGACGTCTTCAAGCCGGTCGAGCTCGAGCAGTCCAACCCGTTCGCCTACCGGCCGGAGGATCCGATCGAGGGCGGCCATATCGCCCCGATCCCCGACACCCCGGCGTTCAACACGGCCAACCAGGGCTCGCTGATGCTCTTCAAGCTGACGCTCGACGCGATCGACAACCGCCCGCTCGAGCTGAAGATGGAGTCCTCCACCACCGACCAGACCGGCATCATCGACCTCGACGTCTAGGGAACGCCGGGTCGGAGCTAGCGCGTCGCCTTCAGCCCCGCCCGCAGGACGGCCTGGGCCACCGGCGCGGCCGTCTCGCCGCCGGTGCCGGCCTCGACGAGCAGCACCCCGACCGCGACCCGCGGCTCGCCGGCCGGCGCGTACGCCGCGAACCATGCGTCGGTGTCGGTCGGGTCGTCGGGCTCGGGAGGCGGGCACGCCGCCGCCGCCGGATCGGGGCTCGGCGTGCAGTCGGGCTGGGTCGTGTCGCGCAGCTCGGCGGTGCCGGTCTTACCCGCCACGCGTACGCCGCTGATCGCTGCGGCGCCGCCGGTGCCGTTGCTCACGACGGCCTCCATCATGCTGCCCACGAGGCGCGCCACGTTGGCCGGCACGACCTGCGTGCGCTGCGGCGGCAGGCCGCGCTCGAGCGTCAGGCGCGGGCGCCGGCCACGGCCGGCGATCGTCGCCGCCACCCACGCCATCTGCAGCGCGGTCGCCTGGACACGGCCCTGGCCGATCGCCGAGGAGCCGACCGCGAGGCCGTCGCCGATCTCGTCGGGCGCCGGGATCGTGCTCGTCGCCGCGCCCGGGATGCCGGGCTCGGTGTTGAAGCCGAACTGCTCGGCGGTCTTGACGAGGCGCTCGGGGCCGAGCCGGGTGCCGAGCGGCGCGAAGACCGAGTTGCACGAATGCGCGAAGGACTCGCGCAGGGTGCCGCCGCAGGACTCGCCGTTGGCGTTCTCGAGGTCGACGCCCTCGATGACCGCCTTCGTCTCGACCGGATAGCGGGAGTTGACCCCGGCGAGCTTGTGCTGCAGAACGCCGGCGAGCGTGACGATCTTGAACGTCGAGCCCGGCGGCTGCAGCCCCGAGAACGCGATGCCCGCGAGCGCCATGATCTCGCCGGTCCGCGGCCGCACCACGGCGACGCCGCCGAGCCGGGCGCCCTTGGCCAGGTCCGCCGCGCGCTGCACGGCCGGGTCGATCGAGGAGCGCACCGCCGTCGCCGGGCGCGGCTGCGTGCGCGCCAGCACGCGGCTGCCGGCCCGCAGCTCGCCGCCCGGCCGGCCCGCGACGCGCTCCTCGAAGACGCGCTCGAGGCCGGTCAGGCCGACCCGCGCGTCGACGGGGTAGCCCAGCTCGCGTAGTCGCGCGCGGCGCTCCTCCGGCGCCGGACCCAGCTCGCCGACGATCGAGGCCGCGACGTCCTCGATCGGCGAGGTGCGGTCCTGGCCCTGCGCGAGCGGCTCGCCGTTGCGGGCGAGGATGTCGGCGCGGCGCGGCAGCCGGGTGCGGCGCTCGAGCTGCCGGCCGGAGCTGAGGCCGGGAAAGACCAGGCTCGGCGACCAGTCGATCCGCCGGTCGTCGTCCTCCCCCGTGAACGCGAGGCGCAGCGGCGCGCGCAGCGTCCCGAACACGCGCGTGGTGACGGTGATCGGCACCGTGATCTCGCCGTTGTCGGCGCCGCCGACGGGGCCGGGACGCAACGCGATCGCCGTCGCCGTCGTGGCCGCGGCGCGGTAGCTGTCGGTGAACCGCGGCAGCGGCGTCGCGCGCTGGTCGTCGGGCGTCAGCTCGGCATGCATCGCGGCGAAGTCGCCCTTCGCCCAGGCGCTGACGAAGCGCTGCGCGGCGGCCTCCTCGGCCGGCGGGCCACCCGTCACCATGAGCAGGACGACCACGACGCAGATCCCGCCGGCCGCCGCGCTTGCGAAGATGAGCCACCGGGCAGGAGGGGACCGGCGCGAGGGCGACGAACGGGCGAGCATGCCGGACAACTATGGCCTGCCCGCGGACGTCGCAGCGCCATCGCTCTCCGACGCCCAGCTCAAGCGAGCCCCACCATGACCGCCATCGACATCCTCATCATCGTCTTCGCGGCGTTCTTCGCGCTCGTCGGCTTCGCGCGCGGCTTCCTCATCGGGGCGCTGTCGCTCGTCGGCTTCGCCGGCGGCGCGTACCTCGGCACGCGCTTCGGGCCGAACCTGCTCGAGGAGGGCAACGCGTCGCCGTTCGCGCCCCTGTTCGGACTGCTCGGCGCGCTCGTCGGCGGGGTGATCCTGTCGGCCGGGGCGGAGGGCATCGCGGGCGCCATGCGCTCCGGCATCCGCTCGCCGGTCTTCGGGGTCTTCGACGGGCTGGCCGGCGCCGCGCTGGCGATCGCCCTGGCGCTCGGCCTCGCCTGGCTGGTCAGCGTGATCGTGCTGCAGACGCCCGGCGTGCGCCAGTACCGGGGCACGATCCAGCGCTCGGTCATCCTCCAGGAACTCAACGAGGTGCTGCCGTCCGACCGCGTCCTCAAGGCGCTCGCGCGCTTCGATCCGTTTCCGAGCATCCGCGGGCCGGCGGTCGAGGTCGAGCCGCCGCGCGGCTCGGTCGCGCGCGATCCCGACGTCGAGGCGGCGGGTCGCTCGGTCGTGCGGGTGCTCAGCAACGCCTGCGGTCTGGGCGTGGCCGGCTCGGGTTGGGTGGCGGCGCCCGGCATCGTTGTAACGAATGCCCATGTCATCGCCGGCGCGAACAACACTTCGGTCGAACCCAACGGCTCCGGCGACCGGCTCGACGCGACCGCGATCGCCTTCGACCCCCGCAACGACGTCGCCGTGCTGCGCGTGCCGTCGCTCGACCGGCCGGCGCTGAGCTTCTCGCGCGACGTCAGGCCGACCGAGCCGGGCGCCGTGCTCGGGTTCCCGCTCAACGGGCCGTACCGGATCGTCCCGTCGCGCGTGGCCGACACGCGCACGGTCCTGGCCAACGACGCGTACGGCCGGCGCCTCGTGCGCCGCCGGGTGACCCGCTTCCGTGCCGACGTCAAGCCGGGCAACTCGGGCGGGCCGATGGTCGACGTCGCGGGTCGGGTGGCGGGCACGGTGTTCTCCAAGCTCGTCGGAAGCTCGGGCGGCTACGCCGTGCCCAACAGCGTCGTGCGCGAGGCGCTGGCCGGCGCCGACGGTCGCGTCGACACCGGTCCCTGCACCCGGTAGTCGGGGCGCCCGCCTTAACAGCGGGCAGGGGTGAGAGCGCTACCCTCGGCCCCTTGCCCGAGTCAAAGACACTCGTCATCGCCGAGAAGCCGTCGGTCGGCCGCGACCTCACGCGCGTGCTGACCGGCCCGTTTCAGAAGCAGGAGGGCTACCTCGAGGGCCCCGACCACATCGTGACCTGGGCCGTCGGTCACCTCGTGCAGCTCGCCGAGCCCGACGAGTACGACGCGAAGTACAAGAAGTGGCGCATGGCCGACCTGCCGATCGTGCCCGACAAGTTCAAGCTCGTCGTGCGCGACGAGCGCTCCAAGAAGCAGATGTCGGTCGTCACCAAGCAGCTCAAGCGCGACGACGTCGCGACCGTCGTCAACGCCTGCGACGCGGGCCGCGAGGGCGAGCTGATCTTCGCCTACCTCTACGAGAAGGCCGGCTCCAAGAAGCCCGTCCAGCGCCTGTGGCTGTCGTCGATGACGAAGGCCGCGATGCAGCGCGCGTTCACCGAGCTGCGCCCCGCCGCCGAGTTCGCCCAGCTCGAGGCGGCCGCGCGGTCGCGCTCGGAGTCCGACTGGATCGTCGGCATGAACGCCACCCGCGCGGCGACGATCCGCCTGCGCTCCTCCTTCGACGGCGCCGTCTCGCTGGGCCGCGTGCAGACGCCGACGCTGGCGATCATCACCCGCCGCGAGGAGGAGATCCGCGCGTTCGTGCCCGAGCCGTACTGGCTCGTCGACGCGCTGTTCGCCGCGCCCGGGGAGCGCCTCTACGAGGGCCGCTACCACGACGGCGCCAAGCCCCGGCTGAAGACGGCCGCCGAGGCCGACGCGGTCGTCGCGGCCGTCCGCGACCAGACGGGCGTCATCACCCAGCTCGAGCGCAAGAAGCGCACGGAGCGCGCCCCGCTGCTCTACGACCTCACGTCGCTGCAGCGCGAGGCCAACAGCCGCTTCGGCTTCACCGCGCGCCGCACGCTGGCCGCCGCGCAGCGCTGCTACGAGGAGCACAAGGTCCTCACCTACCCCCGTACGAGCTCGCGCTTCCTGACCAGCGACATGATCGGCGAGCTCAAGCCGATCGCCGGCCACGTCGGCGGCGCGTCGCGGGAGTACCAGACCGCCGCCGCCTACGTCCAGGGCCTCGACATGCTGCCGCTGGGGCGCGTCGTCGCCGACGACAAGGTCGGCGACCACCACGCGATCATCCCGACGAACTCGGCGCACAACCTCGATCGGCTCTCCGACGACGACCGGCGCATCTACGACCTCGTCGCGCGGCGCTTCCTCGCCGTCTTCCATCCCGAGGCCGTCTTCGAGAACACGAAGGTCGAGACGACCGTGGCCGAACACGTCTTCCGCACGCGCGGCAAGGTCCTGCTCGTGCCCGGCTGGCGCGGCGTCTACGGCGAGCTGGCCGAGACGAGCAGCGCCACCGACGACGACGAGGGCCGCGACCAGCAGCTGCCCAAGCTCGAGCGCGACGAGCAGGTGCAGACCCGCGACGTCACCGCCGCCGAGAAGGAGACCCAGCCGCCGCGGCGCTACTCCGACGCCTCGCTGCTGGGCGCGATGGAGACCGCCGGCCGGCTCGTCGACGACGACGAGATGCGCGAGGCGATGAAGGAGTCCGGGATCGGCACGCCGGCGACGCGCGCGTCGATCATCGAGCGGCTCATCGACGTCGGCTACGTCGAGCGCGAGGCGCGCTCGCTCGTGGCCACCGAGAAGGGCCTGAACGTCATCCGCCTGCTCGGCGAGCACCCGCTGACGTCGCCGTCGATGACGGGCGACTGGGAACAGCGCCTGGGGATGATCGAGCGCGGCGAGGAGCCCCGCAAGCGCTTCATGGCCGACATCAAGGGCTTCGCCGAGTCCACGGTCGCCGAGCTCGACGCGAAATTGAAGGACGTGCGCATCCCGCGGGCGAACCTCGGTCCGTGCCCCGTCTGCGGCCACGACATCGTCGAGAACCGCAAGGGCTTCTCCTGCTGGTCGCGCGAGGATCCCGGCTGCGGCTTCGTCATCTGGAAGGCGAAGGCCGGCAAGACGCTGCCGCTCGTCGTCGCGCGCGAGCTCATCGCGACCGGCCGCACGGCAAAGCCGGTGACCGGCTTCAAGGGCCGCAGCGGGCGGTCGTTCCGTGCGAGGCTTGCGCTGCAGCAGAGCGAGGAGGGCAAGTGGCGGGTGGAGTTCGATGAGCCGTGGGCACGCGAGGGCGGCAAGAGCGCGCCCGACCCGGCCGAGGCCGGGGTCGAGCAGGCAGAGCCTGCCGCCGCGCGGGGCGCGACGGCCGAAGCCGCCGCGTAGGCGCCGCTGCGGCGGCCCGGCCGGAGGCGCTTCCCGCCGGTGAGGCTGCTGGTGCTCATCGCCGTGCTCGCGGGCGCCGGCGCCGCGCTCTTCGCGGCCGGCGTCCTTCCCTCCGGCGGCGCCGACGCGCGACCCGACTCCGCGCGGACCGTGCCGCGGCTCGCGCCGCCGGTGCCGGCCGAGGATCTGCAGCGCGAGGTCGGGCCGCTGCCCGAGCCCGCGGGGGCGTCGCGGGTCGACCTCTCGCATCCGTCGCTCATGCCCCACCTGCGCCTCAAGCGCGGCCCGAAGGCAGGCCTCGCGTTCGACCTGCAGGACGGGACGGTCCTGTGGCGCCACCGCGCGAGCGCGGTGCGGCCGATCGCCAGCCTGACGAAGCTCATGACCGCGTTGCTGGCGGTCGAGCGCTTCGAGCCCGACGAGACGGTGCGCGTTCCGCGCGCCGCCGAACGCGTCGGCGGCTCGCGCATGGGCGGCCTGCAACCCGGGCGCCGGGTCAACGCCGACGTGCTGCTCAAGGCCCTGCTGATCTCCTCCTCCAACAACGCCGCGGTCACGCTCGCCGTGGCCGGAGCGGGGTCCGAGCGCGCCTGGGTGGCGCTCATGAACACGCGCGCGCAGCTGCTCGGCCTGAGCTGCACGCACTTCGCCGACGCGCACGGCCTGGACCGTCGCAACCGCTCCTGCGCCGTCGATCTCGCGGCGCTGGCGATGCGGGCGATGAACGAGCCGCGGATCGCCCGCATCGCGCGCAAGAGCTACGCGCGCGTGTGGCCGGGCTCGGGCAAGAAGTTCACGCTGTACACGACCAACCACCTGCTGCGCGACCACTATCCCGGCGCGATCGGCCTCAAGACCGGCTACACGATCCCGGCCGGGTTCTGCCTCGTGGCGGTCGTCGAGCGCGGCGGCCGGCGGATCGGGATCGTCCTGCTCGGCTCGCGCGACTCCTTCTTCGACGCGCGCCGCATCGCACGCGAGGCGGCCCGCATGGGCGCGCTGCCCGCCGCTGCCTGAGCGGACCCTCGGCGCAACGGCGCCGCGTAGCGTGTCATGTCAGCCGACCCGTCCCGCGACCGACAGGAGCCCGCTCCGATGGCCACGCCCTACACGCTCAAGAAGCTCACCGACGTCAAGGACTCCGCGGAGCAGTTCGGCTACGGCGAGTTTCAGGAGGCACGCTTCGCCGGCAAGGAACTCGGGGCGACGGACACCGGCGTCGCGCACGAGCGCGTCAAGCCCAACCAGCGCCTGCCGTTCGGTCACCGCCACGAGAACGCCGAGGAGATCTACGTCGTGATCGCGGGCTCCGGGCGCGCGAAGCTCGACGACGACATCATCGACCTCGGCCCGCTGGACGCGCTGCGCGTCGCGCCGGCCGTGACGCGCTGCTTCGAGGCCGGGGCCGACGGCCTCGAGCTCATCGCCTTCGGCCCGCACCACAAGGGCGACGGGGAGATCATCCAGGGCTGGTGGAGCGACTGACGCAACTTTGTGACGCGGTGCCCGTCAGCGCGTAGTGTCGCCATGAGCACCAACCAGGGAGGGACGGCATGACCGCGTCGGCGCACCGGACACCATCGGCTCTGCACGTCGGGCTCGCGGCGCTCGCGGCGCTGGCGGTGCTGACGGCCGGTCTGCTCGCGCCGGCGGCGGCCCCCGCCGCGACGAAGCGCGCCGTCAAGCCGTCAACGCTGCCGGCGTTCCCGTCCTGCGCCTCGCTGCTGAGCTACGCCCGGCGCAACGCCCGCGCCACCGGCGGGCGCACCGGCGTCCCCACGCGCGCCGGCGTGATGCTCCCGCAGGTGCTCGAGGCGCCGGCCTCGCCCGGTGTCGCGTTCGACGCGCCGGCGGCGGCCCCGGCCCCGAGCGCGGCGCAGGGCGGCCGCGAGTCCGGCACCGCCACGCCCGAGTTCTCGCAGACCAACGTCCAGGAGGCGGGCGTCGACGAACCCGACATCGTCAAGACGAACGGCCGCACGGTCTTCGCCGTCGCCGACGGCAAGCTGCACGCACTCGACGTCACCGGCGCGACGCCGCGCCTCGTCGGGACGCTCGAGCTCGACGGCGCCTACGGCCATCAGCTGCTGCTGCGCGGTGACCGCCTGCTGGTCATGAGCAGCTCCTTCGGCGGCGTGCCGTTTCACTCCGACGTGATCATCTCCGCCTCGCAGGTCGTCATCAGCGAGCTCGACGTGGCGGATCCCGCCGCGATGACGGTGCGCCGCACGATGACCGCGGAGGGCGCGTTCGTGGATGCCCGCCTGACCGGCGGCACCGCGCGTGTCGTCGTGGCCGCCTCGCCGAGCGCGATCCGGCCCGCCGCGGTGGGGCGCGCCTCCCTGCGCACGTTCGTCCCGCGCACGGTCCTGCGCAGCCGGCTGTCGGGCAAGACGTATCGCCGCTCGATGGTCGCCTGCGACAACGTCCGCCACCCGCGCCGCTTCTCGGGCCTGGACCTGCTGACGGTGCTCACGATCGACCTCGACAAGGGGCTGTTCAACGTCGACCGCGACGCGATCATGGCCGGCGCGCAGACCGTCTACGCCTCCCCGACCGGGCTGTACGTCGCCTCGCAGCGCTACGTCCGCGCGCTCGAGACCGGCCGGACCGTCCCGGAGCGGAGCCGCACGGACATCCACCGCTTCGACATCTCGCGGCCCGACGTGACGAGCTTCGCGTCGTCGGGCAGCGTGACGGGCTTCGTGCTCAACCAGTACTCGATGTCCGAGCACGACGGCGCCCTTCGCGTCGCGTCGACCGAGCAGCCCGTCTGGTTTGAGGGCCGGCCCGACGGCGACAGCGAGTCGTTCGTGACCGTGCTCTCCGAGCACGGCCGGTCGCTGGACATGATCGGACGGGTCGGCGGTCTGGGCCGCGGCGAGCGGATCTACGCGGTGCGCTTCGTCGGCGACAAGGGCTACGTCGTGACGTTCCGCCAGGTCGACCCGCTCTACACGCTGGATCTCTCCAAGAAGACCGAGCCGCGCGTCGTCGGCGAGCTGAAGATCCTCGGCTACTCGGCCTATCTGCACCCGATCTCCGAGGACCTGCTGCTCGGCGTCGGCCAGGACGCCAGCGCCCAGGGCCGCACGCTCGGCACCCAGCTGTCGCTGTTCGACGTGTCCAACCCGCGCCTGCCGTCGCGCAGGGCGCAGGTGTCGCTCGCGGGCGCGAGCTCGTCGGCCGAGTTCGACCCGCACGCCTTCCTGTTCTGGCAGCCGGCGGACCTCGCCGTCATCCCGCTGAACTCCTTCAGCTCGGGCCGGAGCTTCTCGGGGGCGGTGGGCTTCAGGATCGGGACGGCGAGCCTCACCGAGGCCGGCCGGATCGCGCACCCGCCGGAGCCGGGCGCGGACGCGTACACGCCCGAGATCGGACGCTCGCTCGTGATCGGCGACGCGCTCTACACGCTGTCCTACGCCGGGCTGGCCGCCAACCGCCTGGACAACCTGGCGTCGCTGTCGTTCACTCCGTTCCCGCGCGAGCCGCGACCGGTCAACCCGGGCCCGCTGCCGCCCCCGCAGCCCGTCCCGTAGCGGTGCCCGCCGGATACGCTGCGCAGCCCCGAGCGATTGGAGACGCCGTGACCGAAGAGGAGCAGCCTGAGAAGGAGGTCGTGCCCGACGAGGAAGCCGACGCGGCGGCGGAGCCCGACGTCGAGTTCGGCGCCAAGGACGAGGAGGCGCAGGCCGACGAGTGGCAGGAGGACGCGCGCGAAGGCGGCGGCTGAGCTCGCGGCACGCGCCTCGCGCTGCGCGCAGGCCGCCGGCCCGCTGCGCGCAGGGCGGGTCCTATCATCAGCTCATGGACTCGATCACCTCCGGATTCATGGACGGCAAGGCCATGGAGCTGCCGTGCGAGGTCTGCGGCGCGTCGCTGCAGACCACCGTCGGCGAGGCGCGCCGCGCGGCGGCCCTGCAGTGCCCGAACGGTCATCCGCTGACCTTCGACGTCGACGCGTTCGACGCCAGCATCCGCACGTCCGAGCAGCGCGTCGAGAGCATCATGAAGAGCTTCAGGTTCTAACTCGGCGTTGGGCGATCCGTCCGGCCCAGGGTCGAACCTGCGCACGTGCCGGACGGCTATGAAGCGCTCACCGAAGCCCTCGTACGGGCCGCTCAGCGTGGGGACTGGAGCCTCGATCGGCTGCTGCGCTTCGCCGATGCGGGGTTCGCGCCCGCGATCAGCCTGCTGGTCGACGGCAGGTGGATCGAGGGGATCCTGACGACGGAGGAGGACTGGGCTGACCGGCTCGACGCCGACGTCGATGCGGGCATCGGCTGGGCCTCCGAACGCACCGCCGCCGAGTTCGGATCGATCAGCGACCCGGCGCAGGTCCCGGATGACGCGCCGATGGTCGGCGACATCGAGGAGTTTCGCCAGACGCTCCGCGAGAACAACTTCCGCCAGTTCGTCGACGACCGGCGGGCCGTGGAGGAGGCGCTGGCGCAGCGCATCGAGGGGCTGGGTGACGACGAGGAGCTCAGCGCCGCGGACCAGCGTCAGATCGACGCGCTGGCCGACCCGTTGGCGGTCATCACGCTGCGCAACGTGATCATCGAGGGCGCCATCCCCGCCAACAACCGGGGGCGGCCGATGCTGCGCGTGCTCCGCGCGCACGTGGCGGCGTGGCATCTCGGCCGCTCGGCCACGATCCCCAGCGGGCCCGGGGCGGCCTGAGGCCGCGTTTCCGACGACGGCGTGGGGCTCAGGCCAGGCCGTCCGAGCGATAGCGGTCGAGCGCGCCGTCGACGAGCGCCGAGAGCTCCGCGAGAAGGTCGGGCGTGAGCGCCTGCGGGGTGAGCTCGAAGGTGCCCCCGCCGCGCATCCGCGAGCGCAGCTCCTCGCTGAGGTGCTCGATCACCGCCGGGTGGCTGTGGACCGGCATGAGCTGGAAGCGCACGCTCTCCGCGCGGAGCTTGACGGCCCCGAACGACATCGCCGTGCCGCTGGGCCCGAGCTTGCGGGTCTGGACCTGCAGGTCGCCCGGCTCGTCCTTGACGATGTTCAGCGCGTCCGCGTGCCGGGCCAGCAGCGGGTGCAGCGCGGCGAACACGTCGTCGAGGCTCTCCACGGCCGCCGATCATACGCGCGGGCGGCGGACAGCCCCGCGACGTCGTCGGGACGACGCGCAACCATGCAGGGGTGCCGCTCAAGCTCGTCACCGGTCCCGCGAACGCCGAGAAGGCGAAGGTGCTGCTCGACGGCTACCGCGCCGCGCTGCGCCGGGGCGAGGAACCGATCCTCGTCGTGCCGACGTTTGCCGACGTCGAGCGCTATCGCACGGAGCTCGCCGCCGACGGCGTCGTCTTCGGCGCCCAGGTCGTGCGCTTCGGCTGGCTCATCGCGGAGTGCGCGCGGCGTGGCGGCGTGCATGGGCGCCCGCTCGCGCCGCTCGCGCGCGAGCGCGTGGCCGCGACCGTCGTCGCCGCCTCGCCGCTGCGGTCGCTCGCCACCTCCGCGCGCACGCGCGGCTTCGCCCGCGAGCTGCTGCGCCTCGTCGACGAGCTCGAGGCGCTGCGCGTCACGCCGCAGCGCCTCACCCAGGCCCTGCGCGCCTGGGCCGGCGACGACGACGGCCGCCGCGCGTACGCCGACGAGGTCAGCGGCCTGTACTCGGCCTACCGGCGCCGCCTCGAGCGCCTGGGCCGGATGGACGCGCCGCTCTACGAGGCGGCCGCGCTCGACGCGCTGCGCGACGACCCCGCCGCCTGGGGCGGCACCCCGGTCTTCTTCTACGGCTTCGACGACCTGCAGCCGCTGCAGCACGACGCGGTCGAGACGCTCGCCGCGACCGGCGCGCACGTGACGCTCTCGCTGCCCTACGAGCCGGGGCGGATGGCCTTCGCGGGGCGGGCCACGACGTACCTCGACCTCTACCGCGAGGGCGTCGAGCAGAAGGTGCTGGCCGCTCGCGCCGAGCACTACGCGCCGGCGTCGCGCGCCGCGCTGCACCACCTCGAGCGCCGCCTCTTCGAGGACGAGGAGGGCCAGCTCTTCGACCCCGACCCGATCGCCGCCGGCGAGGCGATCACGCTGCTGCAGGGCGGCGGAGAGCGCGCCGAGCTCGAGCTCGTCGCGGCCGAGGCGGCGCGGCTCATCCGCGAGGACGGCGTCGCGCCGGAGGAGATCGCGGTCGTGCTGCGCAAGCCCGCCGACCACGCCGCGCTGCTGGCGGAGGTCTTCGCGGCCTTCGCCGTGCCGGTCGCGCTGGACCGCCGCCTCGCGCTCGGTCACACGCCGCTGGGGCGCGGGCTCGTCGGGCTGCTGCGCTGCGCGCTGCCCGACGGCGCCGCCGAGGACCTGCTGGCCTACCTGCGCACGCCCGGCCTGCTGCAGCGCCCCGAGCTCGCCGATCGCCTCGAGACGCGGGCGCGCAAGGAGGGCGCGCGCAGCGCCGAGGCGGCGCGGGCGATCTGGGAGCAGGAGCGCTGGCGGCTGGAGGCGATCGACCGCGTGCGCACCGCGGCGAATCGCGGCGGCAGCGCGCTGGCCGAGCGCCTGGCCGCCGAGCTGCACACGCTCTTCGCCGCGCCGCGGCGGCGGGCCGCGCAGGTGCTGGTCGGTCCCGAGCAGCAGGACGTCGCGGTCCTCAAGGCGGGACGGGCCGCGCTCGAGCAGCTCGTCACGCTCGCCCGCGCCGACCGCACGCTCGCCCCGCCGGCCGACGAGCTCGCCGCGCTGATGGCCGACCTCGACGTGTTCGTCGGCACGCGCCCCGGCCCCGGCCGCGTCACCGTCGCCGAGCCGCTGGCACTGCGCGCGCGCCGCGTGCGGATCCTCTTCGCCTGCGGGCTGCAGGAGGGCGTCTTCCCGGCCGCGCCGCGCACCGAGCCGTTCTTCGGCGACGTCGAGCGCGAGCAGATCGCCGAGGCCTCGGGGTTGCGGCTGCGCCGGCGCGACGACCTCGGGGCCGAGCGCTACCTGTTCTACGCCGCCGTCTCGCGCCCCGAAGAGCGGCTGTACCTGTCCTGGCACGAGGCCGCCGACGACGGCGACCTGCGCGTGCGCTCGTTCTTCGTCTCCGACGTCTGCGACCTGTTCGGCGCCGAGCTCGAGGCGGGCCGGCAGACGCGCTCGCTGGGGGAGGTCGGCTGGCCCGAGGGCGCGGCGCCAAGCGAGCGCGAGCGGCTGCGCGGCGAGGCCGCGGGCGGGCCGCCGCGCCGCGAGGCGCCGATCGCGCCGCTGCGCGACGAGGCGCTGGTGGCGCAGCTGCGCGATCGCGCGGCGTGGTCGGCGTCGGCGATCGAGCTGTGGGCGAGCTGTCCGGTGAAGTGGTTCGTCGAGCGCCGGCTGCGGCCGGAGGGGCTGACGCCCGATCCCGAGGCGATGCTGCGCGGGGCGCTGACGCACACGGTGCTCGAGGCCATCATGCGCGGCCTGATCGACGCGACGGGCTCGGGACGGCTCAGCGCCGAGACACTGCCGCACGCGCGGCGGCTGGCCGCCGTCGCGCTCGAGCGCTTCGAGGGCACCGACGCGATGATCATGTCGCGCGACCCCTCCCGCCAGCGCGCGATGGAGCACCGCCTGCGCTCCGACGTTCTGCGCTACCTCGAGCACGCCGCCGGCGACGACTCCGGGCTCGTCCCGGCCGAGCTCGAGGTCGACTTCGGCGGGCCCAACGACGTCCACCCGCCGCTCGAGCTGCCCGGCGGCGTGCGCCTGCGCGGGCGCATCGACCGGATCGACACCGACGGCGCCGGGCACGCGCTCGTGCTCGACTACAAGGGCCGCATCGCCGTCGAGTCCGCTCGCTGGCGCACGACGCGCAAGTACCAGGTCGCGCTGTACCTGCTGGCGGCGCGCGACGTGCTCGGCCTCGAGCCGCTCGGCGGCCTGTACCAGCCGATCGGCGGCCGCGACCCGCGCGCCCGCGGCCTCGTGGTCGACGACGCCGACGCCGGCCTGTGCACCGTGCGCACCGACCGCCATCCGCGCGAGGCGTTCGACGCGATCGTCGACGGCGTGCTCGAGGACGTGCTCGCCGCGGTGGCCCAGCTGCGTGCCGGCTTGCTCGAGCCGCGCCCGTCGACGTGCTCCTACAACGACAAGGGCTGCATGTACCCCACGATCTGCCGCTGCGAGGCGTAGCGGTGCAAGCCTGATGGCCGTGGCAATCCCCTCTCCCCTGATCGGCCCCGGCGGCCGCCCGTTCACCGCCGAGCAGTCCGAGGCGATCCGGCGCCGCGCCGGCTCGCTGCTGCTGGAGGCCAACGCCGGCAGCGGCAAGACCTCGGTGCTCGTCGAGCGCTTCGTGCGGTCGGTGCTCGAGGACGGCGTCGCGCCGTCGCGGATCCTCGCGATCACGTTCACCGAGCGGGCGGCCGGGGAGTTGCGGGCCCGCGTGCGCCAGCGCTTCGTGGAGCTCGGCCGGCGCGACGCCGCACGCGAGACCGAGGCCGCCTGGGTCTCGACGATCCACGGCTTCTGCACGCGGCTGCTGCGCGCCCACGCGATCGCCGCCGGCCTGGACCCGTCGTTCACCGTGCTCGACGAGGCCGCCGCGCGCCCGCTGCACGACCGCGCCTGGGACGACGCGCTGGCGCGCCTGCTCGACGGCGAGCACGCCGCCGCCGCGCTGGATCTCGTCGCCGCCTACGACCCCGACCGCCTGCGCACGGCGATCGTGCAGGCCCACGACGCGCTGCGCAGCGCCGGCCAGATGCGCCCCACGCTGCCGCGTCCGCCGGCCCCCGCCGACCCGCATGCGCTGCGCGCGCCGCTGCAGACCGCCGTCGCGGCCGCCGCCGCCGATCTTGCACTCGCGGGCGCCGGGGTCACGGTGAGCACCGCGCGCGAGCGCCTCGAGCGCTGCGCCGAGCTGCTCGCCGGCACGCCGCCGGGCGAACTGCTCCCGCCGCTTTCGAAGCTCACGCTCGGCACGGGCGCGAAGGCCCTCAAGAGCGCCGCCTGCGACGACTACCGCGCCGCGCTCGAGGCGTACGGCGCGGCCTGCCGCGACGCCCGCGCGGCAGACGCCGTGAAGCTGCTCGACGAGCTGCTCGGCGACTATGCCGACGCCTACGCCGAGGCCAAGCGCGCCCGCGCCGCGCTGGACTTCGACGACCTCGAGCTCCACGCCCGCGACCTGCTCGCCCGCGAGCCGGCGCTGCGGCGCTCCTACGCCGAGCGCTTCGAGCGCGTCATGGTCGACGAGCTGCAGGACTCAAACCCGCTGCAACTGGACCTCTTTCGCGCGCTCGACCGCGATGACCTGTTTCTCGTCGGCGACGAGCAGCAGTCGATCTACGGCTTCCGCCACGCCGACGTCGACGTCTTTCGCACGCTGCGCGCGCAGTTCGCCGCCGACGGGCGGGTGGCCAGACTGGCGACGAACTTCCGCTCGCAGGGCGCGATCCTCGACACGATCAACGCGGCGTTTACGGGGTGCTTGGGCGACGGGTTCGTCGCGCTGCGCGAGGGCCGCGCCACGCAGCCGGCCGGCGAGCCGCTCGTCGAGCTGCTGATCACCGACCAGGCCGGCTGGGAGGACGTCGACCTGGGCGGGATGCGGCCCGGCACGAAGGCCTGGCGCCAGGCCGAGGCGCGGCTGCTGGCCCAGCGTGTCGCCGATCTCGTCGCGGCGGGGATGCACCGGCCCGAGGAGGTCGTCGTGCTGCTGCGCGCCCTCGGCGACCTGCCGGTCTACGAGCGCGCGCTCGAGGACCAGGGCCTGCTGACGATGTCGGTCGGCGGGCGCGGCTACTGGGGCCGCCAGGTCGTGCGCGACCTGTGCGCCTGGCTGGCGGCGCTCGCCAACCCGCGCGACGAGACGGCGCTGTACGGCGTGCTGGCGTCGCCTCTCGTCGGCCTGTCGTCCGACGCGCTCGCCCACGTCGCGCGGGCGCGGACCGGCAACGCCTGGCGGGCGATCGAGCACGATCCCGACCTGCGCGCGCGCCTGCGCGACGACGATCGCGAGCGCCTCGAGGTGTTCGCCGCGCGCTTCGCCGCCGAGCGCGCGCTCGCGCCGCGTCTCGGGCTCGACGAGCTGCTGCGCCGCGTCGTCGACGCGACGGGCTATGACCTGCACGTCCTGTCGCTCGCCGGGGGCGCCCGCCGGCTGGCCAACATCCACCAGCTGCTGCGGCTCGCCGCCGCGTTCGAGCGCGACCGCGGCCGCGACGTGCGCGGCCTCGCCGACCTCGCCACGGCGGAGCTCGAGGCCGAGGCGCGCGAGACCGACGCGCCGGTCGAACTCGGCGACGTCAAGGCGGTGCGGCTGATGTCGGTACACGCCGCCAAGGGGCTCGAGTTCCCCGTCGTCTGCATCGCCGACCTCGGCCGCCAGCGCCCCGCCGACGGCGACGAGGACCTGCTCGTCGCCGAGGGCGAGGTCGGCCTGCGGCTCGTCGGCCTCGACGGCACGAGCGAGCCGGCGCTGGCCTACGAGCGCCTGCGCGACCGGGCCCGGTGGCGCGCCGCGCGCGAGGAGGAGCGCGTGATGTACGTCGCGACGACGCGGGCGCAGGAACGGCTGATCGTCAGCGGCGGGGTGCCGCTGGCCGGCTGGCCCGCGGAGGGGCCCAAGGCGCCGCCGCTGGCCTGGCTCGGCCCGGCCCTGCTGGGCGGCGACCTGCGCGCGCTGCCGCCGGTCGACGACCCGGTCTCCGACGTCGCCTGGGGCGACGGCGCCGCCGTTCGCTGCTTCGTCAACACGCCGCAGACCGTCGGCCGGGTCCTGCGCGACGACGCGCTGGCGCCCGCCGGCGCCCGCCTGCCGATCGCCGCGCCGCCGCCGCCGCGTCCGCTCGCGCCCGCCGCGACCCCCGCCGCGCCGGCCACGCGGACGCTGTCGTACTCGCGGCTGGCCGCCTGGCAGCGCTGCGGCTACCGCTACTACCTGCAGCGCGAGCTCGGGCTGCCCGAGGAGCCGGCCGACGGCGACGCCGCGGGGGAGGGGCAGGCCGCCGCGCCCGCCGGCCTGGACCCGCGCACGCGCGGCTCGCTCGTGCACGCGCTGCTCGAGCACGGCGACGCCGACCTCACCGTGCTGGCGCAGAGCTGGGGGATCGAGCTCAGCGCGGCCGAGCACGCCGACGTGCTGCGCCTGCACGCGGCGTTCGCGGACTCGCCGCTGGCCCGGCGCATCGAGCGCGCCCGCAGCGTCCACCGCGAGCACGCCTTCACGCTGGCCCTCGGCGACACGCTGCTGACGGGCGTCGTCGACGTGCTGGCGCACGAGCGCGGTGGGCAGCTCGTCGTCGACTACAAGACCGACGCGCTCGACCCCGCGACCGACCTGACCGCCTACGTCGACCGCCACTACGCGATCCAGCGCCGCGTGTACGCGCTCGCTGCGCTGCGCGGCGGCGCGGCGCGCGTCGAGGTGGCCTACGCGTTCCTCGAGCGCCCGGGCGAGCCGGTCGCCGAGCGCTTCGAGGCCGCCGACGCGGACGCGATCGAGGCGCAGCTGCGCACGCTGGCCGCCGGCCTGCTCGCCGGCGAGTACCCGGTCGCGGCGGTGCCCCATCGCGAGCTGTGTTTGACCTGTCCGGGCCGGCGGGCGCTGTGCTCGTACGGCGAGGAGATGACGCTGCGGCCGCTCGCCGACACGGTGAGCCCGGGTTGACTGCAGCCATAACGTCTGCGGCCATGAGCGTCCATCCCGCCTCGCCGCCGAACGCGTCCGCCGCGGTCACCGCTCTCGTGCTCGGCATCCTGGGCATCGTCCTGTGCCCGCTGCTCGGTCCGATCGCGTGGGTCGTCGGGCGCAAGGGCGAGCAGGAGGTCGACGCCTCGGGCGGCGCGATCGGCGGCCGGGGGATGGCCACGGCGGGCAAGGTCCTCGGGATCATCGGCACCTGCCTGATCGCCATCGTGATCGCCGGCCTGCTCCTGCTCGTGGCGGGCAGCGACGCGGCCTGAGCCGATGGGCCACGCCGCCACAGCCGGCCGCGTCGAGATCCCGGTCCTACCCGCGGCCGGCCTCAGCGCCGCGACCGGCGGTGCGCTGGCCCTCGGCGCCGCCGGCCTCGTCACGGGCACGACAGCCGGCGGGCTGACCTGCGTGTTCGCGGCGGCGACCGGTGTGCCGTGCCCCTTCTGCGGGATGACCCACGGCGTGGCCGCGCTCGGCGCGGGCGATCTCGCCGGCGCCGTGGCGGCCAACCCGCTGGCCCCGCTGGCGGTTGCGCTGGCGGCCGCGGTGGCGGTGGCGCTGCTGCTGCGCCGGCGGCTTGCCGTCGCGCCGCCGGCGCCGTGGGCGCTGGGGCTGCTCGTCGGCGCCGTCTGGCTGGTGCGGGTGCTGTGAACGGCCCGTCCTACCCGCCGTCGTTCCCGCCCCCGCCTCCGCCGTCGCCGTCGCCGGGCGCTGCGCCCGCGCAGGCCCCCGGGGCCACGGCTGCGCTCGTGCTGGGGATCCTCAGCATCGTGATCTGCCCGTTGTGCGGGCCGTTCGCGTGGTCGCTCGGGCGCAAGGGCGAGCAGGCCGCCGACGCCTCGGGCGGATCGCTGGGCGGTCGCGGGCTGGCGACCGCCGGCAAGATCCTCGGCATGATCGGCACGTTCTTTCTGCTGTTGCTGATCGTCCTGCTCGTGCTGTCGATCGCCTTCGGCGGCGGCGGCGGCGGCTCGGACGCTTAGCGTGTGACCGAGCCCGGCGGCGGGGCCAGCACGTCGCGGCCGTAGCCATCCCCGGAACCGTCGGACCGCGCCTCGCTCGCGCTGATCGTGCGCAACGGACCGCGCGGCTTGCGCGAGCCCCGCGCCGTCCCGTCGACGACGCTGTTGAGCTCGGCGCCGAAGAGGAACGCGATGCTCGAGATGTACAGCCACAGCAGCAGGATCACCGCGCCGGCGAAGGCGCCGTACGTCGCGCCGTACTTGCCGAAGTTCGACACGTAGAAGAAGAACGCAGCGGAGGCGACCATCCAGATGGCGACGCCGACGAGCCCGCCGGGGCTGAGGATCCGCCTCCGCCGCGCGTCGATGTCGGGCGCGAACGCGAACACGAGCGAGTACAGCGCCAGGATCGCGCCGATGGCCACCGCCCAGCGCGCGACGCGCCAGATCGAGGCGGCGGTGTCGCCGAGCCCGATCGTGCCGAAGACGTCGTTGGCGAGACCGCCGCCGAGGAACACCGACACGAGCGCGACGATCGCGAGCAGGATGGCCACCAGCGTGAAGCCGATGTCGGCGAGCTTGTGCATGACGAAGCCGCGCGAGTCCTCGACGCCGTAGACGTAGTTCAGGGCGCGGCCGGCCGCGCCGAACGCGCCGGAGGCGCCGTAGAGCGCGACCGCGACGCCGAAGATCAGGGCGATCGACACCGCGCCGCCCGCCTCGACGGTCTTCGTCAGGAGGGCGTCCAGCGCATCGGTCACCTCGGCGGGCGCGCCGTTGTCGCTGGCGTAGTCGACCGTCTTCGTGACGACCGATCGGTCGCCGAGCACCCCGAGCAGCGAGATCCCGACCAGCAGCGCCGGGAACAGCGACATCATCATGTAGTACGTCAGCGCGGCCGCGCGATCGATCATCTCGTCGGCCTGAAACTCCTTGAACGCCTGCTTGAGCTTGTCGGCCATGCGGTGCAGGCTCCCCGCGCGAGCGTCCGGGTAAGCGGGCCGGGGTTACTCGGCGTGGTTGGGCAGCAGCGAGTGGCCGTCGGCGACGGCATGGGCGAGCTCGACCACCCGCCGGTTGGAGCGGCGCGCCTGCTGGCGCATGAGCTCGAACGCCTGGCGCTCGTCGACGCCGTGGCGCTCCATGAGGATCCCCTTGGCGCGCTCGATCGTGCCGCGCCGCTCCAGCGCGCTCTCGAGCTGCTCGACCTGCTCCTGCAGCCGCGTCTTCTCGGCGTGGCGCTTCATGACGAGCTCGATCGCGGCCTGCACCTCCTCGTCGAACTGCGGCCGCGCGAAGGCATCGATCCCGCGCTCGGCCGCGCTGCTGACGAAATGCGACTCGTGCGAGCCGAGCAGCACGATCAGCGGACCGCGCGCGTACTCGTTGATCTCCTCGATGAGGTCCAGCGCATGGTCGTCGTCGTCGTGCACGACGACGACCGACAGGTCCGGGTCGTCGCGGGCGATCAGGTCCGCGGCCTGCGTGGCCGTGACCGCGTGCGCGGTGACCTCGTGACCGAGGCCGGCGAGCAGCTCGTCGGTGGCCCGGAGCGTCGATTCGTCCTCGTCGGCGGCCAGGATCCGCAGGCTCTTGGTTCTGATGTCGTCGGGCATGAATCGCTCGCAGGTTGACCTGCTGCTTGAGTATCATGACGGACGCACGGCCGAGCCCCCGCCGCGCGATGCCAGCGCCCCTGCCTTCGGCGCTCATCCCCGCGGAGGTCAACGTGCTCGCTGGTCGGACATCGCTTTGCCGCACAGGGCTCCGGTCATGCTCATGAGCACCGACCCGCCCCCGAGCGCGCGCGGGTCCGGACCAGAGCGCACGCGGGAGGATCGCGAGCTGTTCATGCGCTACCACCGCGACGGCGACGCGCGCGCCCGCGACCAGCTCGTCGAGCGCTTCCTTCCGCTCGCCCGTCAGCTGGCACGCCGCTACCAGCGCGCCGGCGAGCCGCTCGACGACCTGCTCCAGGTCGCGTCGCTGGGCCTCATCAAGGCGATCGACCGCTTCGACCCGGACCGCGAGATCGCCTTCTCCTCCTATGCCGTGCCGACGATCCTCGGCGAGATCAAGCGCTACTTCCGCGACCGCACCTGGGCGGTGCGCGTCCCGCGCGACCTGCAGGAGCTGACGCTGAAGGTCGACCGCGCCGTCGGCAAGCTGTCGGAGGACCTGCGCCGCCAGCCATCGGTGGCGGAGATCGCCACGGCGGTCGGCGCCGAGGAGGAGGAGGTCCTCGAGGCCCTGCAGGCCGGTGGTGCCTACCGCGCCGTCTCGTTCGACGCGCCCCGCACCGGCGGCGACGAGGACGTGACGACGCTCGGCGACTCGGTCGGCGTGGACGAGCACGGCTTCGACCGCGCCGAGGAGCGCGCCACGCTGCAGCAGCTCATGACGAGCGTCACCCCGCGCGAGCGCGAGGTGCTGCGCATGCGCTTCGAGCAGGACATGACGCAGGCCGAGATCGGCGCCGTCATCGGCGTCAGCCAGATGCAGGTCTCGCGCGTCATCCGGCAGGCGATCGCGCGGCTGCGCGCGGCCGCCGACGCGGCGCCCGCGTCTCCGCCGGCCTGAGCTGGGCAGCGCCCGCGGCTGACACACGCCTCAGAGCCGCTGATTCGCCGCCGACACCTCCACCCACGCGGCGTGCCGGCGCACCCGCCACGCCGCCCACGGGTTCGCCGCAGCGTCCGAGGGGGCATGAACGAGGCGATGTCCGACATCTCCCACACGAGGCAGCACAACGACGGCGAGGAGACCGAGTCCGAGCGCCTCAACCGCGAACTCGACCAGCTGCTCGGCGAGCTGCGCGTCGCGATGCCGGGCGTGCAGGTGCTGTTCGCCTTCCTGCTCGCGGTGCCCTTCCAGCAGCGCTTCGCAGACGTCACGGACTTTCAGCGCGACGTGTACTTCGTGACGCTGCTGGCCTCGGCGGCCGCCTCTGCACTGTTCGTCGCCCCGACGGCCTACCACCGCCTCATGTTCCAAAAGCGCGAGAAGCCGCGGCTGGTGGCCGTCTCGTCGCGGCTGGCCATCGCCGGCCTGGCCTGCCTCGCGGTCGCGATGAACGGCGCGGTCCTGCTGGTGACCGACCTGCTGTTCGAGACGGCCACCGTGGTCGTCACGGTCGCTCTGACCGGAGCGCTGTTCGCCGGCCTGTGGTTCGGGCTCGGACTCATACGCCGATTCAGCCATGAGAGGAGTGACAGATGAGCGCACCCACCGCGATCCTCGACG
Source organism: Solirubrobacteraceae bacterium (assembly GCA_030681525.1). Lineage (GTDB taxonomy): Bacteria > Actinomycetota > Thermoleophilia > Solirubrobacterales > Solirubrobacteraceae > CADCVQ01. Next base: position 26,365 of record JAUXSD010000002.1, read on the forward strand.
TCGATGGGACGCTCGTCGACTCCAACTACCAGCACGCGCTCGCGTGGTACCGCGCGTTTCGCCTGAAGGGGATCACGATCCCGGTCTGGCGCTGTCACCGCGCGATCGGGATGGGCGGCGACCAGCTCGTGCGCCACCTCGCCGGCGCGGGCTTCGACGCCGAGCACGGCGACGAGGTGCGCGCCGCCGAGCACACCCTGTTCGAGCAGATGATCCACGAGGTGCAGGCGTTCGCGGGCGCGCGCGGGCTGATCGAGGATCTCAAGTCGCGCGGCTGCAAGGTCGTCCTCGCATCCTCGGCCAAGTCGGTCGACATCGCGCACTTCATGGATCTGCTCGATGCCCGCGACCTCGCGGACGGCTGGACCGATTCGAGCATGGTGCAGCGCACGAAGCCCGAGCCCGATCTCGTCAAGGCCGCGCTCGACCTCGTCGGCGGCGGAAAGGGCGTCATGATCGGCGACTCGACGTGGGATGTCGCCGCCGCGAAGAAGCTCAAGATCCCGACGGTCTGCGTGCGCACCGGCGGCTTCGGCGTCGACGAGCTGCGCGAGGCCGGCGCGACCGACGTGTTCGACTCGATCGAGGAGCTGCGGGAGGGGTTGTCGAAAACACCGTTCGGGTAGCGCCGAGCCATGACCATCCCCCCGCCGTCCGAGCCTCCGACGCCGATCGCTCCCCCCGAGCCGTCGATCGTGCCCGACCCGTCACCGTCGCCGGACATCGCGCCGCCCGGCGACCCGCAGCCGCCGAGCGTCCCGCAGCCCGACCCCGGCCGCGACGTGCCGATCGATCCGCCCGACGCGCCGCAGACCGTCTGACCGCGCTCTTGGTCGCCGCTGCGCGACGGCCCGCTGCAACGCAGCGTGCGACCGGCAGGAGACCGGGCGCCGCGCCGGTACTCTGCACCTATGCCTAGGTCGATCTGGACCGGTGCCATCTCCTTCGGGCTCGTCACCGTCCCCGTCAAGCTCTACTCGGCGGTCTCGCGCAAGTCCGTGCGCTTTCACCAGCTCAACAAGGAGACCGGCGTCCGCATCCAGCAGAAGCGCGTCGATCCCACCACCGGCGACGAGGTCGCCTACGAGGACATCGTCAAGGGCTACGAGCTGACGCCCGACCGCTACGTGATCATCGAGCCCGGCGAGCTCGAGGCGCTCGATCCCAAGAAGACGAAGTCCATCGAGATCGAGGACTTCGTGTCGCACGACGAGATCGACCCGATCTACTTCGACCACCCGTACTACCTCGCGCCCGGCCCCGGCGGCGCCAAGCCCTACCGCCTGCTGCTCGAGGCGATGCGCGAGACCGGCCGCGTCGCGATCGCCAACGTCGTCATCCGCCAGAAGCAGCAGCTCGTCGCCGTGCGGCCGATGGGCGAGAACGCGTTGTCGATGTCGACGATGGTCTATCCCGACGAGGTCGTCGATCCGACGTCGATCGACGAGCTCGCCGCCGCCGAGGACATCGAGATCAACACGCGCGAGCTCGACATCGCCAAGCAGCTCGTCGATTCGCTGGCCGCTCCGTTCGAGCTCGACAAGTACCACGACTCCTACCGCGAGGAGGTCCTCGCGCTCGTCGAGCGCAAGGCGCAGGGCGAGGAGATCGCCGTGCAGCCGACCGCCGACGAGGACGAGGCGCCGGTGCCGGACCTCATGTCCGCGCTCAAGGCCAGCCTCGACGCGGTGAAGGCGCGCGACGGCAACGGCAGCTCGTCGTCGTCCGGCAAGGCCGCCGCGGGCAAGAAGTCCTCGTCGAAGAAGCCGGCGGCGAAGAAGTCCCCGCCGAAGAAGACCGCCGCGAAGAGTTAGACGCGCATCGGCGGACGGGTACGAGGACCGCTCGTACCCAATGGCCACCGCCCTCGCTCCCGCGCCCACCGCCGCTCCCGCCCCGACCCGCCGAGCGCCGCGCCTGCGGCGCTCGAACCTCAGCGCGCCGGGCTACCGGCGGCGCCGCTGCGGCAAGGGCTTCATGTACCTCGACGAGGCCGGCGAGCGGATCACCGACGCCGAGCTGATCGCGCGGATCGCCGGGCTCGTCATCCCGCCGGCCTGGCAGGACGTGTGGATCTCGCCGGACCCCTTCGGCCACATCCAGGCGACCGGGATCGACGCCCGCGGGCGCAAGCAGTACCTCTACCACCCGCGCTGGCGCGCGCGCCGCGACCAGGCGAAGTTCGAGGACATGATCGTCTTCGCGAGGTCGCTGCCGGCGCTGCGCTCGGTGGTCGAGCACGACATCGCGCTCGGCGACCTGTCGCGCGAGCAGGTCCTCGCCTGCGCCGCCCGCCTGCTGGACCGCGGCTTCTTCCGGATCGGCTCCGAGGAGTACGCCGTGACCAACGAGACCTACGGCCTGGCGACGATCTGCAAGCGCCACGTGACGATCGACGGCGACACGGTCAGCTTCGACTACATCGCCAAGGAGTCCAAGCGCCGCATCCAGGCCGTGATCGATCCGGAGGTCGCGGAGATCATCGGCACGCTCAGGCGCCGGCGCGGCGGTGGTGAGGAGCTGCTGGCCTACAAGGAGGGCCGCACGTGGGTCGACGTCCGCTCGCCGGACATCAACGCCTACCTCAAGGCGGCGACCGGCGCGGACATCTCCGCGAAGGACTTCCGGACCTGGGGCGCGACGGTGCTGGCCGCTGTCGGCCTCGCGGTCAACCGGCCCGAGCATCTCAGCGACTTTCAGCGCAGGCGGGCGATCAACCGCGCCGTCAAGGAGGTCGCGTACTACCTCGGCAACACGCCGACGGTGGCGCGCAACTCCTACGTCGACCCGCGCATCTTCGACCGCTACCGCGACGGCCAGACGATCAAGCTCGACCTCGTCGGCATCGAGCCGGGGGCCACGGCGATCCAGGGGCCGGTCGAGGAGGCGGTGCTCGACCTGCTGGAGGGCTGAGCGGCTCAGGGCGTACGCTCGCCGTTACCGATGAGCGCCTACATGCTTGCTCTGCTCGCCGCCGACGACGAGGGCGGATCCTCCACCGTCGAGCCGAGCCTCGGGCTCGTCCTCTACACCCTGTTTCTCATCCTGCTCGCGGCGGTGATCGTCTACGGCATCGTGCGGTTGATCGTGCGCGGCCGCCGCGACGGCGGTCGCTGAACGACACGTTCGTGGCCGCGTCTGTCGTGGTGGCCCGGCGGGCCGTGGCGGCTCAAGAACTGCATCGATGAGAACGTGAGTTCGCTGGGGTGTCGTCGTCCGGTCCGGGGCTGGCTGAGGAGCCTGGTCGACTTATGCATGTGGTGCATGTACAAGGCGACCAGGCCTGGCCGGCCCCGCGCCGACGCGCTCATTCGCGCGCGCACGACGTTCCTTCAATGACAAATTGTTCGTCCGGCCCAGCCATGCCCGCGGACCGAAAGGCAGCAGACCGCGCGCCCTGCGCGTCGACCCGCGACGGCGCCGGGCTCAGCCGGCCGCGTCGTGCGCGGGATCGACCGCTTCGATCGCCTCCTCGCGCGTGGCGACGATCGTGAAGATCTGATCGAGGCCGGTGATCTCGAACGTCTTGGTGATGTTCTCGTCGGTGTTGACGATCGCCAGCGCGCCGTCGCGCGAGCGCAGCCGCTTGACGGCGCCGATCAGCACGCCGAGCGCCGTCGAGTCCAGGAACGTCGTCTCGGTGAGGTCGATGACGATCCGCACGCGGCCGTTCTCGATCGACTCGGCGAGGACCTGCTTGAGCTCCGGGGCGGTGAAGAGGTCGATCTCGCCGCGCACGGCGAGGACGTGGCGGTCGCCCTCGCTCGGGTGCTCGGTGATCGCGAACTCAGGTGACATCCAGTTCCAATCTGTCGCTCGTGGTGGGGCCCTGCGCGTCGAAGCCAAGCTGGATGACGAGAAACTCGCCGCTGCCGTCGCGCTGGGGCTCGAGCACATCCGCTACCCGTTCGAGCACGTTTCCCACGCCCGGCAGCGCCGCGGAGGCGATCAGCTCGTCGGCGCCGCCGTCGCGCAGCGGCCCGACGTGCAGCGCGACGGAGCCCACGCGCGCGATGACGCGCACGTTCACGCGCCCGTCCTCGCTGAACGAGCCGGCCTTGGCGGAGATCGCGTCGGCGACGAGCAGCGCGTCGTCGAGGCGGTCGATCGGGCAGTCCGCACGCGCGGTGAGCATGCCCACGACGCGGCCGAGGATGGGGGCGACGAGCGGTCCGTTGGCGAGGCCGACCGTCGCCTCGTTGGCGATCTCGCTCATACCTCGTGCTCTTCGTCCAGGCGGAACGTCATGCGCACCTCCGTGTGCTCGTCGCCGTCCTTGCCGAGCTCGAGCGTCTCGGCCAGCGTCGCGATCAGCGGCAGACCGAGGCCGAGCCCCGGCGAGTCGGGGCGCGGGACGATGCCGCGGCCGTTGTCGCGGATGACCACGGTCAGCAGCTGATCGTCGATCGACGCGTCGACCTCGAGGTCGCCGATGTCGTCGCGCTCGTAGGCGTGGATGACGACGTTCGTACACGCCTCGGTGACAGCGAGCTTGATGTCGGCGAGCGTCTGCTCGTCGACGGTCAGCGCCTCCGCGAACCCGCCGAACGCGTGCCGGACGACCGCGACGTTCTCGGCGCGGGCCGGCAGCTTGAGCTCCAAGTCGGGCGTGGCGGTCACCTCTTCAGGGTGTTCGGAACGGCCGTGTTCGCACCGTCATTGGGCATATGCCCAGCGTGATCGCGTTTCACTCTCGTGCGGATCCGCTGGCGTCGGCCGCATGCGCGGCGTCCAGACGGTCCGCTCGCGGAGAATAGACGCTCGACCGTTAGGCCGCCCCTCGTCGCTCCGAGAAACGAAGCAACGGCGCTCTATGGGTCGAGCGCGCTCGCCAGCGCGGCGCGGGCGCAGTCGCTGCCGAGGCCGGCCAGCAGGACCATGCGCGCCGCCTGCGGCGACAGCGCTGCGGCGGGCAGGGCGCCGCTGGCGCGCAGGTCGCCCTCCGCGCCCTCGAAGCCGTAGGTCTCGTGGGCGAGCACGCCGTGCTCGGGCCGCACGGTCAGCGCCACCGGGACGGCCGCCGCGGCCTCGCGCAGCGCGGCCAGCACGGGCGGCGAGACGTGGCCCGCGCCGAACGCGACGAACACGATCGCGTCGGCGCCGTCGCGCAGCGCCGCACGCAGGCCGGCGCCGTCGTCGCCCAGGTAGGTGGGCACGATCGGCACGCGGGCATCGAGCGCCGCCGGCATCGACAGCGCGTCAACTTGGCGCGCCGGCGTTGCCATCATCCGCACGCGCCCCTCGGCGACGGTTCCGAGCGGACCGCGGCCCGGCGAGCCGAATGCGGCGGGCGACAGCGAGGCGACCTTGCGCACCGCCCGCGCGGCGTGCAGCTCGCCGCCGAAGACGACGACCGCGCCGATGCCGGCGCACGCCGCCGCGCCGGCTGCCGCGACGGCGTCGAGCAGGTTCGCCGGCCCGTCGGCGCCGGCCGCGCTGGAGGGCCGGATCGCACCGGTGAGGACGATCGGTTCGAATCCTCCGTGCAGCACGTCGCACAGCACGGCGGTCTCCTCGAGCGTGTCGGTGCCGTGCGTGATCACGACGCCGCGACCGGACTGCGCCTCCGCGAGGGCGGAGCGCGCGATGGTCAGCGCGTCGGCGGTGCTGAGGTGCGCGCCGGGCAGCGCGAACAGCCCGCGCGCCCGCAGACCCGGTACGTCGGCGAGCGCCGGGATCGTCGCGAGCAGCGCGTCGACATCCAGCGCCGGCGTCGCGCGGGCGCCGGCCATCGCGATCGTGCCGCCCGTCGAGAGGATCGTGACGGGTCGTGCAGGGTGGGCCATCCGTAGGAGATTCGCGCGGGACCGCTGCTACCCTTGTGCCTCCGCCTCACAGTGCCACGCAGCCGCCTTTCCGGAGGCACTCCTATGACCGCGAAGACCCCGCCCGCACAGGCCGCTGGCCTCTACGACCCTCGCTACGAGCACGATGCCTGTGGCGTGGCCCTCGTCGCCCGCCTGGACAACCAGCCCACGCACGACGTTGTCGACATGGGGCTGCGCGCCGTCGAGAACCTCGAGCATCGCGGGGCCACGGGCGCCGACGCGCGGACCGGCGACGGCGCCGGCATGCTGCTGCAGCTGCCCGACGCGTTCTTCCGCGCGGTCGTCGACTTCGAGCTGCCCGACCGCGGCCGCTACGGCGTGGCTGTCTGCTTTCTGCCGACCGACGACAAGCGCCGCAGCAAGCTCGAGGCGATGCTCGAGCTCAACGTGCGCGTCGAGGGTCAGCGGGTCCTCGGCTGGCGCGACATCCCGGTCGACACCGACTACGTCGGCGAGACGGCCGCCCAGACGCAGCCGGTGATGCGCCAGCTCATCGTCGAGGCCGGGCCGGGCTTCGACAACGACCAGGACGCATTCGAGCGCAAGCTCTACGTCATCCGCCGCATCTGCGAGCTCGCGGCGGGACCGGACCTGTACATCTGCTCGTTCTCCTCGCGCACGATCGTCTACAAGGGGATGCTCGTCCCCGACCAGCTGCGCGGCTTCTTCCCGGACCTCAGCCATCCCAGGATGGCCAGCGCGATGGCGCTCGTGCACTCGCGCTTCTCGACGAACACGTTCCCGAGCTGGCCGCTGGCGCATCCCTACCGCGTGATCGCCCACAACGGCGAGATCAACACGCTCATGGGCAACGTCAACTGGATGCGCGCACGCGAGTCGCAGCTGTCCTCGGAGCTGTTCGGCCTCGACCTGCAGAAGATCATGCCGATCGTCGTGCCCGGCAACTCCGACACGGCGACGTTCGACAACGTGCTCGAGCTGCTCATGCTGGCCGGCCGCTCGCTGCCGCACGCGGTGATGATGATGATCCCGGAGGCCTACGTCGGGCGCGACGACCTGCCCGACGACCTCAAGGGCTTCTACGCCTTCCACTCCTGCCTCATGGAACCGTGGGACGGCCCGGCGGCGGTGGCCTTCACCAACGGCTCGGTGGTCGGCGCGACGCTGGACCGCAACGGCCTGCGGCCGGGACGCTGGGTCGAGACGCACGACGGGCTCGTCGTGCTCGGCTCCGAGGCCGGCCTGCTGCCGATCGCCAGCCACGAGATCAAGCGCCTGGGCCGGCTGCAGCCCGGCAAGCTGTTTCTCGTCGACCTCGAGCGCCACCGCATCGTCGAGGACGAGGAGGTCAAGCGGGAGGTCGCCACGCAGCGCCCCTACGGGGACTGGTTCGAGCGCAACACCATCCACTTCGACGACCTCGCGCCCGCGCACGTGACGATGACCGGCCTGCAGCCGACGAAGGTGCGCCAGCTGGCGTTCGGCTACACGCAGGAGGACCTGCGCGTGCTCATCGCGCCGATGGCCGCGACCGGCGCCGAGCCGATCGGCTCGATGGGCAACGACAACGCGCTCGCGGTGCTGTCGGACCGCCGGCCGCCGCTGTTCTCGTACTTCAAGCAGCTCTTCGCGCAGGTCACCAACCCGCCGATCGACCCGATCCGCGAGAACATCGTCATGTCGCTGGCGACCGCGATCGGCGGCGAGCGCAACCTGCTCGCCGAGACGCCCGAGCACGCGCACAAGCTCATCCTCGACCAGCCGATCCTGCGCAACCACGAGCTCGAGACGCTGCGCATGGTCCACGACGAGATCTTCCGCGCGCACACGCTCGACATCACGTGGCCGATCGCGGACGGCGCCGCCGGGATGCGCAAGGCGCTGGCCAAGCTCTGCGACGACGCGCACGACGCGGTCGCCGCCGGCGTCAGCGTGCTGATCCTGTCCGACCGCCAGATGGGGCCCAAGCGCGTGGCGATCCCGTCGCTGCTGGCCGTCGCCGCCGTCCACGAGCACCTCGTGCGCGAGGGCACCCGCCTGCAGACCGGCCTCGTGCTCGAGTCCGGCGAGCCGCGCGAGGTCCACCACATGGCGACGCTGATCGGCTATGGCTGCGAGGCGATCAACCCCTACCTGCTGCTCGACACCGTCGACGAGATGGTCGCCGAGGGCCGCATCCCGAAGGTCGACGACGCCGACGCCGCCGAGCGCAACACCGTCAAGGCGATCGGCAAGGGCCTGCTCAAGACGATCTCCAAGATGGGGATCTCGACGACGCAGTCCTACTGCGGCGCGCAGATCTTCGAGGCCGTCGGGCTCGAGAAGGACCTCATCGACCGCCATTTCACCGGCACCGCGTCGCGGATCGGCGGCATCGGCATCGAGGTCCTCGCCGCCGAGACGCTCGACCGCCACGCCGCCGCCTACCCGGCCGACCACGAGCAGCTGCTGCC
>JAUXSD010000010.1 GCA_030681525.1 Solirubrobacteraceae bacterium
CCTGGCGAGCGCCACGGAGCCCCAACCGGACGCCCCACACGTCGCGGTTCCCGACTGGTAGCGGACCTTGCCGCCGGCCGCCACGCACATGTCCTGCGCGGCAGCCGCGGGTGGCGCGGCAGACCCACCGACCACCAGACACGCAACGCCGAGCGCCCAGCCCCTATTCCTGGTCAACCTTGATCCCCCTTCTGCTTTGCATCCACGGCCCCCAACCTCACGGATGCCGGGTGGGCCTCGCCCTCCGGCAAGGCCTCAGACAGCGAGTCTCTCCGACTCGTCGTGACGCGTCAACACGACTGACCCAACGACAACCGCCCCCCGGAAAAAAGACGGATGGTCGCGTTCGAGGAACCTCTACCGGGGCATCCGCTCGGCGCCGGCACTCTCTGTCGCCTCAGTGCCGGCTTGCGTGTTGGACGAGCAGGGCGATCTGGACCCGGTTGTCGACGTCGAGCTTGTCGAGCAGGCGCGAGACGTGGGCTTTGACGGTCGCGACGGAGAGATGCAGCGCGGCTGCGATCTCGGCGTTGGCGTGGCCTTGGCCGACGGCGAGGGCGACGTCGTGCTCGCGTGGGCTGAGCGTGGCGAGGCGTTGGCGGGCGTTGTCGGTGCGGGCACCGGCGTCGGAGTCGCCGGCCACGAGCGAGATGAGCCTGCGGGTGACCGTGGGGGACAGCATCGCGTCGCCGGCGTGGACGAGCTCGATCGCGCGGACGATCTCCGCCGGCGCCGTGTCCTTGAGCAGGAAGCCGGCGGCGCCGGCCTGCAGCGCGCGGAGGACGAGCTCGTCGGCGTCGAACGTCGTGAGGACGAGAACGGCGGGCGGGTCGGGCTGTGCTGTGAGCAGCCGGGTCGCCGCGATCCCGTCGAGCTGTGGCATGCGGATGTCCATGAGGACGACGTCGGGCCGGTGCAGGTCGACCGCCGGGAGTACCTCGCGCCCGTCGGCGGCCTCGCCCACCACCTCGAGCACCGCGGCGCCGGCGAGCATGATGCGCAGGCCGGACCGCACGAGCGGGTCGTCGTCGACGAGCAGGACGCGGATCATCGTGGGAGCCGGGCGCGCAGGACGAACGCGCCGTCGCGGTCGATGCCGTGCTCGAGCTCTCCGCCGGCGAGCGAGACGCGCTCGGTGAGGCCGATGAGGCCGGTCCCCGCCCCGGGCAGCGGGGCCTCTGCGGCGACCGCGACCGCCGCGAGGCTGCGCACGTCGATCTCGAGGGCGCGGTCCGCCGCGCGGAGCGTGAGCGTGACGGCCGCTCCGGGCGCGTGCTTGCGGGCGTTGGTCAGCCCCTCCTGGACGACGCGGTAGGCGGTCCGGCCGAGCGCGGCGGGCGCGGGCTCATCGCCGAGGTCGATCTGTGTGGTGAGCCGCATCCCGGCCGCGCTCGACTCGGCGATCAGCGCCGGGAGATCGGCGAGCGTCGGCTGGGGCGGGTCGATCGGCCGCTCGCCGCCGTCCTCACGCAGGACGCCGATGACGTCGCGCAGCTCCTCGAGCGCGGCCTTCGCGCTCTCACGGATCACGCCGGCCGCCTCGGCGACCTCCGCGGCCGGGGCGTCGGGATGGAACTCCAGCGCGCCGGCGTGCACGGAGAGCAGCGAGAGGCGGTGGGCGAGCACGTCGTGCATCTCGCGCGCGATCCGACTTCGCTCCGCGGCCCGGGTCTCGACCTCGGCGTGGGCGGCGCGCTCGCGCAGCGTGCGCACGAGCTCACGCCGCGCGCGCACGAACAGGCCCCAGCCGAACGCGACGCCCGTGCACAGCAGGCCGACGCCGACTTCGCCCCAGAACTCGGCGCGCGGAGAGTAGGCCAGCGGGATCGTGAAGCACGAGGCGATCGAGAGTCCGGCGACGACGGCCAGCGCGCCGCCGCGAACCCGGATCGCCGCATTGAAGATGGCGACGAGGCTTGCCCCCGAGGCCGTGATGACGATCATCGCGGTGGCCGCGGCGAAGATCCCGACGGCCGCCGGGTGGGTGCGCCTCCAGCGCAACGAGACGAGCACGACGATCCCGGTCACGAGCGCCGCGCCGCGCCACCACGGCGGGTGTAGCTCCCACGTCTCGGCGATCGTTATAGCCCCGCCCGCGAACGCGAAGAGGTACATCGCGCCGTCTACGAGGCGGTCGCGGCGGCCACGGTCCTGGTCGTCGGCGTCGATCAGGTCCGCGGGCAGCGCCGAGCGCAGCCAGCGCGGCAGATCCGAGCTGCGTGCTGTCGTCGGCTGTGCCATCGCGTGTGGGAGAGGCTAAGCGACCGCGGCGGTGCGCACCCCCTACCAAAGTCGCGATCCGCCACCGCCCGCGGGCGCTCGCGCCGTAGCCCGCCGACGGTGGCGAGGATCGTGTCGGGCCAGCAGTCTGGCGGCATGATCGAATCCCAAGGCCTCACCAAGCAGCTCGGCGGGCGCACCGTCGTCTCGGACGTCTCGTTTCGCTGCGAGCCGGGCACCGTCACCGGTTTCCTCGGCCCCAACGGGGCCGGCAAGACGACGACGATGCGGATGCTCGTCGGCCTCTCCGACCCCGACTCGGGGGACGCGCGGATCCTCGGCGGGCGCTACCGCGACCTCCCCAACCCCGGCCGCCGCGTGGGGATCCTGCTCGACGCGTCGGCGCAGCACGCCGGGCGGCGCGGCCGCGAGGCGCTCGCCGTCTCCGCCCAGACCATGGGCGTCGCGGAGGAGCGCGCCGATGCGCTGCTCGAGCGCGTCGGCCTCGATGCCGTCGCCGCGCGGCGGCGGATCGGCAAGTACTCGCTCGGCATGCGCCAGCGGCTCGGTCTCGCCCACGCGCTGCTCGGCGATCCGGAGGTGCTGATCCTCGACGAGCCCGCCAACGGCCTCGATCCGGAGGGCATGCGCTGGATGCGGATACTGCTGCGCGACTTCGCCGATCGCGGCGGCACCGTGCTGCTCTCCTCGCACCTGCTCGCCGAGGTCGAGGCGATCGCCGACCGGATGGTGATCATCGGCGGCGGGCGGATCATGGCGCAGGGCACCCGCGCCGAGCTGCTCAACGCGACCGGCACTTCGGTGCACGCGCAGGATGCGCACGGGCTCAGGCGCGCGCTTGCCGCGGCGGGACTCACCGCCTACCCCGCCGACACCGGCGGGCTGCTCGTCGACGCCGAGCCCGAGGCGGTCGCGTACGCGGCGATGGCCGAAGGCGTCGTCCTGAGCCGCCTCGCACCGTCGGAAGCCGCCGGCCTGGAGCGCCTGTTCTTCGAGCTGACCACAACGCCCGCGACACACCCCGACACGATCTCGCCCGAACCCAAGCTGACAGGAGCACCCGCATGAGCGCCGCCGCCCTCACCGCTCCACGCCCGTCCAATCACCCCACGTCGGCCTTCACCCCGCCCGGTCTGGGGCGCCTTACCCGCGTGGAGCTGCGCAAGATGGTCGATACGCGCGCCGGCTTCTGGCTGCTGATCGCGGCCGTCGCGCTGACGTTCGTCGTGGTGGCCGTCCGCGCCGTCGTCGGGGACGCGCAGGACCACACGTTCCTCGCCGTCTTGAACTACGGGCTGCAGCCCGTGGCCATCCTGCTGCCGATCGCCGGCGTCCTGCTCGTCACCTCGGAGTGGTCGCAGCGCACCGCGCTGATCACGTTCGCGCTGACCCCGATGCGCTCGCGCATCCTCGTCGCCAAGCTGCTCGCCAGCGTGGCGCTCGTCAGCGCGATGCTGGTCATGGTCCTCGTCGCCGTCGCCGCTGCGGTGCTCATCGCGGCGCCGGGCGTCGAGGGAACGTGGGAAGGCGGCGCGCCGATGATCGGCCAGTCGGCCGTCTACCTCATCACGGGCATGATCACCGGCGTCGCCTTCGGCGCGGCGCTGCTCGCGTCGGCGCCCGCGATCGTGGCGATCTTCGCGCTGCCCATGGCGTGGGCGGGCGTCGTCTCGCTGCCCGTCCTCGAAGACGTGGCGCCCTGGATCGACACGGTCCGCTCCATCGGCGCGATGTCCGAAGAGGTCTACAGCGCCACGCAATGGGCCCAGGCGGGCACCAGCCTCGCCCTGTGGATGGTCGTGCCGCTTCTGATCGGGACCTACCGCGTCACCCGGCGCGAGATCAGCGTATGACCGCTCGACACCGATGAGCCGCGGCGCTGTGCAGTGGCGCCGCCGAAAGGCAAACCTCGTCAACGGTGCGCTCGCCCGCCGACTACATCGGCGGGCCGGCGCGCCCACGAACGACCTCATCCTGCGCGCACGTTGCCGAGGCGCCCAATGCTGCCTTGCCGGCGCCGACCATGGCACCAATTCCCCGGTATCCGGGGAATAGCTGCCAACGGCTCAGCCCCCTTTGGCCCCGAAGCCGCAAGCCCGGGCCGACCCGGGCCACCTCGTCAGCGTCGGCCCGACTGAAGCCCGTTGCGTATCGGATCGGGCGCTGGCGGAGCCCATGATGAGCGTCCAGAACTGGATATTCAGACAGTCCAGGACTGGGTGGTCCGCGGCGTGTGCCGACCCGTAGCTTGGCCTCGAACAGGCCGACGTTGGGGCACAAGACAGAAGGAGCGACATGCGTACGAGGTGGCACATCCTTGCGGTGAACGTATTGGTGTGGGGGTCGCTGTCTGCGCTTGCGGTGGCGGGCGCCGCAGCCGCGCCCCCCGGGTCCGGGCCGAGCGGCCCGCCCGACGTCAAGCAGTGCCAGCAGGGAGGCTGGGAGCAGCTGATGACCGCCGAGGGCGCGAGCTTCGCCAGCCAGCAGGAGTGCATCAGATATGTCGCCCAGGGCAGCGCTCCGCTTCCGCAGACCTCCGCGTCGCTCAGCGCGGCAGCCTCGAACTGCTTCGTGTCCCCTGCGGGATATGCGTGTGAGCTGGCCATCACCGGTTCGGGTCTGCAGCCATTTGCGCAGGTGGACTACTGCGTCGACGACGTCGTGCCTTGTGGCGATGCGCCCATCGGACCGGGCGTGGACGCCGATGGCACCGTCGACCATCTGGCGGTCGCCTCCTGCCCTGCCGGGAGGTCGATCTGGGTGCAGTCGACGACCGCTTCAGGCGAGCTGATCGCCTCGGAGCCGCAGGCCTGCCCGCCTGCTCTCCCCACATCGTTGACCGCGGTGGCGTCCAACTGCTTCGCGTTTGATGGGGGTCAAGCGTGTGAGCTGGCCATCAGCGGCTCGGGTCTGCAGCCATTTGCGCAGGTGGACTACTGCGTCGACGACGTCGTGCCTTGTGGCGATGCGCCCATCGGACCGGGCGCGAACGCCGATGGCACCATCGACCATCTGGCGGTCGCCTCCTGCCCTGCCGGGAGGTCGATCTGGGTGCAGTCGACGACCGCTGCAGGCGAGCTCATCGTTTCCGAGCCTCAGCATTGCCCAACTCTGTGAGGTGCTGCGGTAGGTGACCGGGGCCGGCGTCCGGCCGGTCTACGGTCACCTCTGCGCTCGCAGTTGTGCAGCACAGGCGAGGCGCGATCCGGTTTGGCTCGCGCTTCGTGGGCACGAGCGCGAGCACCGGATCGGCGGCAGCTCGCGCTCGTGGCTCAGCTCGGCGGCCTTCAGGGCGGTGGGCTCACAGACGCGCTGCGACAGGCGGTCCGGCAATGCACCCGCAATTCGGGAACGGTTGACGGTAATACCGGTGGAAGGTTCGGGATGGGGTTGACGACGCAGCGCGCGGCGGCCTTCAGCCCGGGCGCCGCGCGGTCATGAGGTAGCGCCCGGCCTTGTCGGCCGCGACCGCCTCGCCCTCCGGCTCGAGGCCCGCGTCGCGCAGGTCCTCGCGTAGCTCGTCCTGCGTGAACGGCCAGAACGCGAAGCGCTCGCGGTACGTCGTGACCTCGCCGTCGGGGGCCGCGAACGCCACGGCGACGTCGAAGAAGTGCGGGGCCTCCCACGTCTCGGGGATCGTCCATGCGTAGATCGGCAGCCCGCGCCGGCCGGCCCGCTCGACGAGCCGCTCGCCGACCTGCAGCCGCGAGCCGTCCGCGCGCACCTGCTCCCACGTGCGCGACGTGACGACGAGGCGCCCGCCGGCGCGCAGGCAGCCCGCCATCGCGTGCAGGGCGGTGCGGCGACCGGGGCGGCCGACCGCGTGGGGCAGCGAGTTGCCGACGCACAGCACGACGTCGAAGGCGTCCTCCCAGCCGCGCGCGGGCAGCGCCTCCCACGAGCAGACGGAGGCGGCGACGCGCGCGCCGTTCGCCGCCGCCAGTCGCTCCGTGCGGGCCACCATCGCCGCGCTCGCGTCGGTCGCCACGACATCGTGGCCGCGCAGCGCGAGCCCGACCGCCAGCGTGCCGGTGCCGCAGGCACAGTCGAGCACGCGTGCGTCCGGCGCGACGTACTGCGCGAAGGCGCCGGCGCTGCCGCGCGGTGACAGCAGCGCATCCGGGACGAGGTGGTCGTAGACGGCGGCGATCGTGTCGTACGGGCCGTCAGCCATGGCGGTCGAGCGCCTCCCGCCACTCGCCGGCGCGGGCCGGCGGACCCGCCTCCTGGCGCGGCGCGACCCAGGCGCTGACGGCGCGGATGCCGTGCAGCGCGCTCGTCAGCCACGCTTCGCGCCCGGCCAGTTCGGCGGGATCAGGCGCGCGCCGGCGCACGGGCACCCCCCGCTCGCCGGCGATGCTCAGCAGCAGCGCACGCGTCACGCCCGGCAGCGCGCTCTCGTCGGGCGTCGTCCAGAGCACGCCATCCTCCCACCACAGCAGGCTCGACAGGGCGCCCTCCAGCAGGCGCCCCCGGCCGTCGCAGAGCAGCAGCTCGTCGGCGCCCGCGCCGCGCGCCTGCTCGCGCAGGCCGGCCAGCAGCTCGAGGTCGGGCCCCTTGCGGCGCGGCCGGCGGCGCGGATCCCCGGGCGCACCGACGAGCACGCGCGCGTCGCGCTGCAGCGGCGGGGCGCGGCGCAGGCGCAGCGCCAGCCCGCCCCCCGTCAGCTCGACGCGCGGAAACCAGCGTCCCTCGGGGGGCAGGACGGCCACCACCGCGGAGCGGAACGCCACGAGCTCGTCGCGCGGGACGCCGAGCTCGCGGCAGGCGGCGCCGAACCGCGCCCAGTGCGCCCCGGCGGCCCGCTCGTAGCCCGCGTCGACGAGCCAGGAGTCGGCGGCCAGCAGCGCGGCCGCCGGGGCGCCCTGCACCGGCTCGAGCCCGCTGCCGGTCCAGCGCAGGGTGGTGTCTAGGCTGTGGCGCACTCTCGTGACGACGTTGCTGATCGACAACTACGACTCGTACACGTTCAACCTCTACCAGCTCATCGCGAGCGTCGCCGGCGAGGAGCCCGTCGTCGTGCGCAACGACGAGGTGCGCTGGGAGGCGCTCGCCGCCCATCCATGGGACCGGATCGTCGTCTCGCCCGGGCCGGGGCGGCCCGAGCGCGAGCGCGACCTGGGCGTCGGCCGGGCCGCGCTGGCCCAGCGCGAGATCCCCGTGCTCGGCGTCTGCCTCGGCCATCAGGGCCTCGCGCTCGTCAACGGCGCCGGCGTGGTGCGCGGCGAGGCGATCGTCCACGGCCGCATCAGCCGCGTCTTTCATCGCGGTGACGGCCTGTTCGCCGGAATCGCGCAGGGCTTTCGCGCCGTGCGCTACCACTCGCTGATCGTCGAGCCGGCCCTGCCGGCCCCGCTGGAGGCCGTCGCCTGGGCCGAGGACGGGACGCTGATGGCGATCCGCGCCCGCGGCCGGCCCGCCTGGGGCGTGCAGTTTCACCCCGAGTCGATCGGCACCGAGCACGGCGCGGCGCTCATGGCGAACTTCGTCGCGATGACGCCGCCGCGCCGGCCGCGGGCCGCCGGCCGGCCCGCGCTGCCCCCCACCACGGTCGTGCCCGGCGGGCGCCCGCCGGCGCGCCCGAGCGGGGCGGTGCGAATGTCGCACCGCGTGCTCGCGGGCGCGCGCGACGCCGAGCGCGCGTTCGCCGCACTGTTCGGCGACTGCGAGGCCGCCTTCTGGCTGGACTCCAGCCGCGTCGACCCGGCCCTGTCGCGCTTCTCGTTCATGGGCACGGCGGGCGGCGAGCTCGGCGCCGAGCTGCGCTACCGCGTCGGCGGCTCGCGGCTGACGGTGACGCAGGCGGGCGCCGACCGCGTCCACCGCGAGCCGCTGGCGGCGTACCTCAGCCGCGAGCTCGCGCGGCTGCACACGCAGAGCCCCGACCTGCCGTTCGACTTCAACGGCGGCTTCGTCGGCTACCTCGGCTACGAGCTGAAGGCCGACTGCGGCGCGAGCGCGGCGCACGAGGCCGAGCTGCCCGACGCGTTTGTGCTGCTGGCCGACCGGCTCGTCGTCGTCGACCACCTCCTCGAGCAGACGCACGTCCTGGCGCTCAGCGACGGCGGCACCGGCGGGGTCGCCCGCGCGGCCGCCTGGCTGGCGGCCACCGCGACCTCGCTCGACGCGCTGCCGGAGCTGCCCGAGCCGGTCATCGCCGACGCCCACGCCGACGCCGCCCCGGACTTCGTCCCCAGCCGCGGGCGCGAGCACTACCTGGCCAACATCGAGGCGTGCAAGCGCCTGCTCGAGGCGGGTGAGAGCTACGAGATCTGCCTGACGAACACGCTCACGCTGGCCCCGCTCGCCGATCCGTTCGAGGTCTACCGCGTCCTGCGGCGCGTCAACCCGGCGCCGTACAGCGCCTACCTGCGCATGCGCGAGGGCGTGGTGCTGAGCTCCTCGCCGGAGCGCTTCCTGCGCGCGACGCGCGACCGCACGATCGAGGCCAAGCCGATCAAGGGCACGGCTCGCCGTCACGCCGAGCCGGCCGCCGACCGCGCCGCGCGCGACGCGCTCGCGCGCAGCCCGAAGGACCGCGCGGAGCACCTCATGATCGTCGACCTGCTGCGCAACGACCTCGGCCTCGTGTCGCAGATCGGCAGCGTCCACGTCCCCAAGCTCATGGACGTCGAGAGCTACGAGACGGTCCACCAGCTCGTGTCGACGATCCGCGGGCGCCTGCGCGACGACGTCGACGTCGTCGACGCGATCCGCGCCACGTTCCCGGGCGGCTCGATGACCGGCGCGCCCAAGCTGCGCACGATGGAGATCATCGACACGCTCGAGGGCGCACCGCGCGGCGTCTACTCCGGGGCGCTCGGCTTCCTGGCCCTGAACGGGACAGCCGACCTGAGCATCGTCATCCGCACGCTCGTCGCGACGCCGACCGGCGCGACGATCGGTGCGGGCGGCGCGATCGTGATGCTCTCCGCGGCCGAGGACGAGTACGAGGAGATGCTGCT
Source organism: Solirubrobacteraceae bacterium (assembly GCA_030681525.1). Taxonomy (GTDB): domain Bacteria; phylum Actinomycetota; class Thermoleophilia; order Solirubrobacterales; family Solirubrobacteraceae; genus CADCVQ01. The sequence goes on from JAUXSD010000010.1 coordinate 9,207, forward strand.
CAAGGCCCAGCCGCTGCTCGACGCGGTGCGCCTCAGCCGATCAGGACGGGGGTCCCGACCGGCACGCGCTTGTACAGCGCGATGACGTCGGAGACGTGCATCCGGATGCAGCCGTGCGACGCCCGCGTGCCGATCGAGCCGTCCTCGCCCGTGCCGTGGATGCCGACGCTGCCGGTGATCCCCATCCAGCGCGCCTTCAGCGGGTTGCCGGGGCCGGTGACCGTCGACCCGGCGAGCTCGCCGGCCCAGGGACTGTTCGGGACCGACCAGACGGGGTTGACCTGCTTGTTGGAGATCGAGAACAGGCCGCGCGGCGTCGGGTACTGCGGCTGACCGACGGCGACCTTGTAGGTCTTGACGACCTTCAGGTGCTTGAACAGGCGCAGCTTGAACGTCCTCTGCTCGATCGTGACGACGGTGGAGGCGCCGCGGCGCAGCCTGTCGGCGGTCACCTTCGGCTTCACCGAGATGAGCTTCGGCTTGATGACGCGGTCGAGGTTGGGGTCGGTCAGCCGGGCGCCGATGCTCTTGATGAGCTGGCGGCGGTCCATGTCGCGCCCGCGCCTGGAGTGCGTGACGCGCACCTTCTTCAGCGAGATCCTCAGGCGTGAATTGCGCGCCGGGCGGTTCAGCCGCCGGTCGATGCGCGCGGCGAACTTCTCGACGGCGTCCTTCGTGTAGGCCACCGCGAGCGCGACGTCGACGGCGCGGCCCTGCGCGTCGCGCCCGGCGTACAGCGCGCGCTTGGCGCTCTGCAGCTCGTCGAACTGCACCACGGCATCGGCGGTCTTGAAGGTCCAGGTGATGTCGGCCGCCTGGACCGTGACGAGGCCGTTCTCCAGGCGCGCGCCGTGAACCTCGTTCAGGCGCGCGGCGGCCTCGTCGACCGTCAGGCCCGCGAGGCTCGTCCCGGCGGCGCTGACGCCGCCGGCGATCCGCTCGCCCGCCAGCGGCGGCTGGGCGGCGGCGGGCGCGGCGGCGGCCAGGGCGACCGCTGCGAGGGCGCACGACGTGGCAAGGCGGCGTGTCGGCATTGCGCTCAATGTACCCGGCGTCGAGACCCGGTCACGCCGATCCGCGCGGGCCTGCAACGTCACGCCCGGCCGTAGACGGGCACATGCGCGCCGCCCACGATGCCCGATCCGTCCTCGCACAAGAAGCGCACGACGGCGGCGATCTGCGCGGGCGCCACCCAGCGGCCGTGGTCGGCGCCGGGCATCGCGCGGCGGTTGTCCGGCGTGTCGATGACGCTCGGCAGGATCGCGTTGGCGCGGATGCCGTCGGCGCCGTACTCGGCGTGCAGGACATCGACGAACGCGAGCACCGCGGCCTTGGCGACGATGTAGCCGGCCGCCGCGGAGAACGGCTCGAGCGCGGCGCGCGAGGAGACGCAGACGATCGCGCCGCCGTCCTCGCCCGCCAGCAGGTGCCCGATCGCCGCGTGGCAGACGAGGTATGCCGGACGCAGGTTCAGCCGCAACTGGGCCTCGAAGTCCTCGACCGGCGTCTCGTGCACGCGGCCGCCCGCGGCGAAGCCGCCGACGAGGTTGACGACCGCCCGCAGCGGCGCGGTGTCGTCGCCGGCCGCCAGCGCGGTGACCGCGCTCGCCGACGCCGGATCGAAGAGGTCCGCGGGCTCCAGCACGAGGCGCTCGTGGCTCGGCAGGCGCTCGCGCTCGGCCTCGTCGAAGACCGGCACCACGACGCGCCATCCGCCGTCGAGGAAGGCCTGCGTGACGGCGACGCCCAGGCCACCCGTCCCCCCGGTGATGAGCGCGCTCGAGGCCATCGCGACGAAAGCTACTCCTCGCACCTTGCGGGTCCGTCCGCGTGGCTTGCCACCGTTGACGCCATGTCCGTACGAGAGTCCGACGATGACGCCCTGGTCGACGGGCCGCCGCGCTCGCCCGAGCAGATGGAGCACGACCTGCGCGAGCTGCTCGCGACCGTCCGGGACCCCGACCTGCGACGGCTGCTCGCCGCGGTCTTCGGCAGCGACTCGTCGCTGTGGGCGTACTTCCGCTGCGCGCCGGCCGCCAAGCGCTTCCACCAGGCCTACCGCCACGGTCTGCTCGAGCACTCCCTGTCGGTCGCCCAGGCGGTCAGCGCGATCAGCGCAACCTTCACTGAGGTCAACCGCGACGTGGCGGTGGCCGGGGCGCTGCTGCACGACATCGGCAAGCTCGAGGCCTACGCCTTCGCGGGCGGGGCGATCGAGATGACCGACGCCGGCAAGCTGCAGGGCGAGATCCCGCTCGGCTATTACCGCGTGCGGCGCCTGATCGACGACATCGAGGGCTTCGACCCGGCGACCGCCGAGGCCGTGCTGCACATCATTCTCAGCCACCACGGCTCGCTCGAGTACGGCAGCCCGATCGTCCCGTGCACGCGCGAGGCGACGCTCGTGCACTTCTGCGACAATCTCGGCGGCCGGCTGGGCTCGTTCGACCGGCTCGAGAAGGAGCTGCCCAGCGGCGAGCGCTGGTCGCGCTTCGACCGAGCCCTCGGCGGCGGCGCGTACTTCGCAGCGGCACCGGTCGTCGCGCAGGAGGCGCGCGAGGCGGCCTGAGGCAGGTCGAGCGGGAGCGCCGGTGCCGGCGTCCGTCAAACGGCGTCTCTGACAGGTGTGGGTGGTTCGCGTGGCGGCGTTCGTTCCGGGGCTCGCGTCGGGCGCGGGTCGGTTTATGCATGTGGGGGCATGAACAAACCGACCCGGGCTCGGTGTCGGGAGCCGTCGCGCGGTAGCCGGGTCGAGTGATGCACACAGAGGGACAACTCGACCAGACCCTCCACGCCGACCCTGGACGAGACGACCGCACCAAACAGACTCACCCGTCAGAGCTGCAGTTGTGATCCGCGCCGCCGTTGCGTACAGCCGCGGCTCTAAGCAGCCAAAACGTGCCCGCGAACGGGCGCAACTCCTCGCAAAAAGCGGGGCAATACACCCGCAGGCGGTCCGCAGTCGCGCGGTCGGCCCCTATCGTGTGCCGGATGGCCAAGGACACGGAGAAGCTCATTCGCCAGCTCTCCCTGATTTCGTACCTCATGGCCGAGCGGCGCCCCGTGACCGCGCTGGAGATCCGCCGCGACGTCGAGGGCTACAGCGCGATGAACGAGGACGCGTTCGCGCGACGCTTCTACGCCGACCGCTCCGAGCTGGACTCGCTGGGCATCGCGCTGACGGTCGAGCGGCCGGTCGACGGCGTCGCCGAGCAGGAGAACTACTCGCTGCGGCCGGAGAGCTTCCATCTCCCGGCGATCGCGTTCTCCGATGCCGAGCTCGCCGGGCTGCAGACCGCGCTGTCGCTGCTCGACGGCGAGTTCGCCTACGCCGAGCCGCTGCGCCTGGCCCTGCAGCAGATCTCGTGGGGGCGCTCGAATCCGATGAACGCGCCCGAGCAGCGCGCGGTCGGCCTGGGCATCAAGGCCTCCGTCGACGGCCACGAGCTGTCGCAGCGCCTGGCGAAGATCGAGACCGCGATCTTCCGCAACAAGACGATCACCTTCGACTACTACACGATGGCCCGCGACGACACGGGCACGCGCAGGGTCGATCCCTACCACCTGCTCTTCAAAGGCGAGTTCTACCTGCTCGGCTACGCCCACGAGCGCAAGGCGCTGCGCGTGTTCCGGCTGTCGCGGATCCGCGGCAAGGTGGCCTACGCGACGAAGGCCGAGCACGACTTCAAGGGCCCACCCGAGGGCTTCGACCCACGCCCCTACGCCAACCGCGCCGACTGGCAGTTCGGCGACCCCGTCGGCACCGCCGAGGTCGAGATCTCCGAGCGGATCGCGTGGCAGATCGAGCGCCACTTCGGCCGCTTCGGCGAGGTCCAGCCGTCGGGAACCAACGGCGACATCGTCTTCGCGACGCCGTACGCCGACCGCCGCCAGCTGACCGCATGGGTCCTGCGGCTGGGCGAGCATGCCCGCGTGCTCGGCCCGCCGGAGCTCGAGCGCGAGCTGGCCGAGCGCGTCGAGCTCCTGCTCGAGCGTCACCGGGGCGCGACGCTCGAGCTCGCGGAGCCGGTCCCCCCGAGCCTCGACGAGGAGGCCGACGCCGTCGCGGCGACGAACGGCTCGCGCCGCACCGAGGCCGCGATCCGGCCCGAACGCTTCGCGCGCCTCGTGACCCTCGCGTCGATCCTCATCCGCGCGGGCCGCGCCGGCGTCAAGCTCGCGGCGGCCGAGGTCTGCGAGACGATGCAGATCTCCGAGGCCGAGCTGCGCGAGGACATCAACGTCCTCAACGTCGTGAACTTCGGCGGCGGCTCGTACGTGCTGTACGCCGAGATCGACGAGGACGGCGCGATCGAGGTCGACCCCGAGCCGTACTCGGACAACTTCGCCCGCCCCGCCCGCCTGCTGCCGGTCGAGGCCAAGGCGCTCGTCGCCGCCATCGACCTCATCGGCGAGCACCTGCCGGAGGGCTCGCTGCAGTCCGCCCGCGAGAAGATCGTCGCCGCGCTCGGCGCCGATCCGATGCAGCAGGGCCTGCACGTCGCCGACCAGGGCGGCGACGACTCACGGGTGGCGCGCGTCGCGTCGGAGGCGATCAACCGCCGCCATCTGCTGCGGCTGGACTACTACAAGCCCAACGAGGACGAGTACACGACGCGCGTCGTCGAGCCCTACGCGCTCGTCAACGGCCGCGAGGGCTGGTACGTCGCCTCCTTCGATCCCGAGCGCGACGACGTGCGCCACTTCCGCCTGGACCGCATCCGCCACGCCGAGGTCACCGAGATCCCGTACGAGCCGCGCCCCGAGGTCAACCCGGCGGCGGAGCTCGACGGCTGGCTGCGCACCGGCGAGGTGCAGGCCTCCCGCATCGCCCGCGTCTGGGTGTCTCCGGAGCGCGCGCGCTGGGCGCGCGAGCAGCGCCGGGTGGCCGAGGAGCTGGCCGACGGGTCGGTCATCGTGGAGCTGCCGTTCAAGGGCACCGACTTCCTCGTGCGCGACGTGCTCGCGGAGGCCGGCGACGCCGCGGTGCTCGAGCCCGCCGAGGCGCGCGAGGCGGTGCTCGCGGCGGTGCATCGCCTCCGCGCGGCCGCCGTCCGCTAGACCGGCGGGCCCCGCCGGCCCGCGGCGCGGAGGTTTGGACCGGGAGCGCAACGAACAGGATCTAGAACGTTCGTCCAGAAAACTTGCGTCGGCTGACGAAAAGCACCGTTCGTCGGCCGGACGTGGAACAATCGCGCCAGATTTGGGGGGAGTTCGGCGGTTTGTAGCAGGGGAAGGTGGCTAGGACGGGCAGGCGATCACGGGCAGGTCGCGACGGCACACTAGATTCCGGGTAGATGCGCGCAGGCCATCTGCCCCAACGATTGGAGACGCATGACCCGCAGGCTTCTCGTAGTACTCGCCACGATGGCAGGGATGCTCGTCGTGGCGCCGGCCGCACAGGCATTCACGACGCCGCCGGTGTGGCAGTGTCGTGCCAGCGCGACGTTCGCATCGGTCGCCGGCAACAACCGTGTCGAGCCGATCGTCGCGAACGGCAACATCAACACCGCCAACGGCGCCAGCCCGGACCGCGCCCAGTGCGTCGACAGCGAGACCGGCGCGGGCAACACCGCGACGCAGCTGGGGATCTCGCCCGAATTCCTCGGCGCCGTCACCGGCAAGGCCAGCACCTCGATCAACCCCGACCTGGGCCGCGCGATCGACCAGTCGATCCTTGCCGAGGGTCAGGTCGAGGACCTCAGCCTGCTGCTCGGAGCCGGCGGCCCGCTGCTCGGCGTCGGTGCAGCGAACTCGAGGGCGGTCGGCACATGCGTCGCCGGCAACACCGCCCCGCAGTTCGCGGGTGACAGCCGCGTGGCAGACATCACGCTCGGCGGCACGCCGATCCCGCTCGACCAGCTGCTCACGGAGCTGACCGAGATCCTCAACCCGCTGCTCGGCGCCCTCGTCGAGATCCGGGTCGACGAGCGCATCCAGACGGCGGATTCGCTGACGATCAACGCGCTGCACGTCATCGTCATCCGCGGCGGCACGCCGCTCATCGACCTCGTCGTCGGACAGGCGAAGGTCGGCGCCAACGGCCCGGTCTGCGATCCCACCAAGCAGAACGACGGCTCGGGCAACCCGCTCGGGCAGGTCTGCGCCTCGGGCTCGGTGCTGGACGTCGCACGCAACCTGTGCGTCATCCCGGCCGGCACGAGCGGCTCGAGCCTCGGTGAGATCATCATCGGCCGTCCGTTCCAGGGCCCGAGCGGTGGTCGCGTCGTCCCGATCGACGTCGCACGCCGGCGCTACGGCAACAGCCCGTGTCTCTCCGGGGGCGGAGCTCCACGCTTCGCGATCGTCGGCACGAACCGCGGCGATCGCATCACGGGCACGAACATCGCCGACCGGATCATCGGCCTCGGCGGCAACGACCGCCTCGACGGTGGCCGCGGCAACGACTGCATCGAGGGTCGCACCGGCGGTGACAACATCTCGGGCGCCCTGGGCAACGACAAGCTGTACGGCAGCTCGGGCAAGGATCACCTCAACGGCGGTCCGGGCAACGACTACATGTCGGGCGGCACCGGCAACGACTCGATCAACGCGGCGTACGGCCGCGACCGCGCCTTCGGCGGCGCCGGGGTCGACTTCATCAACGTCGCCACGGCCGGTCCGGCGGCGACGGTGAGCTGTGGCTCCGGCCGCGACAAGGTGCGGATCAACCGCAACGAGACCAGGAAGATCAAGGGCTGCGAGACGGTCTACATCTTCAAGGACAAGTAGACCGCAGCACCCGGGACGGACCGCGGGCGGGGCTGGCTACAGTCCCGCCCGTGAGTCGTCGCGAGCAGATCCGCATGACGCCCGACGAGGTCGGCGCGTTCCTCGCGCAGGAGCGCACCGTCGTCTGCGCGACGATCGGCAAGGACGGATTTCCGCATCTCATGCCGCTCTGGTTCGTCGTACGTGATGACGAGATCTGGGCGTGGACGTTCGCGAAGTCGCAGAAGGTGAGAAACCTCGAGCGCGACCCGCGGGCGACGCTGCAGGTCGAGGCGGGCCGCGAGTACCACGAGCTGCGCGGTGTCATGCTGAAAGCCGACGTGACCATTCACCGAGACACCGACGACGTGGCCGCCTTCGGCCTGGAGCTCTTTCGCCGCTACGGCGACGGCGAGCTCTCCGATGACGTGCGCGCGATGGTGCACGCGCAGGCGCCCAAGCGCGTCGTGTTGCAGTTCGCCGAGCGTTCCCGAGCGACGTGGGATCACCGCAAGCTCGGGTCCGCCACGTACTGATGAAGGGCCTCATCCTCTCGGGGGGCAAGGGCACGCGCCTGCGCCCGATCACGCATACGAGCGCCAAGCAGCTCGTGCCGGTCGCGAACAAGCCGGTGCTGTTCTACGGCATCGAGGCGATGGCGGAGGCGGGCATCGAGGAGGTCGGGATCATCATCGCGCCGGAGACGGGCGGCGAGATCCGCGAGGCGGCGGGTGACGGCTCGCGGTTCGGGGTGAAGATCACGTATGTCGAGCAGGACGCGCCGTCGGGCCTCGCGCATGCGGCGCTGACGGCGGAGGCCTTTTTGGACGGCGACCCGTTCGTCATGTATCTCGGCGACAACCTGTTGCAGGGCGGCATCACCGAGCTGGTGGAGGCGTTTCGCTCCAGCGCGCCCGACGCGCTGATCCTTCTGACGCCGGTGCCCGATCCGCAGAACTTCGGCGTCGCCGAGCTCGACGGCGGGCGGGTCGTGCGGCTTGTCGAGAAGCCGGCGCAGCCTGCGACGGATCTCGCGCTCGTGGGCGTGTACATGTTCACGGCGGGCATTCACGACGCGTCGCGGGCGATCGAGCCGAGCGCCCGGGGCGAGCTGGAGATCACCGACGCGATCCAGTACCTCGTCGACCAGGGCCGGCGCGTGGAGCCGCACATCGTGCGCGGCTGGTGGAAGGACACCGGCCGCCTGGAGGACATGCTCGAGGCCAACCGCCTCGTGCTGGACCGGATCGAGCCGCGCATC